>CAYUOB010000047.1:0-20745 GCA_964446145.1 uncultured Desulfobacula sp.
AATCTCAATCCTCAACAAATAAAAAAATATATTGCTATTGAAGATAATATTGGTTTTTTCCATGCAAAGAAAAATATTACTCTTGAACTGCATTGGGAAATGTCAGGCATTTATCTTCCCAACCCTTTATCTTTTGAAGATATTGAAAATCGGTTAACCAACATTACCATTGAAAAACAAAAAATTAAAAATTTTTCCTCTGAGGATTTACTTTTGTACCTTTGTATTCATGGAGCAAAGCATGGGTGGGAATACCTGGAACAGGTCTGCTCAATTTCAGAACTTTTAAAGAAAAAAAAAGAACTCAACTGGACATTAATACAGATGCTTTCCGCCCAATGGAGATGCACAAATGTTCTTCTCCTGGGGCTTAACCTTGCAAAAATACTTTTCAATGCGCCTGTGCCAGACGAAATGAATTTAAAAATTACTGAAAATAAAATTATCAGGGAACTCAGTGAAAGTGTTTTAAATAATATGTTCAGCAATCAGCATAATTCGCAATTTTCCCTAAGATATAAACGATTCAGAGATTTTCATATTAAAATTAAGGACAATTTTTCCGATAAAACATTATATCTTGCAAGGCTTATTTTTCGACCCACAAAAAAGGAATGGTTATATTTTCCGGTTGGGGCACATCTATCTTTTATTCACTATTTTTTAAGGCCAATCAGATTAATTACAACAGGATTAGCACAAAAAGATGCTTAAAGAGCAGGGATCATTAACATTAGATATACAAAAGGCAATTGATATTGTAATTACCGGTTTTTCTTTTATTGCAGCCTATTTTATCAAAAAAAACCTGTTACCGGGAAAATTAGGCAGTCTTTCAACCGACCCGAACTATTATATTATTCTGCTTTTGATCATAATTGCCTGGTATATTTCCTTTAAATGGATGAACATGTATAAATCATACCGCCAGCAGCCATTCTGGCAGTTTTTCACAGCAATTTTAAAATCCAATTTCATGGGAATGATCCTGGTGAGCATTACAATGTATTTTCTGCATATTCAGGGAATCAGCCGCCTTTTAATGATTATTTTTTTGATTCTTAATATTGTGCTGCTCACTTTGTCAAAATTCATCATATTCAAAACACTGGAAAAGGTCAGGGCAGATGGTTTCAATACAAGAAACATACTGATTGTGGGAAGCGGGGAACGGGCACGCCAGGTCATTGAAGCGGTTGAACAGTATAAAGCAAGCGGCTACAGGGTTCTGGGGTGTTTTGAGACTGAAAAAAGGCTGATTGGAACAACCGTATACAATGACCACAAGGTTATCGGCCTTGTGGACAATCTGGAAAATTTTCTGAAAGATAATATCGTTGACGAACTTATTTTTGCCATGTCGCTGAAAGGCCTGAAACATGGAGACCGCTATATTGCCCTGGCTGAAACCATGGGAATCAAGGTGAGGATAATCCCTGACTGGGAGCTTCATTATCTCATGTACAGTCCTGACATTGCAACTATCCAGTTTGAGGAATTTTTAGGGGTTTACAACATGACCCTTCAGTCAACTCCGCAGAATGAAGGTAAACTGCTGGTCAAGAATGTCTTTGACTTCAGTGCCGCAGTGATCCTGATCATTGTATTATCCCCGCTTCTTGCGGGCATTGCCGCTGCCATAAAGATTTTCTCAAAAGGGCCTGTTCTGTACAAACAGGAGCGGCTCGGCATGAATGGAAGGCGGTTCATGGTATACAAATTCAGGACAATGGTGGATAACGCTGATGAAATGTTAAAGGAGCTTGCCGAGATGAACGAGGCTGACGGGCCTGTATTCAAGATCAAAAACGATCCAAGAATTATTCCACATGTCGGTCATTTTCTGAGAAAAACAAGTCTGGATGAACTGCCTCAGCTGTTTAACGTGTTAAAAGGAGAGATGAGCCTTGTGGGGCCAAGGCCGCCAATTCCAAAGGAAGTTGATGAATATTCCATCTGGCAGCGCAGAAGGCTGTCCATGAAGCCCGGCATGACCTGCCTGTGGCAGATTGCCCCGGGAAGAAATGATTTGAGCTTTGAAGAATGGATGAAACTGGACCTGCAATATATTGATAACTGGTCACTGTTCAATGATTTTAAGATACTTTTACTGACAGCAAGGGCAGTTTTCACAGGAGCCGGCAGATAATTAAAACCAGCATCTTTAAATCTGATGGATACAAAATACTTCGATATTGGCGGGTTTACCATAAAAATAAACTCTGAACTGCCTTTCAGAACTGATACCTTTCATGAAAAGCTAAAACCATTTGAGGCGGCAGGGACAGGGCAGGACAACATCGTCATCACCCATCATTTTGCAGAAAAAATACGTGCATCAGAACCTGCTGAAAACAGGATCTATTACAGAAAGCCGTGGGCCGTTTTCAGGAAGGGAAACGGGTTTGTTTATGAATGGTTCCAGGACGACTCGGTTCAGGGCATATGCCGCAGAAAAGTGGTGACAAATACGGAACATACAATAATAGACACCTATAACGATGCAGGGCTTGCTGAAACCTTTGCAAAGGGAGGGCTTACTGAAATCTCACTGCTGCCGACAGACCAGATATTTTTAAGCCGCGCCCTTGCATACAGACAGGGGTGTATAATGCATTCAATGGGGCTGGTTCATAAAGGCAGAGGCTATGTTTTCGTAGGGCATTCAGGCGCAGGAAAATCCACAGCGGCAAAAATCATGCACAATGATGCCACAATCCTGTGTGATGACCGCAATATAATAAGAAAAATCAGCAAAACCCATATCCTGTACGGAACATGGCGCCACAGCGACTTTAATCTGATCTCTCCCCTGTCAGCACCTGTCAGTGATATTTTCTTCCTGAATAAATCCAATGTCAACCGTCTCCATTATATAAAGAATCATAAAACCAGATTTCAAAAACTTTTAAGCTGCCTTGTCAAACCGCTTGTGTCCGGGGGCTGGTGGGATCTGTCCTTTGATATACTGAGCAATATTGCAGGCAGTATTGACTGCTGGGACATGGAATTTGACAAAACCGGGAAAATAAAGGATCATATCATGAACTTACACAACAAAGACAAATCATGGCATGGAAACCGGAAATAATGATAAAACCAGAAAAAATCTATATCCCGTCCGATAAAATCATTGCACGTTTCATTGATGAAACCCTGATAATAGTTCCGGTTGAAACTGACACCGGCACTGTTGACTTTGATGAATCCCTTTATTCTCTGGAAGACACGGGCAGGGAAATATGGGACAGGCTTGGAGCCAAAATCACTGTTGAAAAATTATGTGCAGAACTTGCAGAAAAATATAACGCCCCCCTTGGGACAATTACCTTAGATGTAATTGAACTTCTGGAAGAGCTTCTGAACAAAGGGCTTATTGTCGAGTATAAATAGATGAGATGTCCGCATGGATGAGTTCAGCCTGAACACCGGTATTTTCTGCAGGCTTGTAAGTTCCCTGGGTGACAGCGGCAAAATCTCCTTCATCAAGGTCAAAGGGTTTGGAAACAGCATGGCACCTTTTCTCAGGACAGGAGAAACCATATTCATACAGCCCTTTAACCGGAAAAACCGGATCAGAACAGGTGATATTGTCGCCATTACAGACAGAACCAAAAAAAAAATAATAGTGCACAGGGTAATCAGCAGAAAAAAGGGCATAGTTGAGCTCAAGGGCGACAATTGCAGAAAAAAAGACGGATGGTTCCCGGAAGCCCGGATAATAGGCATTGCAGTACAAAAACAAAAAGCATCGGGCAAACTGGTAAAATTCACAAGATGGAAAAATATTATTATTGCATTTGCATCAAAAACAGCAATTTTGAATTATTTTATCCTGCCGTTTGGCAGGGCCTTGAAAAAGCAGTTCATGGGCCGGTAGCAGATGGAAAAATCAATACCATTTTCAGAATTTGAACCGATACAAAAAGCAAAGCAGCGCCGCAGGCTTATTGAGCTGACCCTGGAGCTGACTGCACGGTGCAACAATAACTGCAGGCATTGCTACAACAATCTGCCTGCAAACGATACCAGTGCAGCCCGGAAGGAACTTTCTATCGGCCAGATAAAGGATATAGCAGACCAGGCCTTTGAAATGGGGGTGTTAAAAGTGCTTCTCACGGGAGGAGAAGTTCTTTTAAGACAGGATTTTTCCGATATTTACACCCACATGAAAAAAAAAGGGTTTCTTGTTTCAGTATTCACCAATGCAAGTCTTATTTCACAGGATCATATCAGTCTGTTCAAAAAATATCCTCCAAGAAATCTTGAAATTACAGTTTACGGAACTTCAGACAGTGAATATGCAAAGGTTACAGGAACCCGTAATTTTGCCGGGTTCAAATCAGGCATTGACATGCTGATCTCTGAATCCATCCCTGTTACACTGAAGGCAATGGTTCTGAAATCAAACCTTGAGTTTCTGGATAATATAAGCAGGTTCTGCCGGAATATTTCCTGCCAGAAATTCAGATATGACCCTTTTTTAACATTGAGAACCGATAAAAACCCTGAAAAAAATCGAAAAATCATTGCAGAACGTTTATCCCCGCAGGAAATAGCAACTCTGGAAAAGCGTGATCCAGCAAGGCTTGAAGCTGTAAAAAAAATGCAGGCAAATGCCGGAATAAATTCAGGCAATGAAACTGACAGGCCTGAAAAACTTTTCAGATGCAATGCAGGCATGTTCAGCTGCTTCATAAGCTATGACGGCTTTTTCAGGCTTTGCAGACCTCTGGTGAACAAAAAATGCATATATGATCTTAAAAAAGGCACATTAAAACAGGCATGGGAGGAGTTTGCCCCTGAAATTCTTAACCTTGCTTCCTGTGAAAAATCATATCATGAAACCTGCGGTAAATGTAAAATACGCAATATCTGCATGTGGTGCCCTGCATCTGCTGATCTTGAAACAGGACATCTGGATGCTCATGTAAAATATTTTTGCAATATCGCACAACAACGGCATAGAAATTGCTTTTAAATTTTGACAAAAAAAATAAATGATTTATTCTATAAAAATAAATAAAGTTTAAGGAGCAGATTATGGAAAAACAGGAATGGAAAAAACCGGTACTGATTGTGATAAAACGCGATCAACCTGAAGAAAATGTATTGCTGGCGTGCGACCAGTTCGGTGCCTGTGGCCCGGAATCAGCCACCCAGACTTCATAATAAGGAGGCAATAAAAATGCGCAATTTAATATCAACTATCATACTTGTGCTGCTTATACTTCCTGGCGCAGCTCTTTCCACTCCCATTTCAAGCGTAAGCACTTATACAGTAGGAAAAGCCGACATGAACGGCATGCAGGTCACCATAAACTTTGCAGATGGCAAAAACGCATCTGCAACATGGGGGCAGCTTGGCCCTGATCTTTATGGGGTTGCAGGAGAAGACTGGTCCCTGACCTATAACGGTGACGATACCCAAGGATGGGATGACATCAATAAAAACTTTCTCTTTGACTGGACACTTGCCACAACTAAGAAAATCAACAGTTTCACCATCAATGCCCTTCCCGGGAACACAGTATTTGATATTGTTTTTTATCCGGAACTTACTGCCAACTCTTCAGGCGGGATCTGGTATCCCAACGGCGCCGCTGGTTCCGCCACTTCAGGAACCGCTGGCCCAGATCTGTTCAATGCACAGTTCTACTGGGAATTCACCGACCCTGTAAACATACTTGGTCAGGACCCTCTTTATGACCTGTATTCAACCTTATACATTGATTTCACCAACAAGGGCACAACCACCGGATTCACTTCATACCAGGACAATAACGGCAATATCAAAAATTTCCAGTTCATTGTTGATACAGACAATGTAACTCCGGTGCCTGAACCTGCAACCATGCTTCTTTTCGGTATCGGGCTGCTGGGCATGGGCCTTGCCGGCAGAAAACGGCTTTAAAATTGTAAATCTGCATTTAAAAATTTATAGGGACAGGAAGTTATAAATACTTTCTGTCCTTTTTTATTGGTTTGTGTATAATCAGTTCTGATGAATCCGAACCCTTTAAACATCAAGCTCAGAAACGCCATGCGCATTGACAGGGCCCTGAAATTTGTATGGGAGGCTTCAGCCCTGTATTCAGTACTTTCCGGCCTGATTATGGTGATCTCAGGCATTCTTCCGCTTGTCATGCTTTATCTTATCAAACTGATCATTGACTCCGTAACAGGCCTTGCACTTGAACCGGGAGGCGCCATAACCGACCCTAAATTTTCAAATACATTGATTTACATCGGAATGGCATGTGTAACCGGCCTTTTGACTGCTTTTTTCAATTTTCTCGGAGATTATGTAAAAAAAGCGCAGACGCTTACAGTTTCAGATCACATGTTCTGCGTGCTGCATGAAAAAGCTGTCCTTGCCGACCTTGCATTCTATGAATCTCCCCGGTATCATGACACTCTTTTCAGGGCACGGCAGGAAGGGCCTTCACGGCCGGCATCCATTGTAAACGGACTTTTTACGGCAGGCAGAAGCGCGGCTTCATATATTGCTGTCTTCTGGCTGCTGGCAGGATTTAATCCCGTTCTTCCCGTTATCATGACCTGTGCATGCGTTCCCGGAATTCTGATGCGCCTGAAATATTCGAACAAAATCTATTCATGGCAGGAAAAACGCACAGAAGATGAAAGACGGGCCTATTATTTTCACTGGATGCTCACAGGTGATACCCATGCCGGTGAATTCAGGCTGTTCAACCTCGGCAGTTATTTCATTTCAGGGTTTAATGCGATTCGTAAAACTCTGAAAAAAGAAAAACTTTATTTTGAAAAACGCAGGGCGTTTGGAGACTTTACAGCTCAGTCAAGCATGACCATTGCAGTGTTTGCAAGCTTTGTATATATCGCCTTCAAAACCGCATCAGGCATGATCACAATCGGAGATATGGTCATGTATTTCCAGGCATTCCAGAGGGGGCTGGGATATCTTAAAACCCTTCTTGAAAGTGCCGCTCAAATGTATGAGGACAATCTTTTTCTGTCCCATGTATATGAATTTTTAAAAATCAGGCCGTCAATAAAATCTCCCAGGTTCCCTGTTCAGGTTCCTGAAAAAATCAGAACAGGAATTGAATTCAAAAATGTGAAATTTTATTACCAGAATAATGAAAAAAATGTTATAAATGATGTAAATTTTTCCATAAGACCCGGAGAAATTGTGGCATTAGTCGGAGAAAACGGCTCAGGAAAATCCACAATTGTGAAATTACTGGCACGGCTTTATGATCCTGGAGACGGTGCAGTTTTTCTGGACGGGGAAAATATCAGAAATTTTAACCCTGACGAATTCAGAAAAAAAATCAGCATAGTTTTTCAGGATCATATCCATTACCAGTTGTCTGCAAAGGAAAATATTTTTCTTGGTAATCTTGCCAGGAAAAACGATGAATCCGGAATCAGGCAGGCGGCACACAAAACCGGAGTAGACAGAAAAATTTCAGAATTCAAAAACGGATATGACACCATTCTTGGACGATGGTTCAAAAACGGCGAAGAACTCAGTACAGGCCAGTGGCAGATGATGGCGATCTCCCGCGCTTTTTTCAGAGATGCTGAAATCATCATACTGGACGAACCTTCAAGTTCCCTTGACCCTGAAACCGAAACCGCTGTCTTTGAAAAGCTTAAAAAATTAATTCAGGGCAGATCAGCGCTTATCATCAGCCACAGATACTCCACAGTCAAGATGGCAGATACAATACTTGTTCTCCACAAGGGCAGAATCGTGGAAAAGGGATCCCATACAGACCTTATGAAACAGGACGGCAGATATGCGCAAATGTATAGAATGCAGGCCCAAGCCTATAACTAACCGACAGACAATGCAGCTATAATGACATTTTTTGTCATTATATATTATTTGCCACAACCGCCCGCAAAAAATACAGCGGACATGAATAATTTTAAGTTGAAATATTTAGTTCAATTTTATAGTACTTAAGGGTTGGAATTATATCCATAATATAATAATTTTCCCGGCGGAGGTATGGGGTTGAAAAAAAGAAAGTGCAAACGTTTTCTGATTCCAGGAACAACACTTTATTACGGAAAAAAAGCCAGTGGATTCTTCAGGCAGAAATATTCTGAGGATTTTTACCCTGTAATAAACCTCAGCCGGGGCGGAGCCAAATTTCTGTGCAATGAAAGGCTCAGGGCAGGATCTGCCATAATGGTAAAACTGAATATCCCTGAAATAAATGAACACCCTGAAATCATTGCAAATGTGCGGTGGATTTCAAAAAACCCCGAACAAAGCTATAAATACCAGACAGGAATTGAATTCAATGCCTATGGGACGGGCAGAAACGAGAATCCGGCCTCAGTACTCACCCTTCTGGAAAATCTTGAACAATCCGGATTCAACAAAGGGTAAAATAAAAGTTATAAAATTATGTAAAAAAAGTTATAAATTATTACAAAATTTACATAATTTTAATATTTTTAAATCTAAGTACCCTGATTTAAAAATATCTTAAGCCTGGCACATTGATTGCATTGCCAAATAGCAGCATTTGATAAAAAACATGGAGAATGGAGAAATTATAAAATGAGGACAACCATCAAAGCAATCATAATTGTTTCAATCCTTGCATTGTTAAGTTCAGCAGGGTTTGCCCAGGACAATCAATGGGAAAACGAATTTGTGCTTGCACTTCAGAAGGGGAAAGCACTTGCTACAACAAAAAATAAAGGGCTTGCATATACTCCGGCCCAGAGCACAGTTCTGGAAAATGCCATTAAAAAAGCCATGGATAAGAAAGCTCCTCCATGCGAGGCCATGAAAATAGCTGTTGATCTTAAATACAATCCCTATTCAGTCATAAAAAATATTTTCAGCTATGGCGGAGAAGTTGACCTCAACCAGTTATGCATGTGCGCCACTGAAAGCGGAGTCAACAAGCAGGTCATTGCCAAGGCTGCCACAGATGCTGCTTCTCCCCTTGGAAAACCGATTTTTCCAAGAGATGAGATCGCCCAGGCACAATGCTTAAGAGAAATCGGGCTCGGCTATACTCCTGTGGTTCAGGTTCCGCCGCCAATCAATCCCCCGGCTCCGCCGGTACCGTTTTCCGTTGCATCACCCTAAGGTTTCATGATAAAAAATAAAAAGCCCTGTTCAATTCTGGTTCAGGGCTTTTTTTATTGACAAGAAGCAAAAAACGATATTAAACTTTCTAGATTATTTTCGCAGGCAACTTTACTGCATCTTGAACAGTGCGCTGTAACAACGGGAGCAGAAAATGAGATATCTTAAATGTTTCGCAAATATTATCTGTATTGTTATAATAGCTACAGCATATTCAGCCCTGGCAACCGAAGCTCCGCCAATAGGACAGTCAAAACCCAAAAGCGTATCTGCTCCGCCAAGTGGAATCAAGGCCGATATTTTCGGCAGGAGGGGCGGACGATATCACCCTTTCATCATGCTTGAAGAAGTTTATACTGACAACCTTTTTGCCACCCACACCAGTAAAAAAAGCGATTTCATCACAACCATTGCTCCTGGAATTTGGCTTGCCTTTCCTGCAAACCGGGAAAAACTGCTTTCCATAGATACCACGACCACATCTCCGGGAGGTCTTAAATTAAGCCGCATAAAACCGGAAGCCACAAGGCGTTATCAGACATATATTCTGTATTCACCGGAGTTTGTATTGTATTCAGGGCATTCATCACAGGATCACGTGAACCACAAGGCAGAAGGCCTTGTCCAGTATAATTTCAATTCAGGCCTGTCCCTTGACCTGATTGATATCTTTCATGACAAGGAAGAAATTGCCGGCAACGGAATAATTGATACGCTTTACAGGTTTCAGGATAATCTCCTGGATTTCCTGACCACATATGAAACGCGTTCAGGAAAGCTTAAGCTCAAATTTGAATATTCAAACTATGACCTTGACTACAAAGACGCAATGGTCGATTACAGGGACAGGAACGACAATACCTTCGGCATATCGGCATTTTACAAATTCTGGCCCAAAACATCTCTTTTTGCGGAATATGATTACGCTATCATTGATTTTGATTCAGGCACTGTCAATGACAGCATTGAAAACCATTATTACGGCGGTGTAAACTGGGATATCACGGCAAAAACAAGGGGAAGGTTAAAACTGGGATATATGGACAAGGATTTTGATTCTCCGGCAATAAGCGATCAGGAGGATTTTTCTGTCGAACTTCAGACCCAGCACAATCTTACAGCCAAAAGAGGCCTGCAGATAAACGGATACAGAAAATTTCACGAATCTGACCTTTCCACAGCATCAAGTTTTCTTTCCACAGGCATTGACATAAGCCTGATGCAGCGCTTTACCCCTAAATGGTCAGGCACTTTAAGCTTTACCTATGAGCAGAACAGGTATAACGGAATTGACAGGGACGATGATTTATACAGACTGGGCCCTGCCCTCAGGTTCAAACCCAGAAAATGGCTGATCTTTGACCTGGGATATTTTTTCACCAAAAATGACTCCAATATGATTTTTTACGATTATGAAGCAAATCAGATTTTTTTCAGAGCAAGCTTATCCATGTAAAATCATGGGGCATTCCATAAAAAAACTAGCGGCAATATGCATACTGATACTCATACCCATGATATGCCTTGCCCAGGAATATACAGTGGGAGAAGGAGATGTCCTCAATATAAATGTATATGAGAACAAGGATCTGTCAACCACAGTACGGGTCAGTGCAGACGGGACAATACGGGTTCCTCTTCTTGGAGAAATATCTGTCAAAGGGCTTACTGTATCCCAGATATCATCAAAAATTGAAAAATTGTTTGCAGACGGATACCTTGTAAATCCCCAGGTGGATGTATTCATATCAGAACACAGAAGCAAGCAGGCTGTTATCCTGGGACAGATAAGAAATCCTGGCCAGTACGAACTCAGGGGAACGGTCACGTTTCTTGAATTTATTTCAAAGGCAGGCGGGCTGACAGCAGATGCAGGCAGCACAGCCATTATAAAAAGGACAAACGGGCCCGGTTCCCACAAGGGACAGATTGTGCTTGATCTTGAAAAACTTATCAAAAAAGGAGACACTTCCTTAAATATTCCCATACAGGATGGAGACAGTATCTATATTTCCAAGGCCAAAACCTATTATGTATCAGGAGAGGTGAAAAAACCCGATTCCTACAAATATGAATCCGACCTGACAGTAATCAAAGCCATAACAATGGCAGGAGGATTTTCCAAAATCGCGGCAAAGGATAAGGTAAGGATAATAAGAGAAATCAACGGCAAAAAACAGGTTTTTGAAAATGTGAACATGGACGCGCCTGTGCTGCCCAACGATGTTATAGTGGTTCCTGAAAGTTTTTTCTGATCATGGATGAAAAAGAAATACACTTAAGAGATTATTTAAGAATAATAAACAAACGCAAGGGCACTGTCTTTACATTTTTTATCATTACCCTTGTTACGGTTATCATTGCAACCTTTACCGCAACCCCCATGTATCAGGCAGACTGCAGGGTAATGATAGAAAGAAACACTGCAGGCTCCCTGACAAGCAACTATACCTATACCCCCTATGATCCTGCCTTCATTGAAACCCAGAATCAATTGATCATGAGTTCTGCTGTAGTGGAAAAAGCTGTAAAGGATATGGGGCCGGAAAAAATCTATGACAGCTTCTTTCCGGGCGATGAAAAAACCCGTTCCTATCTTTCCCTTTTGTCAGAATGGCTGAAGAATCAATATACAGCTTTCAGGGAAATGGTTGGAATCGAAAAACTGTTTTCAGGCTCATCAGATACGATTAAGAAAAAAATACCCGGAGAATCTTCTGTTCCCCTTACCAAGGCACAGCAGCTTGAAAAAATCATCAAAAAAAACATTTCAGTGTCTCCGGTTGAAAATTCAAGAATACTTCAGATAGGCTTTCTGTCCAAAAACCCAGCCCTTGCGGTTAAAGTTGCAAATGCCGTGGCCCATGCATATATTGACGAGCTTGTGGATATGCAGATGCAGGTATCAGGGTACAGCATAAGCTGGATGCGCAAAAAAGCCGAAATTCAGAGGGCCAGGCTTGAAGAATCTGAAAAAGCCCTTTATGAATACAAAAAAAAATATGATATTGTCACAATTGAAGATAAAATCACGGTTCTTCCTGAAAGACTGTCTGAGCTTTCCCGCAACCTGACTGCAGCTGAAACAAAACGCAAGGAATTATATGCTGTCTACAGCCAGGTCAGAAACCTTCCCGAAAGTCAGCTCGAAACCATACCGGTTATTGCGGAAAACGCATCTCTTGAATCTCTTAACCAGAAAATTATTGCTGCGGACCAGAAAATATCCGAGCTTTCAAAAAAATACGGGCCCAAACACCCTAAAATGATTACAGCAAGAAATGAACTTGCAAGCCTTAAGGCAAAAAAGAAAAAAGCCCTGAGAAAAGCTGTACAGACGATCAGAAATGAATATCTGCTGGCAAAGGCCAATGAAAAAGACCTTAGAAACCTTTTAAACCAGACCAAATTTGAGGCTGCAAGGCTTGGCGAAAAATCAATTCAGCTTGGAATGCTGAAAAGAAGAGTGGACACAAACCGCTATCTTTACGATGCCCTCATAAAAAAAATGAAGGAAAGGGGAATCACGGAAAAAAATCAGGCTGTCAATGTGTGGATTATTGAAAAGGCCCAGATGCCCAAACACCCTGCAAAACCCAAAAAGAAAAGAAATATCCTTCTTGGAATCATACTGGGCCTGTTCGGCGGTATCGGCCTTGCCTTCTTTTTTGAATACCTTGACAATACGGTCAAAACTCCTGAAGATGTTGAGGAACGCTTTGATATCCCCGTTATCAGCACCATTGACCTGCTGAAAAACAAAAACCAGACCATTGTCCAGAATGTGCTGGCAGATCCCTCATCATTGATTGCGGAAAATTTCAAGGGTTTGAGGACATCTGTTCTGCTTTCATCTGCCGACAAACCACCACAGACTATTCTTGTAAGCAGTATTGCTCCTGGCGAAGGCAAGTCATCCATATGCGCATGCCTTGCCCTGACAATTGCCCAGGCCGGCAAAAAAGTGCTTCTCATTGATGCGGATATGAGGCGGCCTGTTCAGCATAAAAACTTCAACCTCGACAACAAAACCGGATTAAGCTCACTGCTGGCAGGAATCTGTGATCAAACTGAATCCACCTGCAATAAAGTGGTTGAAAATCTTGATATAATAACATCGGGCCCAATTCCTCCAAACCCATCAGAGCTGTTAAGCTCAAAAAGGCTTGCCAGCCTGCTGTCGCACGTCTCTGAACTATATGACATGGTTATAATTGACACACCACCCCTTGCCAGTGTCACAGATCCGGTTGTGTTAAGCAAACATGTTGACGGACTGATTATTGTAACCTGGGCTGGAAAAACAACATATGAAATGCTCGGGAAAGGCATAAAACAGCTGCGTGAAATCAAGGCACCTGTCACAGGCCTTGTTCTTAACCGGTTCAACGCGAAAAAAACCGGGTATTATTACAATTACGGCGACTATTATTATTCCTCGGAATCCTGAGCCATAATGCAATATGTCCTTTAAACTTTCAAAAATCCTGTTTTTTTTCCTTCTTATTTTCTGCCCTCTTGCATTCGGCACAACAGAGCCCTGGTCATATGCAATCATGGAAACAGGAGCCTTTGCAGCAGCCGCTCTGTTTTTTATCCATATTATAAAACATGATGACAAATTATATTGCGTGCCAGGCATAACTGCACTGATCATATTTCTTTTTTATATTCTTATACAGATGATTCCCCTTCCAGGCAGTGTTGTCAGAGTGATTTCTCCTGAAGCCTTTAAAATTTATCACACCACCCGGGCAATTACAGGAACCATCTCCTGGATGCCGCTTACAATCAACCTTAAGGCTACATTATCTGAATTTTTCCGGTATGCATCCTATGTGGTATTCTATGCCCTGACTGTTCAGCTTCTGAGCAGAAAACAGATGCTCAGGACAACCATACTTGTGATTGCGGTTTTTGGCGGCCTTCTTGCCTTTTCATCCATATTGCAATTTTATCTGACAGATGACATGGCTCTGTGGTTCAGGTATACCCCCCGCAACTCAATAGTGGTGGGCCCGTATGTAAACCACAATCACTATGCCGGGCTGATGGAAATGATTTTTCCAATTGTACTGGGCCTTTTTCTGTTTTACCGTCCGAAAATAGGCAGCACATCCATACTCAGAGGGATTGCAGAAATCTTCAATCAGGAAAAGGCAAATATCCATATATTGGTCGGCACTTCTGCCCTGCTTATCATCGTCTCAATTTTTGTCAGCCTCTCAAGAGGGGCCATGATAAGCACATGCCTGTCTCTGATCATATTCACATTCTTCCTGATGCAAAGAAAAATCAGCCGCGGCAACACAATGGTCATCATGGCTATTATTGTACTAAGCGCCCTTTCCATTGGATGGTTTGGCTGGGATCAGATTTTTGAACGCTTTGCAAAACTCAAAAATGCCCAGGGCATCATATATGAATCCAGGCTTGCCTTCTGGCATGACACAAAACAGATAATAAACCATTTTAAACTGACCGGAGCCGGCCTGGGCAGTTTTTCACATATCTACCCCCTGTTCCGTTCAATCAACAGCGACCGGATTCTGATTCATGCCCATAACGACTATCTTGAACTGCTTGCAGAAGGCGGTATAATTGCTTTTCTGCTTGCAGCATGGTTCCTTTGCTGCGTTTTTTACAGGACATACAAAATATTCAAAAAACGCAGAGATGCTTTTTCCATATATATTTATATCGGCAGTATAACGGCAATGGCATCCATCCTGTTTCACAGCTTTACTGATTTTAACATGCACATTGGAGCAAACGGGCTTTGGTTCTTTTTATGCGCAGGAATTGGTGTATGTGCAGCCAATACAGGATTGAGAAAACAAAGCCTTCCCTCCCGGCTTCCTGTTATATCCTCAGGCAGGACAAAATTATTGTCCGTTGCAGCAATAATTGTTCTGACAATAGGTGTGTCTGTATTCAACATATCAAACCTGATCGGTATTTTTTATTACACCAGTATAAAAAACTACAGAATGGCAGCCAATACACCTGAAATCATTGTAAGAAAAATTGAAAAAATCGCCAGCCTGGCATCAGAATTTGATCCGTTGAACGCCCAATACCATTTTACTATCGGCAATACAGCCTGGTTTTTAAAAAATTACAAAAAATCAGAATCACATTTCTGTTCCTGCCTGGCCCTTGACCCTGTAAATCCGAGATACCTGAACAGGTTTGCAATATTTCTTGCGCGCACCAATAAGCCAGGAAAGGCTCAGACTGCATTCAGGCAAAGTGTAGTTTATGACCCCACCAGCCCCGAATATAATTTTAAATATGCTGTATGGCTTTTTTCCAGGAACAAAATATCACAGGGCCTTCAATATATGCGCAAAGCATTGTCACTGGATGAAAAATTCATGGAACGCGCCCTCACCGCCATGATTGTTTCAGGGCTTGATACAGACCAGATCACAGGTGCGGTTCCAGATTCTCCAGGCCCTTTAATTGCCTTTGCAGATTTTTTGTATGAAACAGGAAAAAGACAGAAAGCAGTTGATCTGTACAAAAAGAGCCTTGACCTTGTGGGCCAGGCCGAGGCCGGTTTCAGATCATTTAAAGATAAACCCGCACAGAAGCGGATGCAAAGGCATTGGTTTTTTAAAATCTACAATTTTTTTAAACACCACAATGATCTTCAGAATGCCATGCTGGCTCTTCAGCGGGCAGAAACTGCTCTTCCCATGGATGCAAAAATCAAGGTTGCGCTTGGAGATTTTTATTTTCACCAGGGTATATTGTACAAAGCACGCGACAAATATGACCAGGCCCTGCTGCTTGACCCCGGAAACAGGCGGGCTCTTAAAATGATAAAAAAAATCAAGCCCTGATACAATCCTTCCACACAGGATAAAAACAGGTTCCGCCAAATCTTACATACATACGGTCAAATTTAAAATCAGGCACCTGCATAACCGCCATTGCATTGCTGCCCTTTTTTCCCATGCGGTTTCTCAAGTCAGAAAAATCAGCATTCTCAAGAAAAAATTTCAATGCATTGATCACAGGTTCCATATCTGCCCTTTCTTTGTCACAGGCTTTGAAATACTGTGCAATCAAATGCTCATATTTTCTTTTACAGGCTGTTTCAATGCAATGACGGCCCAGTTTTAAAAAAATTTGCATACAATCCCAAAAGAATCAGGCAACACCTTCTGCTGCCAGCTGTTCTTCAAGAAAAGCACAGGCCTGTTTTATTCCTTCCATGGAAATAGTTGGAATATCAGAACATAATTGTTTTATTTTTTCCGGATCAAGACAGGTTATCTTATGAATTGCAAACTCATCAAGTTCGCTTCCTTCTTCAAGAAGGCCGCAACCTCCGACAACTCCGAGGTATTCATCATTGACAAACACAGGCACCACAATTTTAACCATGCCGGCATCACATTCGCCCATTACAGGTTTTCTTGTTTTCATGGCCTGAGTGGACATATTCATGTGCGCGGAAGCACATATAAAACTCTGGCCTTCATCTATGGATTTTATCACAGGGCAGATGGAATTTGTCCAGTTCTTGCTGGTTGTAATTCTTACTCCGTCCTTATTGAATACTGAACCCTGAAGCTGAAACCTGTTAAATAATTCATTTTCAAGTTCAATCCATTTTTCCAGTGAAAGTATCTGTGTCAGTTCCATTTTTCAACCACCTCATAATAAAAAAGTCTATTTGATTTTTCCTGCGCCCTTCATATAATTGTTCAGGGCTTCCTGTACAGCACCTGCAGCAAGAGTTGCACAATGCATATCTTCTTCAGGCAGCCGCCCTATTGCATCCAGCACTGCCTGAGCATCTATATCTGTTATTTCATCCGGATCCCTGCCCAGGGTAAGTTCTGCTGCAAATGATCCGCTTACCATGCTTGAGGCACACCCGTCAGTAAAATAGGAAGCCCGGCACACCCGGTTATTTTCAAACTTAAGATAAATTTCCATGGTATCTCCGCAGTCTCCCTTCACCCTTGCCCATGCATCTGCATCATCCATTCTTCCGTTGAATTTCGGATTACGCCACCGGTCAAATCCCCTTTCACCCAGTGCCTGTTTTGCTTCTTCAAATATTTCATCCTGAAGCTTATCCAGAAAATCATCCAGATTGTTATTCATGACAAACTACCTTTTTCAAATTAATCCCAGTTATTCATGCATTAATCTTAAATATATTTCAATTTCAGGCAACAGATTAGCAAATTATGTGCCACCTGGAATCAAAACATGATTATACTGTTTTAACATATAGTTACAACAATATTATCCTGTAATCTCATTCACAGAATAAAGCGGCATGGTCGCATCAGTGCAACCATGCCGCCTGAAATAAAATCAGTCTGTAACATGCTGTTCTGCAAACTGGGCCATGAGCTCATGAATACGCTGGGGCGGGGAAACAGTAAAATAATTTTCCGCAACCACATGGCCTATCTCATGGGCAACAACCCTTAAGTTGGCATTATCGGCTGAATAGAAAACCTTGTTTTCAGAAGGAGAATAGAAAGCGATATAATCAACATCAATATGATAGATTCTTTTAAAATCTTTCTGAACCTGTGATTCATCGCCATGAATCACAATTGAAAATTTAAGGTTGGCAGGAAACATATCAAGAACAGCCATGACTTTTTCAACAATGAAATCAATTTTAGCTGCCACTTCATCTTCCACAGTGTCGCTGCCGCGCTGCCTGATCTGCGACCGGAGTTTTCCCATATAAAGTTCATCATTGAATTTTCTCAGGTCTTTCAGGTCAGAATATGTTATTTGGGCATACCTTGACTCAATCACAGCTGCAGAAGCAGGGCAGGGCACAAAACCACCCATAATCAGCATTACCAGCCATGCCCCAAGTGCTGGCATCAATATGGGAAAACAGCGATTCATCACAGCACAGGCTGTTTTACAGCTTTTCCCTGGAAAATGTATAATCATTGATCATGGTCTGAATATTTTTCTGGCAGTCCAGTATCTCATTCAGGATGGGAACAAGATCAGATGTATCCATATCCGAATCCTCAAGTGCCTTTTTAAGCTGCAGCGACAATACAGCAATATTTGAATTAAAATTTTCTATCAGAGCCAGTTTATCACCAAGAATGAAATTAAAAGCATTGATCTTCTGGGCAAGTTCCTTGCCTTCGTCCTTTCTGCGCAATACAACCCTGCCTGAGATATCTCCTTCTATCATGTCATCGAGAGTCTTTTCAAACCTGTAGAAGGGGCCTGCTACCCTGTGGGTGAGAAAAAGAGTTACAATAACAACAATACCTCCGCCAACCACAACAAAAATCCACTGGGTACTCAAAATTTTCTTGAACAATATGCCTGGAGTGAGCCCAAGCTGCAAATGATAATTGTCATATACAATGGAAATGGTATTGGAAGAAAAAAAGCTGAATATCCCGATAAAGATAAGACTTCCAAGAAAAGCCAGAATAAAATAACTGAAAATATACCGGCCCTGAAATTCCCTGTTGATGAAATAATTACGTCTTTTATACCGCGGCTGGCTGTAATTCATTTTTTCCTCCAGATATGTGCTGATGCCCGAAGCTTGTCTGTCCATTCCTCCAGAAGCTGTTCCTTTTTCATGTCCTGAAGAAAAACAGAAACCTTTTTCAGATTAAATATCCCTGTTCTGCCATTGTCAGGTTTTTTTATTTTCTCGATTTTATCAAGCCTGTAAACAATTACTCCGCCCTTGCCCTGTCGTGGTTTTGAGCTCTGGCCCGGTTCCAGGTTCAGTACTATGAACTTCAGGTCATCTGAAAGATTGATGAACTCATTGTCAATCTTTTCACCTGTGCAGTTCTTTCCACTCCTTGCCGAATCAAGGTCTGGATAGACAAATCTCGTAAGAAAAATTCTATATCCAAGATAATTCTCGTATTTTGCTATTTCATCGTCAGACACGTCCACAACAAGGGATTTAAGCTTCCTGTCAAGAAGAATTTTAATCAATGACTGCTCATAAAAATTTTCAACTGCCCGTCTGAAGCTTTCCTCTTTGTTAATCCCGGTTTTTATTGCCTCCTGAATCAGAATCTGCTTGTCAATAACTGAATCCATGAACTGCTTTTTTGTCATCCAGGCGGGCTTGTGCTCAAGCATTTTATTGAATTCTTTTTCTGACACCACCCTGTCATTAACAGAAAATAATGGATGAGATATCTCAACTTTCGTATCAAAAAGGCCATAGGCAGCAAAGGCGGAAAAAACAATAACAATGGCCAGAATATAATAGATATACTTCATTTGTGAGGTCTCCGGTTAAGGTTGTTTGTCGGCAATCAGACGGCCTGTGTTTCTTTCCACCTGAATGCATCTGTCATCATAGATCCTTTGTGTATAGTAATCCTTGACATTGGTGATTTCAAGGTCAGGCAGACCGTTTTCCCTGAGCCACCTGCGGATTATGGGCAGCTGATCCGGATCCTGGGCCCTTGCAGTAAAAATTTTAACACGAATTCCGCCTGCAATCATCTTTTTCACCAGATCAAGCATGGCAGGCACAGGCTCTCCTATGTGATCTCCAGGAGAAAACCGGTCATAAAAAGCCAGGGTCCCGTCCAGGTCAACCCCTGTCCACGGCCCTGGACGGCGTTCATTTTCCAGAGTACCATGTGCTGCCGATGTGTTTACAGCAACTGACCTGCCTGAAGAATCAATGGAATATTCCCTGGAAATTTCTTCTTTTGCCTTTTTAAAATATTTTTTTATTGAACTGAACATACTCATTTATATAATATAAAATTCTGTGAAAACAAATATAAAAAAAGGAGCTTTGGCTTGAAAAAACTTGTTCTGCCCTTTGTTCTTGTGTTTTTGATCTGCCATGTGCCGGCAATGGCAAAAACAGGCAAGGAACTCTTTGACAACGGGGTTCGCCTGTTTAAACAGGGCCAATACCAGAAAGCCATTGATGAATTTTCAGCCCTGATAAAACTTGACCCTGAAAATGCAGATGCATACAAGAATCGTGGTGTATCATACATGAAGCTGAAAAAATTTGATATGGCAATAAAGGATTTTCAAAAAGCTGAAAAAATTTTCCCTGAGCTTAAAGGTCTTTACAGCAATCTTGGGGTGGCGTGGTATTATAAAAAAAATTATGAAAAAGCAATTGAAAATTATGATACTGCCATCAGTATGAACCCCGGCAATTATGTGGCATATTTCAACCGGGCACTCTGCCTTGCCGAGCTTGACAGGACAGACCGGGCACTTGAAGACCTTGACAAAACCCTTGAACTGAACCCTGATTTTTACTGGGCAATATGCTACAAGGCGGATCTTCTTAATCTTACCGGCAAAAATGACCGGGCAGCCAGCCTTTATGAGAAAGCTGCTGCTCTCAAACCTGAAAACGGATATGCCCTGGACAGACTGAATGAAATCAGGCACAAGGCCGCAGCCAGGGATAAAAGTGTTCCGGCTCAATCCCCTGACAAAAAATTTTACAGCCTTCAGGCAGGGGCTTTTCTGCACAGGCAGAATGCCTTCAGAATGAAAACCACGCTTGCGGGCCAGGGCTTTGATGCAAAAATACTGATATTAAAGGACAACAAAAACAGAACATGGTACCTTGTAAGATCCGGCAAATTTTCAAACAGGTCTGAAGCTGAAAAAGC
>CAYUOB010000048.1:0-20726 GCA_964446145.1 uncultured Desulfobacula sp.
TATAGAATTTAATTTGATTTAATGTCAACGGTTTTAGGGCAGGCCTTAGGTTAGATTCTCTGCAGATAATCCTGTTTTTTTAATTTTACCTTTAAATTTGTTTAATAAAAATTATGATTTTTTTCAATTGAGATGCTATTTTTTTGAGAAAATATTTGAAATAAGACAATTTTTAACATCAATGACAAAACAACAGGTGCATTTTAGGACATCAACCCTAAAATGCACCCAAATCACTTGAACAAATGACAATGAACCTAATACCTTCCCAGGATTCTTAAATTTTCTGATTTTTCCTTCAGCAAATCCATTGCATCTGAAAATTCTACAGCCCCGAGATCCGCTTCAAGGTCAGCATAAAACATGTATTCCCACGGCTTGCCGTGCATTGGTCTTGATTCAAGTTTTGCAAGATTGATATTAAATTTAGAAAAAATTTTCAATACTTCAGACAGGGCTCCGGGCTGATGCCCTGTGGAAAAAATTACGGAAGTTTTTTTTATGGTGGTGTGATCACAGGTATCCACGGCAATCACGGCAAACCTTGTATAATTTCTGGGATTGTCTTCAATGGAGTGCTCCAGTATGGCCATATTAAAAATTTCTGCTGCCATGGCTGAGCCTATTGCAGCAGTGGTGCGGCTGCCTGATTCCTTTACCTGTTTTACAGCACTTGAAGTTGCCTTGACAGGAACAAGCTCTATTTCAGGATATTGTTCAAGAAAATTCCTGCATTGGGAAAATGCAGGAGGAGGAGCCAGAATTTTTGTAATATCATTTTTGGATACATTGTCATGGGCGATCAGTGCATGTTCAATCCGAAGGGTTATTTCTCCTACTATTTTCAGATCATATTCCTGGAGAAGGTCATAGTTCTCATGTATTGATCCTGAAAGAGAATTTTCAAGGGGAATTACTCCGTAACGGCACTGCCCTGTCTGTACACTTTGGAAAATATCTCTGAAGCTTTTCATGGGAACCGGTGTTATGTCTTCTCCGAAATATCCAAGACTTGCCTTGTGGCTGTAAGCCCCGTACTCACCTATGAATGCTGCTGTTTTTGACTCTGTCCCGTTTATTTTTTCAGCCATTGCGGACTTTTTAAGATAATCAAAATCAAGCTGTTTTCCCACAACCGGCGCTATGACATAGATATCACGGGTCAATTGCCCGAACTGCTCAGGATAAAGGCTCTGGGGGCCGTCGGAAAGTGCATTGTCAGGATCATTATGTACTTCTATCATGAGACCGTCTGCTCCTGCAGCCACTGCGGCTCTTGCCATGGGGCTGACCTTTTCCCTTATGCCGGTTGCATGGCTGGGGTCTATGATGATGGGAAGATGAGTCAGTTGTTTCAATACAGGAATTGCAGACAAATCAAGGGTGTTCCTGGTATAGGGCTCAAAGGTTCTGATTCCACGTTCACACAGAATAATATCAGAGTTGCCTCCGGACATGATATACTCAGCAGACATAAGCCATTCCTGAATAGTGGCGGAAAGCCCCCTTTTCAGCAGAACCGGCTTGTTCATCTGGCCGACACATTTCAGCAGTTCAAAATTCTGCATATTCCGGGCGCCTATCTGTACAACATCCACATATTCCATCATAAGTTCCGCCTGGGAAACTGAAGTCATTTCAGTGACCACGGCAAGACCTGTTTTCTCCCTGATATCAGCAAGAATTTCCAGGCCTTTCTTTTCAAGGCCCTGGAATGAATATGGTGAGGATCTTGGTTTATACGCCCCGCCCCTGAATAATACTGCCCCGTATTTTTTCACATCCTGTGCAATTGTCATGGCCTGTTCGTAACTTTCCACGGCACAGGGGCCTGCCACTATCACTATTTTCGGCCCTCCAACAACCACATCACCTATTTTCACCCTTGTGTCCTGTGTTTTGAATTCACGGCTGACAAGCTTATGCGAGGTATTAATTGGAGTAATTCCGGCAACTCCGGGCATATTGCGCAATTGTTCCTGGTCAAGCCCGGGTTTTTTTATTATGCCCATTATATTCCTGCCTGCATCCACAATTTCATGAACAATACACCCTTCATTGTCAAGCAAAGCCTTTATATCCGACTTCTGCCTGTTGGTAATCTTGTCTTCCAGCACCAGAATCATAACCTTTCTCCTTTAACTTAATGTAGTTAAAATAAAAAAGGCTCCGGAAAAATTCCCGAAGCCCTAAAAAAATATAAAAAGCCCCGGGCGGCCTGATGTCCACCCGGGGCTTTATTTAATAATCACTCAATAAAAGTCACACCGGATGAACGCTCCTAAAAAAGAAAAAGAAGCGTTCAAAATCAAATATTGAATTGATGTGATTTTCTTTGTTCATCCAAGTTTCTCCTGTTTTTAAAAAATAATACATACCTCTGGTTTCTGCAGATGTCAAGCATTAAAATACCAGTTGCCCGTCAAAATCCAGGTTAAAGATCAGAACAGTGTACGGTCCAGCGCCAGTGCATTTGTGTCAGGGACTGAACTGTCCGGTTGAATGCTGTCAATTTTACACAAAGTAAATGGAAACAAGTTATTCCGCCCTCCTGCTGGTTCAGTTCACACCTTTTTCCCTTAAAAAAGACACATAAGCTTTATCAGTTTTCATGATATGATTCTTCAGCCAGTCAGTAAGAAATACCATCAGATCCATTGATAATCCTGCCCTGCCCTGATCAAACTGTTTTTTGAAATCCACAACCTTTGCCACAAGCTCATCATGGATTACCTTGTGCTGCATTCTGTCTGGATATTGATGTGTTTCAAACAATTTTTCCTCATGGCTGAAATGATACACAGTATAATCTGCAAGCCGTTCCAGAACAGAGCCTGTCTCCTTTGCCCCTCTTTTCAACTTCATGGCTCTGTGCAGTTCATTGACCATTTTAACAAGTTCACTGTGCTGTTCATCAATGCTTGCAATACCCAGTTCAAATTTATCTGACCAGGGCATGAAGTCCACAACTTGAGTCTCATTCATATTATCATTATCGTCACCGTTTGTGCCGGCTTCATCAATGGAAACCTTGAAAACCCCTATCATCTCCCTGAGATTTGAAGACAGCTCAGACAGATCCCGGGCACTGTTTTTCATCACCTGACTATGAGACGTCATTTCAACTGCCACTGTATTGACCTTGGAAATACTGCCGGAAATTTCAGAAGCAACCTGTGAACTCTGGGCAACATTTTCATTAACCTCGGAAATGCCGGCAGAGGCCTGTTCTATATTTTCCGCAATCTCGATTGCAGATGCAGATTGTTCCTCAATTGCCCCTGCAATTGCAGACACAATATCGGCAACCTCAGAAATAACACTGGTGATCTGTTCAACATCCTTTACAGTATCATCAGTTGAAGCCTGGATTCCCCTGATTTTTTCCTTGATATCCAGGGTTGCTTCTGCTGTCTGTGTTGCAAGCCCTTTTATCTCACCTGCCACAACTGCAAACCCTTTTCCTGCTTCACCTGCCCTTGCAGCTTCAATGGTTGCATTCAGCGCCAGAAGATTTGTCTGTTCGGCAATATCTGTAATAACCTCTGTTACCCTGCTGATATCACGTGCTGAATCTCCAAGCCGTTCAACACGCTCAGAAGCAGTTCTGACTTTGGCAGAAGCGTTCTCAGATACTGTTCTTGCCTTTTCGCAATTGGATGCGATCCCGGTCAGGCTCTGTTTCATATACCCGGCTGCACTGGCCACCATGCCAAGATTACTGGATGCCTGTTCACTTGCAGCTGCCACAGAATTCATGCTGACACTCATTTCTTCTGCTGCCGCTGCAACTGAATTTGAACGTTCTGACAGGCTTTCAGCCTCTTCAGCCATACGTTCAGATACTGACAATACCTCTCCTGAAGATGCAGTAACGGTTTCAGAATTTGTCCCTATATCCACAATGATATGATTCAGCCTTGAGACAAAGGCATTGAACCATTTTGCAAGTTCCCCCATTTCATCTTTTGTGTCAATATTAATTCTTCGGGTCAGATCGCCTTCTCCCTGGGCAATGTCCTTTAAAGCGCCGACAACAGTCTTTATCGGGCTGATAATAATCCTGGTCAATGCAAAAGCGATGCAAACGCCAAAAACAAGAGCGCACAGACTTACTATTGTTATAAAAGTGCTTGATTTGGTAATCTGGGA
The DNA here is from genome assembly GCA_964446145.1 of uncultured Desulfobacula sp. Classification (GTDB taxonomy): domain Bacteria; phylum Desulfobacterota; class Desulfobacteria; order Desulfobacterales; family Desulfobacteraceae; genus Desulfobacula. The sequence goes on from CAYUOB010000048.1 coordinate 4,153, forward strand.
TTGCATAAGGGCATATTGACGATCCTTTGATGCCAGGCAGGTTTTCTGTATATCTTCCGCATTTAATTCCATGGCAGTTTTGGCAGCCTTTTGTTTCCTCATCAAGCCTGCATAGGCCCTGAAGGATAACAGATAATCTTCAACAGATTTTTTAATTATCTCCAATGGTTTTACTCTGGTTTCATCATCAATTTGATCTTTTACCTGTACAATTATATCATTAACCGATTTTATGCTGGCAATTATCTTTTTAAAAATTTTTTCATCTTCAGAATTTATAAATTTCTCTTCCATAATACGCGTTTTCAAAAGTATTCTGGCTATCTGATCCGCACCTGAGGACAACTCCATCATCTGACCTGAGCAGAATCAACCTTTTCAACCACCTGGGTCAGGCCGAATCTGCCTGCAAAAGCAAGAGTGATAAGCAAAATCAGAATGATTGTGAATCCACCGGTAATCTTTTTTGCCAGAGTAAAATTTTTGATCATCATTCCTCCCTGTATTTTAACCTGCTTATATTCTCACTCCGGAATTCTCCGCAGCACAATGGCAGTTCTTGTCGGCAGATAGAGACTCAGATATTCTTCTGATTCTGATTTACCGCCATCTGAAAGGGTAAAGTGCACCTGTTCTGGCCTGAGCCTGCCCTTGCCTGCGAACAAATGGTCATCTGAATTAAAAACCATTATATATTTTCCAGGCAGAGCATAAATCCTGTAATCTGTAAATGATACCCGGGGATGAAAATTAAAAACAAAAACCAGATCACCGCGTTTGAATGCAATTATGTTGTCAAGTTCATGAATGCAGACAAGTTCAGGCCCGGAACACGAGAACAGGCTGTATTTTCCGGCAAATAAAAGCATGTGCCTGTCAAACTCAGACAAAGCTGAAAAGACCAGTTCCCTGTTCTTCTTCAGCGACCATTGACGCCTGGCATAATGATAGGAAAATCCATTTCTCCTGCTTGGAAAATCAACCCATTCAGGATGACCGAATTCATTGCCCATAAAATTCAGATATCCTGAATCTGCTGTTGCAAGAGTAATGAATCTGATCATCTTGTGCAGAGCAACACCCCTGAAGGTTTCAATGGAATCTTTGTCCCTTTCCATGGAATCGTAAATGCGTTCTTCCATCAAACGCATCATAATGGTCTTGTCACCCACAAGGGCCTGGTCATGGGATTCTGCATAACTGATTGTTTTTTCTTCACTGCGCTTCACAGTCAGCTCATGCCATAACTCGCCAAGTGGCCAGTCTTCATCTCTGTATTCCTTCAGCAGCTTTATCCAGAAATCTGCAATACCCATGGCAAATCTGAAATCAAATCCTGTTCCGCCCTGTTCCTGTGAACCTCCAAGCCCGGGATATCCGCTTACATCTTCTGCAATGGTGATGAAATCAGAATCCAGTTCATGGACAAGCCTGTTCGCAAGATACAGGTATGACAAGGCATCTTCATCAACATCATCGCCGTAATAATCTTCATAGCATGTAAAGGCCCTTCCAAGGCCGTGATCGTAGAATAGCATGCTGGTAATTCCGTCAAACCTGAATCCGTCAACATGAAATTCCTCAATCCAGTATTTCAGGTTGGATAAAAGAAATTTTATTACTTCAGGTTTACCATAATCAAAGCATCTGGAATCCCATTGATGATGATATCCCCTTTTCCCCCCATGAAAAAACTGCCAGCCAGTGCCGTCAAATTCAGACAATCCTTCAACTGTATTGTTTACTGCGTGGGAGTGGACAATATCCATCAGCACGGCAAGGCCTGTTTCATGGGCAGCATCAATCAGACTTTTCAGATCATCAGGAGTTCCAAACCTGGATGAAGGAGCAAAAAAATTTGCGACATGATATCCAAATGATCCATAATACGGGTGTTCCTGTATGGCCATCAATTGTACGGCATTATATCCTGAAGCTGCGATTTCCGGCAGCACTTGAAGTTCAAATTCCCTGAATGTCCCTATTCTGGGTTCTTCAAGCGCCATGCCCACATGGGCTTCATAGATTAAAAGAGGCAGGCCTGTTTTGATTTTATTTCTTGTCTTCCATTTATATTGTTTTTCAGGATACCAGACCTGAGCGTTGAAAATAAGTGTTTCAGGATCCTGTACCACCCTGGTTGAGGCAGTGGGGATCCTGTCGCCTTCTCCTTTGTCCCAGACCAGTTTCAGCCTGTAAAGATCCTTGTGGGAAAAAATATCCTTATTAAAATATTTTTCAAACACAGCCCCCCTTTTTTTCAGTCTGAATTCTTCACATTTTTCCCATCTGTTTTTTTCGCATAAGATGAACATATCCAGGGCGTTGGGAGCCCATTCCCTGAAAACCCACTGCCCGTCACGGAAATGGAGCCCAAAAACTTCATGGTAATCAGCAAAGCTCAGGATTGATCCTCCTGCCATGCCGGCAATTTTCCGTTCGGTTTCCACTGCCTTCACATGCCTGGAAAATATTGTATCTGCAAATCCAAGAAGATAAGGATCGTTAAATATCCCCGGATCAGACAAGGAAGGGCCTTTTAAGCATTTTTCCATATAAATTTATATACTCTTCTGCACACCTGCTGTGATTAAACTCAAGAACGCTTTCTATCATAATTCTGTTAATCTGTCTTTGTCTTAAATCAGGATCAAGCCGGTAAAAATCCATGGCTCTGTCCACAGCCCAGCTCAGGCCCTGTGCATCATGAAAGCGGAATACAAATCCATTACCCTTATTGTTTTCCAGGTCAAGCTGGCGCACTGTGTCATGAAGCCCGCCGGTATCATAAACAATGGGCAAAGTTCCGTAAATCGGGCCTGTCATCTGGGGAAGGCCGCATGGTTCAAAGGATGACGGCATGAACAAAAAATCACTTGCAGCAAATGCCTGATGGGACAGCCCTTCATTAAACCCGCAGATGGCAATTCTTCTGCCAAGGCCGTGGAAGCGCACTATATCGTGAAAATGTTTCTGAAACTCTCCACTGGCCACAGAAACAATCTGAAGACCGTCATCCCAGTATTTTGAAACAATATCATACATTATCTGTGCAAGAAGCTGGCATCCCTTCTGCACGGGATCAAGCCTTGAAGGCCAGAAAAAAAGAGGGGCATTTTCATTGGGTTCAAGGTCAAGAATCTTCTGAAGATAAACTTTATTGGCAGCTTTTTTTTTTCTGTGGTTTTTAGGGCCGTAATTATAACGTATCATTTCGTCAACCGCAGGGTTGAACTCAGGTTCAGGCGCATTCAGAATTCCGGTCGCACATCCTGCATGATATTTGTTGGCAAGTTCTGTCTGAAGGCATGGTTCAATAAAAGGGTGGCGGTTCTCAACTATTTCAACCAGAAATGTGGGGCTTACTGTATTCACGTAATGGGCGGCAAACACGCCTGAGGTCAGAAAATCCACACGGTTCCATTCCCGGCTTTCTTCATAATTAAAGGGCGGATTTTTAAAATACAGCCAGTTCCAGAAAGAAGCTGCATCAATACCCCTGTCTTCAATCTCAGCCAGGGTGGAAGTCATTGTATGAACATTGTGAATGGTGAAAAGGCACGGTATGCCCATCTGTCTTGCCATTGCAGGAATAAGCCCTGTCATCCAGTCATTGCAGTGAATTATATCCGGATTTACACGGGGAATTATATTATTGATCACTTCACGCTGAAAAGCCAGTGAAACCTTCAGGTCCTTGTCAGAATATCCTGAATATATATTATGCAGATAATAAAATGCGCGGTCTGCTGCAAGATGGATACGCTCCTCATTCAGTCTTTTGCGTATTTTCGCAAGTTCCCTGTTATGAGTTTTGGTTGAATATCCGTTGAATATGGAGCGATAATCCGGCAATGCAACATGTACATCACATCTGAGATCAAACAGGGCGCTTATCAGGGCGGCAGAAACATCAGCAAGACCTCCTGCCTTGGCTGAATAATTGGTCTGTTCGCCCATGTCCTCCGGAAGATAGGTAACTTCCGGCGTGACAATCAGAATTCTGGGTTTTTCTGACATTTTCCCCTCCCTTTAAAGGAATATGGAAATAAGCTAGTCCTGGAACCCGGCCCAGGTAATCAGGCCTGGTGTATTGCTCAGAACCTGATCTCCTCCCGGAATCACACGGGCAGTATATCCGAACCGCCCTGAATCGGAACATGTGATAGTACAGGCATAAATATGGGTTCCCTCGGAAACAGTTTCCTGAAGCCACATGGTTTCTGCACGACTTCCCTCAAGAAGGTCTGAATTTCTGACTCTTCCATGATAGATCTGCACTTCCACATCATCTGGGCTAAGCTCTCCAAGAAAAACTTTAATGGTGATCCTGAAGGTATCTCCTACCATGAAATCAGCATCTATTGCAAGCTCAGGCTCTGAAAGTCTGATATGTTTCCACAATTCTGCAAGGCGCAGCCTTGTCCGGGCAAGCTCCTTTGCTTTTGCCGCAGAATCCCGTACCAATAAATTAAAATTGCCTGCTGCCGGAATATAGAATCTTGAGGAATATTCCCTGACCATCCGCTCGCTGGAGAAATCGCTTATGGCCATTTTCATTGATTCTTTCATCATTTTGATCCATTTCACAGGAGGATTTCCCCTTTTTCTGTCATAATAACGCGGAATCACTTCATTTTCAAGGAGGTTGAAAAGAGCCTGGCTTTCCACTTCATCCTGATAATCATGGTCTTCATAGGTTTTTGTATCGCCTATGTGCCAGCCCCTGTCTTCCTTGAAGCCTTCACACCACCATCCGTCAAGAATGGAGAGGTTGAGCCCTCCGTTGGCTGCCGCTTTCATGCCTGAAGTGCCGCAGGCCTCATTGGGCCTTCGCGGAGTATTGAGCCATACATCGCAGCCCTGAACCATATATCTTGCGATATTTATGTCATAATCCTCAATAAATACCACTCTGTGTCTGACATCGGGATGTCGTGCAAATTCAACGATTCGTTTGATGATTTCCTTTCCCTCGTTGTCATTGGGATGGGCCTTGCCCGCAAAAATAAGCTGAACAGGCTGTTTTTCATCATTAATCAGCCTTGAAAGCCTCTGTGTATCCTTTAAAAGCAGTCCGGCCCTCTTGTATGTGGCAAAACGGCGTGCAAAGCATATTGTCAGCACGTTGGGGCCAAGCACTCCTGCAACCTCATCAAGGGTATTGCGTGAAGCATTGCGCCTTTCATATTGTGCAAGCAGAAGCTGCCTGCATTTTCTCACCAGGCGGGAACGATCAAGTTCATGCACATGCCACAGGTCCTCATCTTCAATATTGTCAATGCGGGAAATCAGGGAACGGTTTTCCAGCCGGTTGGACCAGTCAGAAGACAGATATCGTTCAAACAGGGAATTTTTATGCCTTGAAAGATAAGAGCATATGTGGATTCCGTTGGTGACATGGGAAATCGGTATTTCCTCCACATGGCGCCCAGGCCACAGGGATTGCCACATCTGCCGTGCAACCTGGCCGTGAAGCCTGCTCACCCCATTGATATATCCGGAAAAATGCGTGCCAAATATGAACATTGAAAATTTGCCGGTATCCTTTACTCCGGGCGGTTCACCCCAGGCAAGCATTTTCTGCTCCTGAACACCGAATTTTTCAGCGTATGGAACAATATACGGAAGAATCAGGTCCTTGGTAAATTCATCATGGCCTGCTGCCACCGGAGTGTGGGTTGTAAATACGCAGCTTCGCTTACATATCTGCATTGCACTGTGAAAATCAAGGGAAAATTTGTCCATAATGGCCGCAACCCGCTCCAGACCGGCAAATGCGCAATGCCCTTCATTAAGGTGACAAACTGCAGGAAAAATATTCAATGCCTTTAAAAGTTTGATTCCCCCTATTCCAAGCAGAATTTCCTGGGCAACCCTGGTGGCTCCGTGGCTTGCATACAGCCTTGATGTGATATTTTTTATGCATGAATCATTTTCAGGCAGGTTTGTGTCCAGAAGAAACAGCTTGATCCTGCCGACTTTCAGCTGCCATGCACAGGCTCTGATTATTCCGTCAGGTCCCGGAATTTCAATTTTCAGATCAAATCCGGATGCATCCTTTACCTTCTGAACAGGAAGGTCAAACACATCATTTGCAGGATATGTTTCCTGCTGCCATCCGTTATGGTCAAGATATTGCCTGAAATATCCCTCCCGGAACAGAAGACCTATACCGGTCAGAGGCAGTCCAAGGCTTGAAGAGGCTTTTAAATGGTCTCCCGCAAGCACTCCAAGTCCGCCTGCAAAAAAGGGAAGTGATTCATGCAGACCGAATTCCATTGAAAAATATGCAATGGTCTCCTTCGGGCCAAGATCCAGTTCCTTTATCCTCGGAACCAGGGAAAACATCCTCTCGAACTTGGCCCTGACCCGCTCAAGATGACCTGAAAAACTTTCATCCTTTGAAAGTTCATCAAGCCTGCGCTGGGATACCCTTGACAAAAAGGCCACGGGATTTTTTCCAACCTTTTCCCAGAGGGCAGGCTGGATCCTTTGAAACAACTCAATGGCTTCATGATTCCAGCACCACCACATGTTTCTGGCAAGATAGTCAAGAAACTGCAATGGTTCCGGAATTGCAGGATATACCTTGTAAATCTTTATTTTTCTCATGAATCAGCCCTTTTCCTGTTCCAGAAAATTCAACATCCGGTGAATTACCCGTGCTGTTTCGCTTGAAGCCCATGCCTGGGCATCGCAGCCTCTCGGGGTATGGGGATAATCCCCGTCAAGAATTTCAGGAATATATCCTGCAGCCCCTTTTCGCATCAGTGCAATGGCACTGCCAAGCCAGGCAAGGCAGGTTTCAGCTCCTGATTTTCCAAATGTTTCTGCCCATGCTTCACAAAACACCGGCAACTGCCATGTCCAGGCGGTTCCATTGTGATAGGCAGGTTTCCGTGCGCTGTCCTCATCTCCTTCATATCGGCCTGAATATGGATAATGAGGGTCTTTCACCAACCTGCCATTATGAAAGATTTCAACGGGTATTTCAAGTTTTCTGTCCGCAAGGCTTCTTATCCCCCCAGGAACAAGAAGCTCAAGACAGGTTTCAACGCATTTTTCCATTATCCTTTTATCGCGTACAAGGCCCAGACTGATTAAAAAAAGCTGATTCGGCCTTAAAGCATCATCTGCAACAGCATTTTTCAGGTCTGACGGCCCTGTGCAGTGAAGGCAATCTGAAAAATATCCGGATTTTTTAATATAAAACCGCTCAAGCACGGCTGCCTCAAGTTTGTTTGCTCTTTTTTGCCATGTACTGCTGCGGGAAGAATCAATTGAGGCCATAAAACACATGGCATTATACCACAAAGCCTGAATTTCAACAGGATAACCCTGACGGGGAGTGCCAGCCGGAAAATTGGTATCCATCCATGTAAAATGGGAGGGGCTGTAAAGCAGCATGGTTTCAGAATCGGCAACAACCCCTGTTTTTGTTCCCTTTAAAAGGGAATCTGCAATTGAGGTTAAAATGTCGCCTATGGTACGTGATCCTGCCTTTTCTCCAAGAAAATGTCTGGAATTTTCCCTGTCAATTATGTCTTTACAGCAGGAAAAAAACCATAAAGGTGCATCAGAAGTTTCAATATTGGCTGCATCATGGCCGCAGATCATATTGGGCAAACTGCCTTTATCCTCAAAACTGCCAAACAATTTTACTATGGATTTTGCATCATCAAGACGCCCAAGTTCAATCAAGGCCCTGCAGAATATCAGGCTGTCCCTTCCCCAGTCAAGAAACCAGGGATACCCTGCTATCACACTCCTGTAAGAATTTCTTTTAACCAGAAATATTTCAAGGCTTTTATATACAGCCTCGGAAAGGGGCAATGCCTTTTCATCAGAAAATTCCGGCAGAATTTCAGGTATTTCACTGGAACGTGATTTTTCATCGGCCACACAGGCATCCAGCACTGCTGTTTCACCTCCAAGGCAGGAAAAAATAAAATATCCCGGGCTGAAAAGGTCAGAATCAGGATCAAGGCCTCTTGTGGCCTCCAGGGGACGATGAACCATGTAATGCCATTCAGGCTCATGCACAAATTTTCCCCTTGAAACAGCAAGTCTCAGCTTCCTTTTACCATGCAAAGAAAATAAAAATCCCCGGTCAAAGGCCTCAACAGCTTCCGGCCATTGAGTTTCCGGGCCGGTAAATGCCTTGACAACATCATGAAAACTTCTGTTTTCAATGTCTGGTCTCAAAATAAGGGTGACTTTTTTTTCATCTTCCAGGAACCCTGTGCTGTCCTTTGGGGACTCAGGTCTTGCAATGGTCAAAACAAGATGATTATCTTTGGGGTCAAGCCCAAGATAAAGTTCAATGGCATAATATTTACCTTCTGAAGTGGGCACATGAAAACGCCATTTGCCGCCGTGATCATGGGAAAAGGTAAATTTTTCAAGACAGTCAAGGGCAAGTTCCCTGGAATATCCCTGAAATACTGCCCAGATTCTGCACCTTGAAAACACCATCCATCTGTCCTCAGGCATTTCAGTGTCAAAGTTTGCCCCAAGCAGCGCATCATACCTGCTGTCAAGCCTGCCCCAGAATGCGGCAGCCCTCATCATGGCTCCGGTTTCAGTTGCAGACAAAAGCTTTAGAAAAGGTGTTTTAACAATCTCCTTCCTGGTGAAGGAGGAACGCATATAAAGGGAATCAAATTCAGCAAGATACAATATCCTGCCCTTTTCAATCCTTGTGCCTTCAGGTTCAAACACCCTGAGGCTCAGACTAAACTCCCTGTGGCGGTTTCTGATACTTTTCGGAAAAAACAGGGCAAAAAAACCCTGGCTGCCGGAAAAGGAAATCCCTTCCTCATATCCCATTGATTTTTTGACTGTTTTTGATTCATCCAGAATTTCAGCTCTGAACCCTGTATGGCATCTGATCATAAGAAAAAATCCAGGCGGTATCATTACCTGGCGTTTTAAATCTCTTTTGACATCAAATACTATAACACGGCTTTCATTGGATTCCATGTTAAAGGCGCGTATGAATTCAACCGGATCGGCTGCAAATTCCAGAGCCTGTCTGTCTGTTACCTTGCCTCTGAAGTTTCCATATCCGTTGAATGCTATGTGAACTGCAAGAACTTTAGCTTTAAGCTTTTGAATATATACCTTGTCAGGGGTCTGCCTTGTGGCCTTCAGTTTCTGGTCAAGCATGTCAAGGTCGGAAGCATCAGGAGTGAGCGCCAGCACTTCTCCCGGAGTAAGCCGCATGATACACTTTGAATCTTGCTTTTTGATTTTTATGGCTGCACAGGTTAAAAGGTCATACACTATGTCCGCATCCATGTCCGCATCACAGGAATCCCATGAAGCCTCACCAGGATTTTCACAATCAAGATTCACCAGGACAAGAAGCTTTTTTGTCCCTTTTGCGTTACTACGCAAAAGTACAAGGCACTCTGAAGTGTTTTTCTGGATCAAGGCAAGACGTGCCTGGCTGAAAAACACAGGATGATATTTTAAAATCAGGTTCAGCCTTGCAATATGACCCACCTGATTTTCCCGGCTGCCCCAGTTCAGGCTGGTTGAGTCGTGAACATCTATTTTCCGGGTGGCAAACCATTCCACCCCGTTGGCAAATCCAAATCCCCCGCAAACTGAAAAAAGAGCGCACAGGGCAGTGCGCATTTTTGCATATGTGAATGAAACAGATGCGAGCCTGTTGTTGTCATGGGTTTCGGCAAAATGTATGACATGGCCGCAGGTGTCTGAGATGTCACATGCAACGGGAAAATAATCACAGATCTGTTTTCTTGTATAATTTTGAAACAATTCAGAATATGCCCAGTTGATATTTGCCCTTGTCAGGGCATTGCGCGTTGCTTCCACAGGACCGCCAAGCCCTTCAAAAAAGAAAAGAATTTCAGGATATTCCTGCCTTACCTTTGCAACAATGTATTCCCAGGCCTCAAGGGGTATCATGTAACCTGCATCGCATCTGAATCCGTCAACTCCCCTGTGGCACCAGAGCAGAAATACATCAGCCATGTATTTCCACAAATCCTTTTTTGAATAATCAAGCCTTGTCAGATCAGCCCATACAACACCCCATGCGCCCGGTACCTGAATTTTACCGTCCTCACCCCTTAAAAGCCATTCAGGGTTTGTTTCATGTATGGAGGCAGCCCAGCCAGTATGATTTATGGCAATATCCAGAAAAAGATACCCATTGTGGAAATGCACCATGTCCACAAGTTCCATGAACTGCTCAAGGGGAGTTGCAGAAGGGTCAAATTCTGCAAGAGCCGGATCCACCTGGGTAAAATTCAAAGCTGCATAAGGGCTTCCAAACCTGCCCATTCTTGCATATGTGGTGGGAGTGGGATGAATCGGCAGAAGGCTCAAAACCCTGCATCCCAGTTCTTCAAATATAAATTGAACCTGATCCTTGAGATCCCTGAACTTGCCTGATTCAGGTATTACAGTATACCCCTTTGCATCAAGCTGCCTGATCACGGAAGACAGGCTTTTATCTTCTTCATATCCTGATCGGGTTCTGCCGAACTGTCTTACAAAGGCATTATATATGATATTGGCACAGCATGTTCCGGCAGGCTCAACATTAATAATGCAATTGTCTCCGTCTGGCCATACAGGTTCTGAGGAATTTTTCGGGATAAAAAAACATTTGGCCTGGAAAAAACCTGTTTCATGCAGAGGCAGTGAAACGGAAAACCTGTACTCATCTGTGCGCTGCATTTCAATGTCCATCCATGCCTCATCAAGTTTGATTTCATCGTTTTCAACGCGGTTGATTATTTCCCTTCTTGCAATGGAAGCAGCTCCAAGATTGGTTCTCACCCATGCCCTGCCTTCCATTTTTTTGTCAGATTCAAGGATAAATTGTGCGCAATCCCCGCAATACATTACAAAGGATTTTCCAGGCGCAGGAAACTGGGTAACGCAGAATTTCATTTTTTCCATCCGCCTATGAGATGCAGGTGAAGGTGAAAAATCACCTGCCCGCCTCCTTTTTCAACATTAAACAAAAGTTTGTACCCTGATTTGTCAATTCCCTGCTGTGCTGCAATGTCTTTTGCAATCATGAAAAGCCCGGCAACAAGATCTGAATCTTCGCTTTTAAGATCATTGATGCTGCGGATGTGTTTTCTCGGCACTAAAAGCAAATGTACCGGAGCTGCCGGATGAATATCCTTGAAAACAACAAAATCATCATCCTCATATACGAATTCTCCATGAACTTCCCGGTTGATAATTTTACAGAAAAGACAATCACTGGACATTGAAAACTCCTTTGACTTTAAAATTTCAGGTTATCAATTTCTTCCATTAAACGCTCCATTGCCGCAACAGCTCTGTCTTCCAGAAAAATATCGGTTACAGATCCTGTATATTCCGATTTATATGGATTGATTTCAATAATCTTTGCCCCGTTTGCCTTTGCACGGGCAGGAATCATATTGGCAGGAGCCACAGTTCCTGTGGTTCCGATCAGGATAAAGCAATCAGCTTTTTCCGCCTCATTAAACGAATTTGAAGCGGCAGGCTCTGCAATTGCCTCTCCAAAAAAAACAACATCTGGTTTCAGGATACCGCCGCATTTTTCACATTCAGGAGGAAGAGTATCAAGATCAACCCTGGAAATCATATACTCGGCACGGCAGCCAAGGCAGACAAGTTTTTTTAAAGACCCGTGAAACTCATGGACTGTCCTGCTGCCTGCCTCATGGTGAAGGTTGTCCACATTCTGAGTGATAACTGCGCTCAGCCTGCCTGTTGCTTCAAGCTCTGCAAGGGCGTAATGGGCGGCATTGGGTTTCACTTTTCCGAAAAGGCTGTAAAAAACATCACGGATCACCTCCCATGATTGCCTTGTGTGGTTATAAAAATACTGAATATCAAAGGTTGCAGGATCATATTTGTTCCATAATCCGTTTTTGCCCCTGAAAGGGGGTATGCCGCTTTCAACGGAAATACCTGCCCCGGTAAAAGCCACGCACCTCTTTGATTTTCTGATTATTGCCGCTGCCTTTGCATACATGAAAATCCTCACCTCCTTTAACAGAAATCAGACAAGATCCATGATTTCAAAGGTATTTGTCCATAATTCCGCCACAAGAATCCTGTTACGCAGAATATTGCCGCGCTGCAAAAGCACCTTGACACATTCTGATGCCTGCAATGCAGCCACAAACAAAGCGCAATAGGAAATATTGCCTGTTCTTGTTTCAATTCCCCTTGATCCTGCACTGGCCCGGGTGCCGTAAATCAGCTCATAGCCTTTATCTCCGGGAAAAATAACAAAAACCTGGCCTGTAACCCCGGCAATTGCACCTGATACTATGGGGATATCCGCCTTTTTTGCCGCATCCTGAAGCATGAACCGCATATCAATGGTGTCAAGGCAGTCCATGACAAGGTCTGCCTGTCTTATACGGTCATATAAATTATTTTCATCCAGATATTCAATTTCATATTCAGCTTTAATATCAGAATTAATCAGTTTCACTCTCTCATATGCAGCTTTTGCCTTGGGAAAACCAATAAGATCTTCTCTGCATAAAATCTGGCGGTTCAGGTTGGTTATATCAAAGCTGTCGCCGTCAATCAGAATCAGGCGGCCTATCCCTGCCCTTGCCAGCATTTCACACACACCTCCGCCAAGGCCGCCAAGACCTGCGATTGCAACACTTGAGCCTGCAAGCCTGTCCTGATCCTGCCTGGAAAATGTATCAAAATTTCTGTCATAACGGGCGTGAAAACTTTTATTCATTGCTCAGCCGCCCCCCACCGGCGGGAAAAGCCCTATCCTGTCCCCGTCCTTAAGGCAATACCCTGTATCCTTGCGTACTCCATTGACAAAAATCAATGCAACGCGGTCAGGCGGGATGCCAAAATCCCTGAGAAGCTGCCCAATATCAGTGCCGTCCTGCACCTGAATGCATTCATTATCATCAGAAGAATAGGAGGACAGGGTTGCAAATAATTTAAGATTTATCCTGGGCATTTTTTTTATTTTAAGTTTACACTTTCTTGTGCTGCTGTTATTAAAGATGGTATATTATATGACATAACTTGTTTCTTTTGTATATTAAATTAATAAAAACCGGAGCTGCATGGAAACACAAAACAAAATACAGAATGTGACAATACAGGAACTTGCCGGCAACCTTGCTGCCTTTGCCATTGACAGAACTGAGCTCAAGGAGCTGATGGCGGCAATTCCCGAAGAAAATCATCTTAACATGACAACAATTGAATATGAACTTCAGATCTTAAAGATTCTCAGTGTGGGCTGGGCACTTGCCTTTTTCATGCCGGCTTCCGACAGAAACAAGGAACCGCTGACCCAGATTTTCTGGGAAAATATCAGGGATATTTCAGATAAAATTTCAACCATGACCAGGACAACCAGCGGTCAGGAGATTGATTATTTCAATATACTGAAGCAGCGCCTTGATACCTATCTTAAAGTTATGCAGAACATTGGTGATGACGCTGCCAACCCTGCTGCAGTCATGGGCCCTGCCTTTGCATCTGCCTGCATGTGCGAAAATGATGCAATTGCAGTCCTGACAGGCACAAAAATGTTCACACTGACCCTTGGAGCCGTAAAAGAATATTTAAATGCCGTTAAAATTGATGAAGTCAAACTCAATTAAATTCTTTTTCATATGGCCTGTCCTGCTGGCGGCGCTTGCAGGGTGCGCAACGCCAGGCCACAAATTCATAACCATTAATGCCCTTCATGTTCCGCCTTCTGAAGGTTCAGTATCAGGGCATATTGGCATTGCCCCCTTTCAGGACAGACGTCATGGTGTGGACAAAGGATATATAGGTTACAGAATCCTTCTTGACAACACCAGGGAAACCTATTTTGTCAGAAAAATGAATCTGGCCCGTGCATTAACCGATGTATTTACAGCATATTACACTGACAAAGGATTCACCGTATCAATGACAGAGCCCTGGGCCTTGAATCCTGACACGGTGAAAAAGGCTTCTGACGGATTTGACATGATTTTCACGGGCATAATCAACAAATTTGAATGCCGCGCACAAAAAAAGGGCCCTGCAACTGCCATGACCCTGGATATTGACCTGACTTTTTTTCTTGGTATTCCAGGGCGTAATATTTTAAAAACAATCCCGGCCTCCCTGACCCTTGAAAGAACCGAACTGATCTTTACTCCGGAAAAACTTGACAGGTTCATCAACACATCTCTGGCGGAAATAATTCAAAAAGCCCTGAACCAGTAAAATAATTTAAAGGACTAAAAAAAAATGCCCCGGCGTTCTTCATTACCTGTTTACCCTGATTCCTCCACTGTACTCAAGGCCATGATATACCTTAATATCATAATGTTTGTTATCAGCCTTGTTTATAGCGGGAAAAATATCAATCTCACATTAAACCCCCTTTACCTGCTGACTCCATCCACAGATGTACTGACCTTTCTCGGTGCCTCAGGCAGGCTTCCCATAATCAGATTCAACGAATGGGGCTCTCTGATAACCGCCAACTGGCTGCACGGCGGGCTTCTCCATATTTTGTTCAATATGCTGGCACTAAGAACTGTAGCCCCTCTGGTAATGCAGGAATTTGGAATATTCCGCATGTTTTCCATTTACACACTCACAGCAATTGCAGGATTTTTATTGTCTTATTTGGGTAATGTTATGCTCACAATAGGAGCTTCAGCCGGCCTTTGCGGACTCATCGGCGCAAGCCTGTATTTCGGTAAGTCCAGGGGCGGCCCGTGGGGGCATCTGGTTTACAGGCAGACATCCGGCTGGGTTGCAAGTCTTGTGCTGATCGGTTTTCTGATGCCCGGCATAAATAACTGGTGCCACGCAGGAGGACTTTTATCAGGTATATTTCTGGCATGGATAATGGGATATAATGATAAAAGAAAAGAAAACCTAGTTGATATTTCCCTTGGTATTTTTCTTGCCGCCCTGACATTGTGGCTTTTGGCAAAATCAGTTATAAACGGATTTATCCTGATCTACACATGAATAACCTGACCCCTTCAAAACACAGAAAAACCAGCCTGATTTTGGAAGGAATATTTATAAAGAACTAATAAATTCTGGTTATATTTTTATCCCTTCTCCATGTTTTCCCCAAACAGAGAATGAATGCGAGTTCGATTCCAGCCGCCCCTTTAGATGTGTTGACATGAAAAGTCCGAATGCCATCATCCGGGCAGGTCCGTTCCCTGGTTCATGATGTCCACATATCCGGTATAGCTGAAAAGCCGGTTACGCTTACGGGAAGTCAGTTCCCGGACAATGCCCAGGCGTTCCAGATGGGTGAGTGCCCTGTTGACCGTTGCCGGAGTAATACCTGTTTTTTCCACCAGCCACCCGGAAGTGGTGATCGGGCGTTCCATCAGAGTCCGATGAATTTGCAAGGCGGATGCCGCGGCCCGGCCAAGGCTGCTGATTTTGTCACGATCATTATTTGCCAGATCGACAAGTTGCCGGGCCGTGTCCACTGCCTGGGTGGCGGTAACAATGACCGCCTCAGCGAAGAAGTCGAGCCAGGCTTCCCAGTCACCGGTCAGACGCACATTGTTGAGTAGCTCGTAGTAATACTGGCGGTGTGTTTTGAAATAGAGGCTCAAGTAGAGCATGGGCTCCCGGAGCACTTTCTGTTCGCACAGAAGCAGCGTGATCAACAGGCGGCCAAGTCGGCCGTTGCCATCCAAGAATGGATGGATGCTCTCAAACTGCACATGGGCCAGAGCGGCCTTGAGGAGTGCAGGGGTTGGTTCCGGCTGGTCATGCAGAAAAAGTTCCAGCTTACCCATGCACTCCATTACATGTTCGGCCGGCGGAGGAACAAAGGCCGCATTGCCGGGCCGGGTGCCGCCGATCCAGTTCTGGGTTCTGCGGAATTCGCCCGGCGTCTGATTGCTGCCCCGCCCCCTGGCAAGCAATATCCCGTGCATCTCTTTAATCAGACGCAGGGACAGCGGAAACCCTTCGGCCAGTCGCTTCAGTCCATGGTCCAGGGCGGCCACATAGTTGCTCACCTCACGGGCATCGTCCATCGGCACGCCGGGCTCCATGTCCAGTTCAAAAAGCAAAAGATCGGAGAGCGATGATTGCGTCCCCTCGATCATAGATGAGAGCACTGCCTCTTTGCGAACGTACATATAAAGAAACAGGGAGATATCCGGCAGGAAGGTCGAGATGCTGTCCAGCCGCCCAAGAGCTAACAACGCCTGGTCGAACTTGCCGCGCAACTCCGGCGTCCACTCAATGGGTGGCTTCGGAGGCAGCGGAGCGGGGACAAAGGCTCGGGCCTCCTCCCCCACCGTTGATATGGTAATGTAATGTCCCTGGAGTTCACGCTTCATCTTTTTCCCGTATCCTAAAACAAGCCTTTTTGTTATTTTAGATTAAGGCCTTATCTTAAAATAGCAAAAGGCGTATCAAGAGTCAAGCAGCGTAACCTAAAATAATAGTCTTTCTTATTTTAGGATCGCGGCATTGACCAAAATATAAAAGCAGAAAAAAACAGATAAACGCCAATAGTGTAAAAAACTTTCTGTAAATTCAATTTTCAGCAGAACTCCAGAAATAGT
>CAYUOB010000049.1:0-10354 GCA_964446145.1 uncultured Desulfobacula sp.
TCAATTTTGTAAACCGGAAACAAAAATTTTATTTACCTGAAACTGAGGGAGAACATCATGGAACATAAATATATCATGACAGCATTTGGCAAAGACAGGCCGGGCATTGTGGCGGAAATTGCTGAAATTATCTATGAAAACAAATGCAATCTTGAGGATTCAAACATGGGAAGGCTTGCCGATGAATTTTCATTGATCCTTCTTTTATCCGGCAGTGCAGACAATCTTTATGACAGGCTTTCCATGGACTGCAAACGCCTTGAACGGGAAAAAGACATTTATGTTTTCATCCGTCCACTGGATTATCAATACCCTGATAAAACAGAAAATAATCATGCCAGTATAATTGAAGTGGAGGGAATCGACCAGACAGGAATCGTCTACAAGGTGGCAAAACTGCTTGCAGATAAAGGCATTAACATAGAAACCCTGAGCTCCAAAAAGAAATTTTCACCCAACACGGGTACTGCAATGTATTTCATGGAAATAACTGCAAAATTGCCTGATACAGTATCAGCAGATGCATTGAATACAGAATTTGAAAACCTGGCAAATGAGCTTAATATTGATATCCGCATGAAATAGGTTTTTACATTTCTGATAAATTATTGTGCCGAATACACAAAATATGATAAATATAAAATTTTTATATAATGTTTAAGCTGAAGGATGCAGATTTGATGGATTCAGAACAGACAAGGGGCCATTTCATAGAGTCAATAATCAGGGAAGATATAAAGAACAACAAGAATAACGGCAAAGTGGTCACAAGATTTCCTCCTGAGCCGAACGGGTTTCTTCATATCGGCCATGCAAAGTCCATATGCCTTAATTTCAATATGGCAAACAAGTTCAACGGCAGGTGCAATTTAAGGTTTGACGACTCCAACCCCACCAAAGAAAAACAAATTTATATAGATTCCATTGAATCAACCGTAAAATGGCTGGGGTTTGAATATGGCACCCCGTTTTTTGCATCAGATTATTTTGACAGGCTGTATGAATTTGCCCTTGAGCTGATAAAAAAGGGCAGAGCCTATGTATGCAGCCTGCCCCCGGAAAAAATACGGGAATACAGGGGCACCCTGACACAGCCTGGTAAAAACAGCCCTTACAGAGACAGGAGTATTGAAGAAAACCTTGACCTGTTCTCAAAAATGAAAAACGGAAACTTTGATGAAGGAACGCATACTCTGAGGGCAAAGATTGACATGTCCTCTCCCAATATAAATCTTCGTGACCCTGTAATATACCGGATAAAAAAGGCAGAACATCCGAGAACAGGAAAAAAATGGTGTATCTACCCCATGTATGACTTTACACACTGTCTTTCAGATGCAATTGAAGGCATTACCCATTCACTATGCAGCCTTGAATTTGAGGACCACAGGCCCTTGTATGACTGGATACTGGATACTCTTGAGACCCCCTGCCATCCGCAGCAGATTGAATTTGCAAGGATGAATATAAACTATACAATCCTGAGCAAAAGAAAACTGCAGCGCCTGGTGGATGAGGGCCACGTAACAGGATGGGACGACCCGAGACTCCCGACCCTGGAAGGTATGAAACGCAGAGGGTACACACCTGATTCCATAAGAAAATTCTGCGATATCATCGGAGTCTCAAAAAAGGACAGCCGCATTGATGTAAGCCTGCTGGAAAACTGCCTGAGAGAAGACCTGAATATAAAGGCTCCCAGGGTCATGGGTGTTCTCAGACCTCTTAAGGTTACAATTGAAAACTATCCAGAAGGCAGAACAGAAAAGCTTGTTGCAAAAAACCATCCCAAGGACGAAACCATGGGCACAAGGCCCCTGAGTTTTTCCAGGACAATTTATATTGACCGGGATGATTTCATGGAAAACCCCCCTAAAAAATTTTTCCGTCTTGGCCCTGGCAGAGAAGTCAGGCTAAGATATGCCTATTTCATCACCTGCAAGGACATTATCAGGGATGAAAACGGAAATATCACAGAGCTGATATGTACCTATGACCCTGAAACAAGGGGAGGAGATGCCCCGGACGGCCGCAAGGTTAAGGGAACAATCCACTGGGTCGATGCCAATGAATGCATATCTGCCAGAATAATGCTGTACGACAGATTGTTCATGAATGAAAATCCTGAACAGGGAGAAAACGATTTCATTGAAAACCTGAACCGCAACTCACTTACTGAACTTGAAAACTGCAAACTGGAAAAAAGCCTTGCCAATGCAGCGCCGGAAATTGTGTATCAGTTCGAAAGGCTGGGCTATTTCTGTCTGGATTCAAATTCATGCACACAAGGCGGCATTCCAGTAATCAACAGAACAGTGACACTCAGGTATACCTGGTCAAAAATGAAAAAAAACAGGAACCGCTGATTCTAGGCAAAATGCCATGTGGTTCCGTCAGGGCCGTCCTCAAGGATAATATTTCGGGACTTCAGCTGATCCCTTATCTGGTCGGCCCTTGAGAAATCCCTGCTTTTTCTGGCTTCAGACCTCTGGCGTATAAGCTCTTCAATCTCAGAAGGATCAATTTCCATTTTTGTGATTCCCTTTTTCTTTTTGTCCCTGAAATAATCCTCAGGATCAAGCAGAAAAATACCGAGAACCTGTGATATGGATTCTATATCATGGCGGATTGATGAAAGTATTTCCAGGGCATCGGCGCCAGGAGTATTGCCTGAAATTTCATCCAGTATTCTGTTGCCCTTTTTGACAGAATCAAAAACACAGGCCAGTGCTTTGGCGGAATTGAAATCATCATTCATTGCACAGGCAAAATCATTCCACAGGTCGCCATTGCAGAGGGAAGCTGATTTTAAAACATTCTTTTCCAGGGTTTTGCCCACACGCTCAAGAAAAGCATATATTCTGTCAAGGCCCATGCATATTTCCCGCATGGAATCCTCACTGTAATCAATGGGGCTCCTGTAATGGTTTGACAAAAGAAACATGCGGATAACTTCAGGGGAATACTGTGCCAGCACTTCCTTGATCATGGTGAAATTCCCAAGAGACTTTGACATTTTTTCGTTATTGATATCCACAAACCCGTTATGAATCCAGTATTTGACAAACTGCCTGCCTGAAGCTGCCTCACTCTGGGCAATTTCATTTTCATGATGGGGGAAAATCAGATCCTTGCCTCCGCCATGAATATCAAAACTTTCACCAAGGTATTCATAGCTCATGGCAGAACATTCAATATGCCACCCTGGCCTTCCCTTTCCCCAGGGGCTGTCCCAGAAAGGTTCTCCAGGCTTTGCAGGCTTCCATAAAGTAAAATCAAGGGGATTTTTCTTTTTTTCGTCAATCCTGATTCTGGCTCCTGCAACCATGTCTTCAGGATTGCGGCCCGATAATTTTCCGTATTCCTTAAATGAATCTATGGAAAAATAAACATCTCCTCCATCGACATGATAAGCTTTGCCAAGATCAATCAGTTTTGAAATAAAAGCAATGATATGATCTATATGATCCGTTGCCCTCGGCTCAACATCAGGCCTCAGCACATTAAGAGCATCCATTTCCTCATGGAATTCATCAATATATTTTTGTGTGATTGCAGCACAGGATTCTCCGGTTTCATTGGATTTTCTGATAATTTTGTCATCAACATCGGTAAAATTTCTTACATAGGTAACTTTAAAGCCAAGATGGCGCAGCCACCTGAAAACAGTATCAAAAACCACAACAGACCTTGCATGGCCTATATGGCTGGTGTCATATACAGTGGGGCCGCAGACATACATCTTCACACAGCCTTCATTCAGGGGTACAAATTTTTCCTTTCTGCCATGCAGTGTATTATAAACTCTTAAATTCATTAATTTTTCCTGTTATATTGTTAATCGAATCATATCAGATCAAGACACATATTCCGCAAGCAGGGTACACCCGGCTGAAATACCCTGGCCCTGCCCGATAAAACCCAGCCTCTCCGTTGTGGTGGCCTTTATATTGATAAAGTTTTTATTCATCTTCAGAACTTGTGCCAGATTATTCCTCATTTCTTCCTTGTGCGGGCTTATCCTGGGTGCCTGGGCAAAAACAATGCAGTCCATATTGACAATTTCAAGCCTATTTTCCATAAGATAATCACGGCATTTTTCCAGCAGCACCATGCTTGAAATACCGCGGTAAAAAGGATCTGTATCAGGAAAATGCTCCCCTATGTCTCCAAGGCCTGCTGCCCCGAGCATTGCATCACAGACAGCATGCACAAGGACGTCGGCATCTGAATGGCCTTCAAGCCCCATGCAGAAATCAATCTCAACGCCTCCTATGACAAGCTTTCTGCCCTTGACAAGTTTGTGGACATCATACCCGGAACCGATTCTCAAGCCGGTATTTTTCATTCTGATAATATTTTACCTTTATTTTCCTGTATTCATGATATAAAAATCAGACAGATAATATATTCATTTTCCCTTAAAAAGTCAAAATTTCCTGCTTGTTTTGTTTTGCAGGCTTTGCTATGGATTTCAAAACCTGTATTCATGCAATGAAAAGGATGATAAAAAAAATGGATAAAACACTGCAAAGGTGCTGGTGGGCAGGAAATGACCCTGTCTATGTAAAATACCATGATGAGGAATGGGGCGTACCTGTGCATGATGATACCAGGCTGTTTGAATTCATTATCCTCGAAGGTGCCCAGGCAGGCCTGTCATGGCTTACCATATTAAAGAAAAGGCAGGGATACAGAAAGGCTTTTGCAGAATTCAATGCTGAAAAAATCGCAGGATTTACCCGGGAAAAAATTCAAAGCCTCATGAAAAATCCTGAAATTGTGCGCAACAGGCTTAAAATTGAAGCTGCAATTACAAATGCCAGGGCATTTCTCAGGATTCAGGAAGAATTCGGCTCATTTGACAGATATGCATGGCGGTTTGTGGACGGAAGGCCAATAATCAATCATTTTAACTCACCGGAACAGGTGCCGGCAACAACCAGGGAATCTGATATGTTTTCAAAAGACCTGAAACAAAGGGGATTCAAGTTTACGGGCTCCACGATCATATATGCCCACATGCAGGCCACAGGCATGGTGAATGATCATCTTGTTTCCTGCTTCAGGCATGCACAGGTACAGGCATTGTGAAGGGGCAGCGCAGGTGGTCAGGCAGGTTCCTGCACCACAATACCAATGAGCTGCTGAACTTAAAACCAGGCAGATTCTCCCTTGACATGTTCAGGGAAAAGCGCTGGTGCTACATCGGCATAATTCACCCTGAAATTATTTTCGGCTGCGCTGTCATCCACCTTGGATATATTGCAGGAGCATTTGCATTTGCATTTGACAGGGCGCAAAAAAAAATGACGGAATATTCATTTGCCAGCCCGTCATTTGGACAGGCAAGACACGACAGAAACCCTGAAAACGGAATATGCAGTTATAAAAGCCTGTGGGGCAGGCTTGTCCTGAAACACAACAAAAGGGACGGCAAACGTTTTGTAAAAACTGAATTTACAAGGCCAGGCCGTGTTCTGGCAGCAGACATTGAAATCACAGACCCTGAAAACAGCCCGTCTCCAGTTCATTTTCTGATGGAGACAGAAAACCTTAAACACGCTGTAACGACAAAAACAGCCGGGCTCAAGGCAAAAGGACTGATCTCAGTGAACCGGAAAAGATTCAGGCTCAATTGTGAAAATACATTTGCGGTTTTTGACTGGACAAACGGATTTTTTCCGAGACAGACCTTCTGGAACTGGGCATGCGGAGCAGGCTTTGCACAGGACGGGACACAGGTGGCCTTTAATTTTTCAAGGGGCGTATATGAAAAAGGATTGCTTGAAAACATTGTATGGATCAATGGAATACCCCATGAAACCGGGAAAATCATTTTCACTTATGACAATAAAAATCCAGAACAGGCCTGGCATGTAAGATGTGCAGACAAATCAGTGGATCTTGTATTCACACCGGAAGGCATCCGAAGGGCATCTGAAAATTTTGGAATCATCCAAAGCAGTTTTATCCAGCCGTGCGGGACATTTTCCGGGCAGATAAGAATACACAAATCTTCACCCTATCACCTGACCCGCGCCGGTGGAGTTGTTGAAGAGCATTATGCAAAATGGTAAAAAAATCTTTAACCGCCAGTGATTGATCATTATTTACATGGAACAGGAAACCGGCAATGAACAACAAACCAACATATGAAGAACTTGAGATTCAGATAAAAAAACTTAAAAACCAGGCCAGCAGAACAAGTTTCTCAGAAAAACTCACCCGTGTCCTTTTTGATATTTCCAACGCAGTTGTCACATCAACCAGCCTGGATGAATTATATAAAACCATTTACAACTGCCTTGACAGGCTGATGGGGCTGCCAAATTTCTATATAGCCTTGTATGATACAGAATCACAAAGACTTTGCATCCCCTATTTCCATGATCAGTATGATGATTTTTCAGAGTATGAAGCATTCTTTAAACCAGATAATTCACTTACAGGCGAGGTTCTTAAGGCAGGCAAGCCCCTGCTCCTCAGGGAATCCAGCCTGAAACAGCGCAAAATTCAGGGAAAAATTCTTGGAACAACACCCAGGATATGGTTGGGAGTTCCATTGAAGAAAAATGAATTGGCCTTCGGAGTCATAGCTGTACAATCATATGATGATCCAGATTATTTTACTGAATCCGATCTTGATATCCTTGTCAATGTTTCAAATCAGGTTGCCCTGGCAATTGATAGGAAACGTTCACTGGATGAACGCAACATGCTTAAAAATTATCTTTCCAGTATCATTAATTCAATGCCCTCAATTCTTGTTGGAGTGGATACATCAGGGCTTGTCACTCAATGGAATTTCCAGGCTGAACTGGAAACAGGACTAAGGGACAAAGATGCCATAGGAAAGAAGCTGACAGATGTTTTTCCAAGGCTTTATTCCATCATGGATAATATAAATGACAGCATGAATTCGGGCCGTATCAGAACCTGTCTCAAACATGAATATTCCACAAAGAATGAAACAAGATATGAGGACATCATCATTTATCCTCTTGCCACACAGGAAGTGAATGGAGTTGTTATACGCATGGATGACATAACAGATCAGGTCAGGCTTGAGGAAATAATGATTCAGTCGGAAAAAATGCTGTCCATAGGCGGGCTTGCCGCTGGCATGGCCCATGAGATAAACAATCCGCTTGCAGGCATGATGCAGAATGCCCAGGTAATCTATAACCGCCTTTACAATAACCTTCCGGCCAATGAGAAAGCAGCTGAAGAAGCAGGCATATCAATGGACCAGATCCGCTCCTACATGGAGAAAAGACAGATTTTTAAAAAACTTGACATGATCAATGAAACAGGCAGCAGGGCAGCAAGAATTATCAATAACATGCTGGCATTTGCAAGAAAGAGCAGATCAGTGTTTGAAATCCATGATATGGCAGATATAATGAACAAAACCATTGAACTTGCCAGCAGCGATTATAACTTAAAAAAACAATATGATTTCAAGCTCATAAAAATCATAAAAAAATTTGAAAATTCACTGCCTCCTGTGCGCTGTGATAAAATCAAAGTGCAGCAGGTTTTTCTCAATATACTGAAAAACGGTGCTGAAGCCATGTTTGAAGCTGAAAAAGGCTCAACATATGTTCCGCATTTTATCTTGAGAATTTACAAAAAAGATAAGGATATATGCATTGAAATAGAAGATAACGGCCCGGGAATGGATGAAAGAACCCGCACAAGGCTGTTTGATCCTTTCTTCACAACCAAGGATCAGGGCCGTGGAACAGGGCTTGGCCTGTCAGTCTCGTATTTCATTATTGTCAAGGATCACAAAGGACATATGAGCGTGGAGTCTTCCCTGGGCAGAGGAACCAGATTTATCATTACCCTGCCATTTTAAGCTCATGACCATGTATCATTAAAAAAAAGGAAAGATATCATGTTACTTGTTACAGCTGAACAAATGCAGGCAATGGACAGAAAAACAATTGATTCATTTGGTCTGCCCGGCCTTTTACTGATGGAGAATGCAGGCAGAGGGGCTTTTGATTTTCTCCTTGAAAACTTTAATTCTCCTGTGCCTGAAAAAGTTGCAGTAATAGCAGGACGCGGCAACAATGGAGGGGACGGATTTGTCATTGCCAGATATCTGATGGAAAAAAAAATCAAGGTCAATGTTTTTTTATTGTCATCAAAGGACAGGCTGACAGGCGATGCTGCAGCCAATATGAAACTGGCTGACAGGCTATGCAGATACCACAGCGGGTGCAGCATCATTGAAGTACCCAATGCAGATGCGCTTGAATCATACAGAGCACATATATTCCACAGTGATCTCATTGTTGATGCCCTTCTCGGAACAGGATTGAACTCCGATGTAAGAGGGTTTTTCAAAACAATTATTCAATGGATGAATGATTCCAAAGCACCTGTTTTTTCAATTGATATTCCTTCAGGCCTTAATGCGGATACAGGCAGGCCCATGGGGACGGCAGTAAAAGCCTCTGCCACTGCGACATTTGCATTTGCAAAGGCAGGCCATGTCCTTTATCCCGGAAACAAATACACAGGCAGGCTTAAAATCATTGATATAGGTATACCAGATTTCATTGCAGAGCAGGAAAACATAAAATTTTCCATGATTGAGAACCAGGACATAGCATGTCTGTTCAGGCCAAGAAATTTCCAGGATCACAAAGGAAGCTTTGGCCATTTGCTGATTGTGGCAGGATCCAGAGGAAAGACCGGGGCAGCAGCCCTTTGTGCCAATGCTGCAATGCGCTGCGGAACAGGGCTTGTTACCCTTGGTGCCGCAGAAAGCATCAACAATATACTTGAGCCAATGGTAATAGAACCCATGACCTGCCCCCTTCCTGAAAATGACCAGGGCTTTCTGTGTGAACAAAGTTTTAACCCCATAAAAAAAATATCAGAAGGCAAAAAAGCCATTGCCATTGGCCCTGGAATAGGAACACATCCCGGCACAAAAAAACTTGTGGAAAAAATAATCACAAATTTACCAATACCCATGATAATTGATGCTGATGCCATTAACTGCATTGCAGACAATACAAATATACTTAAATCAAAAAATGCACCCGCAGTCCTGACACCCCATCCAGG
Source organism: uncultured Desulfobacula sp. (assembly GCA_964446145.1). Classification (GTDB taxonomy): domain Bacteria; phylum Desulfobacterota; class Desulfobacteria; order Desulfobacterales; family Desulfobacteraceae; genus Desulfobacula. The sequence goes on from CAYUOB010000049.1 coordinate 9,088, forward strand.
TGAAATGGCAAGGCTGTGTTCCGTATCCACATCCCAGGTGCAAAATGACAGGCCAGGCATTGCCACAGAATTCGCACAAGAACACAATGTTATTGTAGTCCTGAAAGGAGCCGGGACAATTATCAGTTTTCCGGACGGAACCTGCCATGTCTGTCCCACGGGCAACCCCGGCATGGCATCAGGCGGAATGGGAGATGTTCTGACAGGCATGATCGCAGCGTTCTGTGCCCAGGGGTTTTCGCCGGAAAATGCAAGCCTTGCCGCAGTTTATATTCATGGAATGGCAGCAGACATATTATCACGTGAAACAGGGGCATTTGGATTTGTGGCAAATGATCTTGTTTCAATTATCCCCAAAACCATACATAAACACCTGAAATGAAACAGATAATTTCAAAAACCCGTGAGTTCACGCTCAAACTTGGGGAACTCACAGGCAGACAAATAAACCAGAAGGCCTCAATTGCCCTCAGAGGAGAGCTTGGAGCCGGCAAGACAACTTTTATCCAGGGCCTTGCAAAGGGCCTTGGAGTGCCTGAACAATATTATGTCACAAGCCCGACATTCAATATTATCAATACATATCCGGCGGTTAGGTTCACCCTCTGCCATCTTGATCTTTATCGTCTTGAATCTGTTGAAGAACTTGAAACAACAGGGTTTGAGGATTTAATTGATGAAAAAAGCTGCATACTTGCAGTGGAATGGCCTGATCTTTTAAATGAAATTTCATTTGAGTTTGACCTTGAAGTGGAGTTCAGGTTTGACAGACATTACAACCGGGTTATCTACATGAAGCCAGGGGCATTTTTCAAAAAAATCTGCGAAAACCTGCCTGCAACGCAAAAAAAAATTTAACATAAAAGAAATCAGGTCATGATCATTATATTTCTGAAGGGATTTGCAGCCGGAGCCAGCCTCATCATAGCCATAGGAGCTCAGAATGCTTTTGTATTGAGTCAGGGCATAAAAAAACATCATTATATTATAATCCCCTTTATCTGTACTATGTGCGATGGTGTACTGATCTTTCTGGGCATTTCAGGAGCAGGTGTCCTGATTGCATCAAATCATGGGCTGAGGCTTGCGGCAGGTGCTGCAGGAGCAGTTTTTCTGACTGGATACGGATTCATGTCTTTTCTTTCCGCATTCAAAGGCGGCACCCTGAACCCGGCCAGACAGACAGGCGGGATTTCCTTTAAGGCAGCTGTGCTGACAACCCTTGCCGTGACCCTGCTCAATCCCCATGTATATATTGACACGGTTC
>CAYUOB010000049.1:10364-20671 GCA_964446145.1 uncultured Desulfobacula sp.
TTGCAGGACAGTTTCAAAGCCCGGGGCATTATTATTTTGGAGCCGGTGCTTTTTGTGCATCATTCATATGGTTTTTCTCGCTGAGTATCGGAGGAAGGTTTCTGGCACCGTTTTTTGCACGACAGATTTCATGGCGTATCCTGAATGCATGTATTGGCACCATCATGTGGGCCATTGCCGTTTCCCTCATCAAAAACATGTATGCACCCTGAAAAATAAATTTATCTGCGAATATGGACAATACAGAACAAATCTGCTAAGCAGATTAATTTTATAAATCATAATTTTCACCAGAATATGGGGGCCATATGGCATTAAGAGTACAAAAATACGGTGGAACCTCTGTTGCCGATATTGAACGCATAAATCATGTTGCAGACAGGGTGACCAAAGCATTTGATCAGGGTGATCAGGTGGTTGTGGTGCTTTCTGCCATGTCAGGGGTTACAGACAATCTTATTGAGCTTGCCGGCAGAGCCGTGAAAAGGCCGGACAAGCAGGAACTTGACCTTCTCCTTGCCACAGGAGAGCAGACAACTGCTGCCCTGCTGACCATGATCCTCAAGTCAAGGGGGTACAAGGCAAAATCCTTTCTGGGATTCCAGGCAGGGATAAAAACCGACAAGACCTCAGGCAAGGCAAGAATCCTTGATATTGACGGCACCAATATAAAAAAAGCCGTTGAAAACGGGCATATCGCAGTTGTGGCTGGATTCCAGGGAGCAGACGAGGACGGCACCATTACCACCCTTGGCAGGGGCGGTTCTGATACTTCAGCCGTTGCAATTGCATCTTCCCTGAAAGCTGATGTGTGCGAAATTTTCACTGATGTGGACGGCGTATACACAACAGACCCGAGGATCTGCAGCAATGCCAGAAAAATTGACAGAATAACATATGAGGAAATGCTGGAAATGGCCATACTGGGGGCAAAGGTTCTCCAGATCCGTTCAGTTGAGTTTGCAAAAAAATATAATGTCCCAGTGCATGTAAGGTCATCATTCAATGAGGAGGAAGGAACAATGGTTGTCAATGAAAGTTCTGATATGGAAAGTGCTGTTGTGTCGGGTATAACCTGCGACATGAACGAAGCAAGAATTACCCTGAAACGCGTCCCTGACCAGCCGGGTGTTTCAGCCAAAATTTTTACTCCCCTTGCTGAAGCTGAAATCAGCGTGGATATGATCATACAGAATACCAGGGCAGGTGGAGAAACAGACCTGACCTTCACCGTGACCAAGGATGATTTTGAACGGGCCAGGGAAATTTCTGAAAAAGTGGCAAAGGAAATAGGAGCTGTTGAAATTCTTTCAGCCGAAGAAATTGCCAAGGTTTCAGTGATAGGCCTTGGCATGAAAAGCCATTCAGGAGTTGCAGCAACCATGTTTCAGGCATTGGCATCTGAAAACATCAATATCCGCCTGATAAGCACATCGGAAATCAGAATCTCATGTGTTATCCTTGCCAAATATGCTGAGCTTGCAGTCAGGACGCTCCACACTGCATTCGGCCTTGACAGGGAAAAATAGTTTTAAAACCATTATGCCTGTCCCAAGGCCTGATCAATTTCCAGACAGACCTTTAAAGCTGCATCGGCAGGGTCATCTGCATCACGTATGGGCCTGCCGATTACAATCAGGTCGCTGCCGCCGGCAACAGCCCGGGCAGGAGTTGTGACACGCTTTTGATCGTCATTTTTCAGGCATGCCCATCCAGGCCTGATTCCAGGAGTTACCACAAGAAAATCTTTCCCAAATCTGTCCTTGATCCCGGAAGATTCCCTGCCGGAACATACAACACCTGCGCATCCCGCATCAAAGGCCATACCAGCTCTGAGCAGCACAAGCTCCGCAGGATCATCTGCAAAATTTTTTCTGAACCCGGAAGCTTCAAGTGCATCAGCATCATTGTCCGTAAGCAATGTTACCCCCAGAACGCCTGTTTTCCCTCCTGCCCCTGCCACGGCTTTTTGCAGCATGGTTTTTGTGGATGAACAATGCACAGTTACAAGGTCAACTCCCAGAGCTGCCACCCTTTCCATTGCCCTTTCAACTGTAACAGAAATATCATGAAGCTTGAGGTCAAGAAAAATTCCCGCCCTGCTTTCATTTTTCACCATTCTGACAATTTCAGGGCCCTGGTCAATGAAAAGTTCAAGCCCTATTTTAAACATGCCCACTTTTCCGTCCAAAAGCCTGACATATTCCTTTGCATCCCTTAAAGAAGAAAAATCAAGAGGAAAAACCAGATAATCCCTGCCCTGTTTCAATTTCAATGCGTAAATCCTTTCCTGTATGAATCTACAGAGTCCGGGCTCCTGTGATCACGCCGTGGCACCGGCATGCAGTTGCAACCAGAAAATCTGCATTTTCATGTTCCAAAGTGTTTAAAAGACCATAAAGCTGATCCGGGCAAAGCCCGCCCACACCCGGCCCAAGCTGTCGGCTGCGCAGCACAAACGGACGAAAACCTGAATATGACAAAGAACTGATCCTGTCAAACATATTCTGCAGCCTTGGTCTGCCGGTCATTGTACATATATCAGCCGGTTCAGCACAATCTGAAGGACAGATAAAGTTGGCATTGCTTACATATAAGTCCCCGTTTTCCCCGCGCATGGCATTGGGAAGCAGACGGTCAAAACCTGAGGGAAGCATGATGCGCTGAAGCCTGTCAGTGCCCATTTTTGCAGCACACCATTCAAATGCCATATGAACCGGCAAAGAAGGAATGATCCAGGAGACCTCAGAGCCAGGATTCAGATTATCCTTTAAAAACTTTATGCCGTCTCCATGCTCAAATGCGGTATTGGGCAATTCCGGCATGTCAGAAGTCCTGTTTTCCATGTCCACAATCACAAACCGCCAGTTCCGGTGAAGCTTTGACAGCCGTTCAAGTGCCAGGAAGCCGAATCTTCCGGCTCCTATTATCCACACTGTTTCCATGGCGGCAATTATGCCGTGCACCTAGTGCCTTGTCAAGCCCCGGGGGAGATCACAGCATGCCAGTATCAGACATCAGCAAGGTTTTCAGGGGTCACAGAAAGTTTATATTCTGAAGATTCAGGGTCCCGTTCAATGCTGAAGCCAAGTTTTTTCCCCAGGGTTATCATTCCCTTGTTTGTCGTGATAACAGGGCCCCAGACCTGATCCAGGCCGTAACGGAACGCACATACAAGGGCGTGGTGCAGAAGTTTTGCGCCAAGACCTTTTTTCTGCCAGTCATCTGCCAGAACGATTGCAAATTCCCCTTTTCTGCCGTCAGAATCAAATATGATCCTTGCAACTCCAACTATTTTCCTGTTCTCAAGGGGCCCTGCAAATGCTATCAATGCGATTTCCCTGTCATAATCAATCTGGGTCAGCTTGATCAGCATGGATCTTGAAATTTTTTTAATCGGAGAAAAAAATCTCAGATACACTGTTTCAGCAGACAAATCATAGAACAGGGCAATCATACGGTCTGCATCACTGGGCCTGACAGGCCGTATAAAAATCTGCTGCCCGTCCCTGAGATGCAGCGTTTTTTCCTGCCAATATGGATAGGGGCTGATTATGAGGTGGCCGGCAGATTTTGTCTGTGCAGGCTCCAGAACCACCCTGCCGTCCACAGCCGCTATTTTGCCGTCCCTCACCTGGACAGGATTGATATCCACGGATTTTATCTCCGGAAAATCAGTAACAAGCCTGCTTATTCTTATCAGTATTTCCTCAAGCAGCTCAAGATCCACCGGCTTTATATCCATATATCCGTCAAAAACCCTGAAAATTCTGGTTTCTTCCATGGCAGACCTTGCAAGCAGCCGGTTTAAAGGAGGCAGGGCAATGGCAGAATCCTGAAAAATATCTGTCATGATTCCGCCCAGCCCGAACCGTATAACCGGGCCGAAATTCCTTGAATTCACAGCACTTATGGTAAGTTCATAATCAGGTACAGGATTATGTCCCACACTTCCGACCGGAATTCCGTATGAGGAGACAAGATCCTTTGCAAGGTATGCAGGAAGGCGGCCGTCTTTTATTAAAAGTCCCTGGCCCACAATTCTGCGGGCTTTTTCACGGTTGATCTCAAGGCGTTTATCGGTGCGGCAGGGAATTTCCTGAAGTATTTCAAGATTGCGCCCATACCTGTACAGATTGACAAAGGCTCTGACAGCACGCTCAGGCGTCTCATAGGTTACAATACCTGACCTGGTGAAAATTTCCCTTGATTTTTCAATGGAGACACCGCCCATCCACGAGGTGAAAACAGGGCAGGGGCAATTTTCAAGAAGCCTGGTAAGCTTTTGGGCAAGCATTGCAGCATCGTAGGTTCCCACAGGAGAGCTCAGGAGCAGAAGCCCGTCTGTCTCAGGAGCGTTCATGCATATTTTCACTGTTTCAAGGTATTCATCATGGGAACCGAAATTGAGGATATCAATGGGGTTTGTGCGGGCCCACTTATTTTCAAGCACTTTTTCAAGCTGCCCGATTGTATTTTCTGAAAGTTCTGCAGGTTCAAGCCCGTGGTCTGCAAGCGCATCACGCGCCATAACCCCTATCCCTCCTGCATTGGATACAATGACGAGCCTGGAGCCCCTGGGCCGTTTCTGCTTTGCAAGAAAATTGGCACAATCAAAAAACGCCTCAAATTCATTGACCCTGAGTATGCCCGCCCTCCTGAAAGCTGCATCATATACAGCATCATCAGACGCGGTGTCTGAAAGGGCGCTGCAATTGCGGTCTGACTTGAGTACTATAATCGGTTTAACCCGCGAAACAGCCCTTGCTGCACTCATGAAACTGCGCATGCAGGTCAGGCCCTCCATATGGATGAGAATACTCTGCACTTCAGGCAGCGAACCAAAATAATCAATCATGTCGGCAAAACTGACATCCTGAACAGAACCCAGGTTCACAAAATGGGAAAAACCTATATTTTCCCTCATTGCCATATCAAGCACTGAAGTGCACACAGCCCCTTTTTCAGATACAAAGGCAATCCTGCCCTGAAGCGGCATACGATGCATAAAACCTGCATTAAGTCCAATCCCGGTATTGACAATCCCGACGCTGTCAGGCCCTATGATCCTCATTCCGGTGTCAAGGGAGATTTTCTTTATTTTATCTGCAATATTTCTTTCAGGTTCCCCTGAAACCTCATTTCCAGCGGAAATGATAACGGCTCCGCCCATACCCTTTGCAGCACAGCGCCTTAAAATATCAGGAACAATACTGAGGGGTGTGGCAATAACGGCCATGTCAATGCCGCAAGCAAGATCGTTCACATCAGGCACGGCTTTTATTCCCATTACATTGCAATGTTTGGGATTGACCGGAAAAATATCACCCCTGAACCCGCCCTGTGTCATATTTTCCATTATTGTATACCCCACACTGCCTGTTTTCGGGCCTGCGCCGACAACTGCAACTGATTCAGGGTTCATCACGCGGTTTAAATTAAGGGTGCTCATTTTACATTTCCTGTTTTATATCCATAAATTTTTAATGTCTTCCAGAATAAGGTAAAGACAGGGAACCATCACAAGAGTGATAAAGGTTGCAAACATTATACCGAATCCAAGGGAAATTGCCATGGGAATCAAAAATCTTGCCTGACGTGAGGTTTCAAAGATAATGGGGGCAAGCCCTCCGCATGTGGTGATTGTTGTCAGAAGTATGGGCCTGAATCTGTGAATACCTGCATCAAGCACAGCGCGGGCAGGAGCCATTCCATTCCTGCAGCGTTTGTTGGTATAATCAATCAGCACCAGGGAATCATTGACAACCACACCGGACATTGCCACCACTCCGAAAAGGCTCATCACTGAAAGCGAATACCCCATTATTAAATGCCCTGCAATTGCTCCTATAATTCCAAACGGAATACAGAACATGATAATCAGGGGCTGCAGCCATGACCTGAAAGGGACTGCCAGAAGTGCGAATATGCAGAACAATGCAAGGCCGAACCCCTTTAAAAGGCTGGAAATGCTCTGTCTTATGTCAGCCTGCCTGCCCCTGAAATAATAGGAAAGGCCGGGATAACGTTTCTGAAGTTCCGGCAATATATGTTTTTTTATGTCAGAAAGAATATTTTTTGCCGCAGAAGCCGGCCTGACATTGGCTGTAACCTGTATTTCACGCCGGCCGTTAATCCGCCTTATCACAGTATATGCTCTGCCGGGCTTTACCATGACAGCATCCTTCAGCACGATTTCACCTTCAGGTGCCCTGAGAACAAAATTATCAAATACTGATTCAGATTTTCTTTCATTTTCAGGCAGGCGTACCCTGACTGTTATTTCATTTCTGCCCCTCTGGAGTTTCAAGGCTGGTATACCCTGAAATGCATGACGAATCTGGTCAGCTGCATCCTTTGAAGTAAGGCCGGCCTGTCTGCCCCCACTGGTAAGGCTTATATCAAACTGCCTTTTGCCCCTGGCAGAACCATCATCAATATCATTAACCCCTGAATACTGGCCAATGCTGCGGCCAAGGTCATGTCCTGCCCTTGCAAGCACAGATCTGTTCCGGTGCATCAGGCTTATGACAAGATTCTTTCCATGACCCGGCCCGCCCTTGTCAGATTCAAAACTTATGTTCTCAAGCCCCGGCACAGGCCCTGTTTTCCTACGCCATATCCCTGTAACTTCAGAAGTGCTTATGGGCCTTATATCAGGGTCGGTAAGATAAATTCTGACCTGAACATGATTATCTTCAATGGTGGAGAAAATACCTGTGGCAAGAGTATTTCCTCCATTTTCATTTACAAGATCCCGTGCTGCTGCAACCAGTATCTTTTCAGTTCTTTCAAGGTTTTTCCGTGGTGTGCCAAAGGGCATGACCGCTTCGCAAAAGGCAAAATCAGATTCCACTTTTGGAAACAATACCATACCCATTTTCCCGGATGCCACGTATCCTGTCGTTATCATGAGCAGAGCCGTTCCCGCTGCAATCACCGCATATCTGTATTCAAGCAGACAGGCGAGCGCCCCGCCATATACAGTATGTACGGCATTTTCAAACATGATGCTGAATTTTCTCTGCCATTTTTCAAGGTGGTTCAGGGGAAAAAACAAAGGTTTTTCCCCTGTATGACCGAGGTGGGCAGGAAGGATAAAAAGACTTTCAATCAGGGATATTCCAAAAACAGCCACAACCACCACAGGCAGGCTGTGAAAAATCTTGCCCATTATACCCGGAACAAAAACCAGAGGAATAAATGCAGCTATGTTTGTGATGACACTGAACACCACCGGCATGGCGATTTCCCTGGCTCCCTTTACAGCGGCATCCATGAACGGCAGGCCGGCTCTGCGGTAGAACCAGATATTTTCCCCCACAACAACTGCATCGTCCACAACAATGCCAAGAGTCACAATAAAGGCAAACATGCTCACCACATTAATGGAAAAATCAGTCCACCCCAGAAAAATAAAAGACCCCAGAAAAGAAACCGGAATTCCAAGGCTTACCCAGAAAGCCAGTCTTATATCCAGAAAAAGGGCAAGAAAAAAAAAGACCAGGCCAAGGCCGAAATATGCATTCCTCAAGAGGAGGTCAGCCCTCTGTGCAAAAACCTTTGACCTGTCCTTAACAACTGCAAGATGCACTCCGCAGGGCAGTTCTGTGTTTATACGGGCAGCAGCCTTTCTGCCTGCTGATGCCACCTGGACAGGCACCTGATTTCCCACTCTGTATACTTTGATTATGATTGCACGCTGTCCATTGAACCTTATTGCACTGTCCTGGTCATCATCAAACCCTTCTTTTACAGACGCAATATCCCCAAGCAGCAGAGACGACCCGTCTGCAAGGGAAATAACAGGAAGGCCCGCAAACTGGTCTGCAAATTCCTTCCTGGACCTGATCCGCAAAAGAATATCTCCGCCAGAGGAACATATGCGGCCTGCACCGAGTTCCACAGAACCATGTGAAATTGCATAAGCCACATCTTCAAGGGTAATGCCGTGGCGCCTCAGGTTTGATTCACTGATTTCCACATGGATTTCCCTGTTTCTTACCCCTGAAAGTTCAACAAGGGAAATACCTGTGTCCAAGGCAAGTGCATCTCTGGTCTGATCTGCCAGAGTTCTTAAATCTGTTTCACTGATATTGCCGTACAAAGCAAGCCTCAATACTTCCCGTTTCCGACCGGCAATGGAAATCCTGGGCTCCTCTGCTTCAGCAGGATAGGTCGCAATACGGTCGACACGGTTTTTAATATCCTGCCAGAGCCTGTTGATATCAGCCCCCTCAATGGCAGTTATATTGACAACTGCCATGCCCTCATCTGCCACAGCACTTATTTCATCAATATTTTCAAGGCCCTGGACAGCATCCTCAATAACAGTTATAATTGCATTTTCGACTTCTTCAGGGCTTGCGCCGGGATAGGCAACAGATATATTTACCCGGCCAAGGCTGAACTCCGGAAACACTTCCTGCTTTATGTTCAGGCCCATGAAAAGCCCGCCGATCAGGAATACAGCCATAACAAGGGTGGCTGCGACTGAATTGCCGGCCATCCATGCTATCGGCCCTTTGTGAATTTCATTATCTGTCACAGACATCATGGCATTTTCCCGGAAACCGGCTGCACAACCATGCCCTGCACGGCTGCGGAAAGTTCTGAAACTATGACAGGGTCCCCAGGATTCAACCCCCTGTCAATGAAAACTCTGGAATTCTGCTTCCAGGCAACATGAACTTTTTTAAGCTCAAGCCTGTTCCCAGGACATGCCCAGACAATATCACCGGGCCTGAGTGCAGATTCGGGGATTACAATCACATTTTCAAGCACTCCGCCCTGCATCACAAGTTCCACATAATCATTCAGAATCAAAGGCTGACTGCCTTTCATCATGTTCAGCCCCAGAGGATCATCAACAAGAATAATTACCGAAGGCATTCTGCTCCCGGCGGCCATGGTTCCGCCTGGCCCTGCAATACGGCCGCAGCGGGTTTCGTCAGAGTACTGGAAACGGATAATGGTATCATTCTGGCCCCGGGTTCCGGGCTTGAGAAACTTAAGATGATCCGGACGGACTCTTGCCTCTATTTTATATGTGTCCACATCCACAAGCGTTGCAAGGGTTTCCTGGGGATTGATAAAAGAGCCCCTGTCAATCTGCTTTTCAAGCACAAGCGCATTAAATGGAGCCCTTACAATGGTGCGGGAAAGATCAAGCCTTGCCTTTTCAAGGTCGGCAGCAGCACGGTCAACTGCAGCCCGGGCTTTAAGAAACTGAGGCCTTCGCAGTGCAAGGTCGCCCGGAGTGAATTCCCCGCCCAGAGCCTGACTGACAAGTTCTGCTTCCTTTCTGGCAATCATCTGGCTGCCCTTTTCAATAGCAAGGTCTGCCAGCGCCTTATCCAGCATACTTTTTGCCTTTTTTACCTGTATTTTATAATCTGAATCATCAATTTTCACAATTACCTGGCCTTTTTCAAGTATCCTGCCTTTGACAAAATTATGTGCCACAAAAACTATTTTGCCTGAAATTCCGGGCTTAAGCCTGATCATGCGTTCCGCCATTACAGTTCCGAGGGCATGAATAAGGCGGGGGCAGGTTATGTACTCAGGCCTGATTGTTTCAACCGCGACAATATGATCTGTCCTGTGCTTTTTTTTTATTTCAGGATGCATGCTGCCAAAGCAGTACCACCCTGCTGCCGTTCCTGCTCCCAGAAACAAGAATGGGACAAGATATTTAATCAGTTTTCTGAATCCAGGTTCATGAATTTTTCCGGTATCTGACTGGTTCACTGGTCTGTTTCCTTTTCATTTTTCCTGCAAGGGGTTTCCACTTCCATCCAAGAGCCCTGCACAGCCTGATCCTGTATTTCACAGCATTGGCACGTTCCTGTGCAAGTTTTTGCTGAAGCCTGTCAATGGCGTTTCTTGCACCAAGAAAAGATAAATAACTTGCCTGGCCGTTTCTGTACTGAACCCAGGCATCTCTTGATGTCAGCTCTGCGGCCTTTAACTGGTTTTCCAGCAAAAATACATACCTGTCCTGTTTTTTTATTGAAACAAGATTATCTTCAACTTCACGAATGGCAGAAGCCATTGTTCCTGCATAATTGCTCAGGTTTTCATCTGCAGCAGCCTTAAGCCTTCTGATTTCAGATTTCTTATACCCCCCGTCAAACACAGTGCCGCTGACAGCTGCTGCAAGCGAACCAACCCAGTTGCGGAATAAAAGATCCAGCCTGCCGCTGGAAAAAAGGAATTTGGTGGTCAGGGTAAATGAAGGAAAAAGCTTTGCTTTTGCTGCTGCAATATCCCATTTTGATGATAAAAGGCGCATCTTTGCAGCCCTG
>CAYUOB010000050.1:0-20586 GCA_964446145.1 uncultured Desulfobacula sp.
TGTGGGACGGATTGTTCAGATCCCCGAAAACAATGGCACCGGCAGGGCAGGCTGTGGTACAGGCTGTCTGATATTCATGTTCCTCAATTTCATCTCTGCCTTCAAAATATGCCCTGTCCCTTGCAGCCTGATATCTGTGGTAACAAAAACTGCATTTCTCAACAACACCCCTCATTCTCGGCGACACATTGGGACTGAGATAATTCTCCATACCCTCTGGCCACTTGGGATCCCACCAATTGAAATATCTTGCGTGATAGGGACATGCTCCCATGCAGTAACGGCATCCAAAACAGCGTGTATAAATCTGGCTGACAATTCCTGTGTCATGACCGTATTCAGTTGCAGTTGCAGGGCAGACAGAAACACATGGAGAATGCCCGTGACCTTCCTTTCCGGCGCAATGCATGCAGGGCCTTGGCAGAAATGCCACTTCAGTGTCAGGAAAGGACTTACCATTGGTTATTTTATAAACACGCATCCAGGTGATACTGTCCTTTTTGTCGGATTCATCCTCCTTAAAAGGGACATTGTTCTCGGACATGCACGAGACCATGCAGGAACCGCATCCTGTGCATTTGTCCAGATCAATCACCATTCCGAACATATGTTCTTTTTTATTTTCTTGTTTCATTAAGAACCTCTTTAGCATTTATCCTTGAAATTTTAAGCCTTTGAAATCCGAGCCTTGATTCCAAACGCAGCGTCCAGTCCTGATACAGATTCAATCACCGGGGCTATCAATGTATTGACATTAACCCCCTTGTGAGACACATACCTGTTATCAAAGCCATGGCCAAGGCCTTTATCCATCCCGATCACTCCCGGCATTATGCCCTCATCCAGACATATTTTCACTCTTGCAGATCCCACAGGAGTTTTCACAATGGCACAGTCTCCGTTTTTAAAACCGCGGGCTGTCAAAGGATTAATTTTCACAACAATGTCTTTTTTGATCAATACCTTGTCTGAAACAGTTTTAATGGCAAATTCAGATGCAGCAACAGAAGAATGAATCAGCCTCATATTGTCAACAGGAATCAGGGTAAGGTCGTCATTGCCCTGGGCCCGGATTGTGGGAGGATTTCCAGAAAGCACTGAAACATCTACAGACACGCTTTCAAGGGCCGTATTATAAGGCAATACAGCATAACCGTCCCCATTCAGTGAATCCCAGATATCACCTGTAAGATTTTCAAGGCATTCTTCATAATTTTCCCAGGCAAACCTGCCGGCAAATTTCCCCTTGAGAGCCTTGGCAATCAGAATTACAATTTCTCCTGGATTTTTCGTATCAAATACCGGATCAACGGCAGGCTTTGAAAGCCCCACCACTGTTTTTACAAGTCCTGCACCTGAAGGCACGTCCTCAAAACGCTCGACAAATGTATGAGCAGGAAGCACTATATCCGCCTGGCCGGCTGTTTCATCAAGAAAAGAGGAAATGCTCACAACAAAAGGAATTTTCTTAAAGGCTTTTTTTACATTTTCAGGATCATGAAGTTCATAGCAGGGATTTGCATTGTAAACCATCAATGCTTCCACACCAGAGGCAGAACCGGCATTTACCGCATCCACAAGCTGGCTGGCATACATGGCCTCAGAATCAGAAGCGCTGCCCGGAAAATTCAGATATGATGGCACAGGTTTTACAAAAACCCCGCCTTTTTTATTTATATTCCCCACAAGGCAGTTGAGCAGATGCACAGCACACAATTCCTTCAGGCTCTGGGCCCCGTCTCCCCTGCCTGTGCCAAATACTGCCACAGGTTTGCCAGCTCTGGCAAACTCTGTTGCAAGTTTTTCTATATCAGCAGGTTTTACCCCTGTGAGTTCAGCAGTTCTGGAGGGAGAATAATCTTTCTGCACCATGGCTGCAAGCTTGCTGAACCCGCCTGTGAACCCTGAAGTGAATGTACTGTCAAACAGATTATTCTTAATAATCACACAGGCCATTCCAAGTGCAAGATCAGCATAAGTTCCCGGTTTTACCGGGATCCATCTGTCAGCATTGGCCGCGGTATGGGATAAAACCGGTTCAATCTGAAATAATTTTGCATGCCGTTCTTTTCTTGATGCATTGGCTTTGAAACAATGTACAGGAGAACCCCATCCGTCAATGATTCCTGCACCAAAACTCAATATGAAATCAGAATTTTCCAGATCAAACCCAAGGGTTTTGCCCTTGCCGTGAAATTTTTGTGCAGTGAGTTCAAGATATGATTCAAGGCTGGGCATTGTATAAAACCTGTCAGACCCGAATGTTCCGGTAAACATTTTAAACAGTCCTGCAACAGAGCCTGCGGACTTGTCTGCAATGCATGCGAATTTCTCAGGGCCTGATTTTTTTACCCGGGCAAGCTTTGAAGCCACAATTCCAATGGCCTCCTCCCAGGAAATCTGCTGAAATTTGTCACCTGTCTTCTTTAACGGGGTTTTCACCCTTTCAGGGGCATACAGGTATTGAAGCCCTGATATCCCATGCAGGCAGGCACCGCCGTTATTAACCGGATATTCTGCATTGCCTTCAATCTTAACAGGTCTTTTGTCTATTCTTCGTATAGTTATTCCGCAGCTTCCGGGACAGAGGCTGCATACTGAATTCACATAATTTACTTCTCCGTCAGCAGGGACAGGAGTCCATGGCCAGTTCTGTGTCCATATGGATGAATCATCCATCAGTTTCAACCCGACAGGGGAAACCGCGATACCGGCAACCGCACCAAGTCCCAACCCCAGGAAGCTTCTTCTGTCAACTTTCATAAATAATTCCTCTATAAAGTTTTAGAATCTTGTTTTTTTCAGGTTTTTACTTGTGGCACTGGAAACAATAGCCTTTATGGCCTGTTTCCTTTTTGTGACACTCAGCGCAGTCATCCATCTTCATGCGGTCCCAGGAATGCTTCTTGATTCCCCAGATATTTTTTCCCCAGATGTCGCGGCTGTAGCCTGTAATCCTGTTTTCTTCGTAAGGTCTTAAAGTGCTTGATTCGCCAATATGACCATGGCAGGTAACACAGTCCATACCTGCTCCGTTCATATGCGCTGCATGGGAAAAGAATACACAGTCAGGCTGTCTTGAATAGACATACCAGGGAACCTGCTTGTCCTGTGCAACATATTTTTCCACAAAAACAGCTTCATCTTCTGAATCGCCCAGGGTTTCTTCAGAATGACAGTCCAGACATTTTTCAAGTTTGGGAATCCCGTTAAAAGTCCCGTCTTCCCTCAAAAAATGGCATGTTTCGCAATCACCTGTTTCACCCACATGAAGGGCATGGTTAAAATTAAAAGGCTGCTCCTTCTTCGAATAGAGCAGTTTGGGAAACAGCAGTGTGCCGGATAAAAAGCATACAACAAATGCAGCAATAAAAAAGATGATTCCAAGCCCCAGGCCCTTATCATCTTTTTCGTCTCCGGCAATGCATTCCCCTGCACTGGCCGTGGCACCACTTTCCGTCCTGTTTTCTATCTCACTCATGAAAACTCCATCAATTAAAATGTTGATGATACATTAACCATTTATGCCCGGGCCGGAACATACCGGAATCCGCCAGGATCAGGCTGATCCGACAGATTTCAGCAGACACGGCATCCGGACTATTTTATTTGCAGACAGCTGTGTTCAAGCGTCTTGCAACACCGTCCGTAATTTGGGTTAATCTATATTAATATCTTGTTTTCTTGTCAAGATAAATTAAGGAAAGACAAATGATGATCAGGCATAGCTGTGCAGTCCGCTCAGTACATAATTCACTCCGAAATAAGTAAAAAGCACGGCCAGAAACCCGACTATGGAAACCCAGGCAAGATTTTTCCCCTGCCACCCCCTCATAAGGCGAAGATGCAGGAAAATTGCATAGATAAACCAGGTGATAAGGGACCAGGTCTCCTTTGGATCCCATGTCCAGTATTTGCCCCAGGCACTGTTTGCCCAAACAGCACCTGTAATAATGCCGATGGTAAGGAAAAGAAATCCGAAAACAATCATCTGATAGGTCAGTTCATCAATTAGGTCCCATGAAGGCAGCCTTGAAAATACAGAAGACGAGCCCGGATCAGAAGGTTTGATAAAATACATTATACTGAACCCAAATGCCACTGCGAATCCTGAATATCCAAGAAAACAGGTAATGACATGGGCAATGAGCCAATTGCTTTTCAGGGCCGGAATCAGAGGAGAAATCCTGCTGCTGACATCAGGAGAAAGTGATGCATATGCAATTGCAAGAAAAGCAAGGGGAGAGGCAAAAACTCCTATGATGCTTTCTTTGTAGCGCAGTTCAACAACGATATAAAGAATGGCAACTGTCCATGAAAAAAATATCAGAGACTCATACATATTTGAAAACGGGGCATGCCCGTACCCCATCTGATATGATTCCACCCACCTTAAAACAATGCCGAGGGTGTTATCCGCAAACCCTGCTATCAACACAAAAAAACCGAGTTTTGAAAGAGCCTCTTTTTTAAAGGCAAAAAAACCAATATAAAAAATTGAGGCCAGAGCATATATGAAAGTTGCCGATGATAATGCAAGAGAGCTGTTCATGGGATTTATTCTTCCTTTAATCTGTTACTGAGTTTTCTTATTTTAAGTTTCATTCCCTGGGGATTGCGGTTGGATGTGCCTGAAAGGCTTATTCTGACAGATTCAGCGCCTTCCGGCTCAAGTTCAATAAACCAGGACTGATGTGACATGAAAAAAGTTATCCAGCATCCTATGATTATCATTATAAATCCTGCATAAACATAATAGATCCCTGGATCCTTTGTGATCTCAAGTCCGGTATAGTATTTTTTTTCAAACTCCTTTATTACAAAGGCGAACCTCCCTCTTCTCATCTTGTCGAAGCTTGGAAATTTTACAGGAAGGCCTATCTGTATCTCTTTGCCGTCAGGGCCTGCAATATGGCCCACAAAGGCCTGGCCGAGGTTATGGCCCATAAAATCAAAATGGGGTACAATCCCGTCAAGAGTGAAAGTTCCGCCATTACCCGGCAGTTCCAGTTTCCGGCCCGGTTTGAGGGAACGGGTTATGGTGCTTTTATCCGAGCTGTCTATAATTTCCAGAGTTACGGAATCAGACGGTATTGTGCCGTAGGAGGCCTGAAATATATTTATGCCTTTGTACCTTAAAGGATGGTTGACCCTTATATCAGTTGTAAGACTTTCCCTGCCGTTCTCAATGATTGTCAGGTTTGATCTGTATTCTTCAGGGGCTCCGTTTTTATAAAATTTCACATCAAAATCATTGCACCGGATTGTAAAGTCCAGTTTTACGGGGACCCGGTGTTTTGCATCCATCACAGTATCAGAGCTTGCGCCTTCATCAAGGCGCAGATTGGCCTTGAATCCGAAAACATTGCCTATCAGGGCCCCCAGCAGCAGCAGCAGAATACTTGAGTGCACCACATATACTCCGATCCTTGTCCACCTTCCCTTTTCCGCATACATTACAAGCCCGGAATCTGTCTTTTTTTTTATTACCTTGCCGCAGAATTTTTTCAGCACAGTTTCGCAATGCAAAGATAACAGGTTAAAATCTCTTTTCACGGTAAATGATTCAAAATTTTTAAGTTTTCTGAACCTGTCCGGGTTAAACCTGATTCTGTCAGGAAAAATAATTTTCCATGTATGGGATAATCTTTCAACGGAGCAGACCACAATATTGATGCATAAAATGACAATCAAAGATACAAACCACCATGCCTGATACATATCATCAAGGTTAAAAACCCTGATGATATTATAGAAGCGCTGCCCGTAAAGCCTTATATACTGCCCTGGTTCACCGTTCTGAAGAATAATTGTTCCAAAGACCGATGTCACGGCAAGAAGAACAAGTGTATAAATTGTCAGTTTTACAGAACAGAACAACTGCCACACCTGCTCAGGTATTGTTTTATCCTTTTTCATATATCCTTTCTTTCATGAGAGTGATTGACAAGATACGGCCCCATAACGGTTTCAAGTTCAAGGCGCCTTTCTTCAAATTCCCGGTCGGTGCCAATGGAATCTGCATCTATTTTTTTGTCAAACCTTAAAATAACACGGGAAAAAGGCTTGGGAATCATGAACCTGTCCCAGGAACCAACCTGCCAGAATCCGTCTGAAATAAAATACACAGGAACAAGACAGGCTCCTGTTTTCTGGGCTATTCTGACTGCCCCGGCCTTTACCCTGCCAATGGGCCCCCTTGGGCCGTCCACCAGATGAATGCAGAATCTTCCTGGTTTACTCAGATACTCAACCATTTCTTCCATGGCCTGCCTGCCTCCTCTGGAAGAAGACCCTCTTACCACACTGCATCCGGAATAATGAGCCAGAAGAGCACCTATATCTCCGTCCCGGCTTCTGCTTATCATTATGCATGGAGAATGGATCAGATATTTTCTGAAAAAACGGACAATGAAAAAAAACTGCTGATGAAAAAGACAGATTACAACCGGCTTTCCATTCTTAACCAGGCCTGTCCACTCCTCTTCATTTTCAATTTTAACACTGATTGTTAAAAGATAAATCCTCACAAAAACATACAGAAAATATATAAACAGCCTGGAAGTACAAAGCTTTTGAATGATTTTTTTCATTGATGCATACCTGTCATCATGTTCTCAATCATTGCAGTAAGCCCTGAATTTCTGCTGACATCAAGTTTTACCGCCTGCCTGATAATATCCATATTTCCTGCAACAATAAGCCTGTCCTTTGCCCTGGTCACTGCCGTATACAACAACTGCCTTGTTATGATCCGAGACAGTCTGTCAGGAATAACAACCAGCACTGTTCTGAATTCTGACCCCTGGCTTTTATGGATCGTCATGGCAAAAGCTGTTTCATGGGGGGGCAGGTCAATTTTTTTAAAACGCGTGATTCCTGCATCCTGATCCCTGAAAAAAGCGGTCTGATCACCGCCTGTTTGTTCATAAAGGACTCCTGTGTCGCCATTGAACAGCCCTTTCTGATAATCATTTGTTCTCACCATTATGATCCGTTTAAAAATTTTTTCATGTATACCAGAAATGTTTTCCGGCTGCAAAATATTTTCACAGACATTATTAATTTGTAATGTTCCAAATTCTCCGGAATTATGGGCACATAAAATCCTGAATTCATCCATGTTTTCAAGGGCTGTCTCAATTGTTGAAGAACAAACAAAAGCACGGTATTCTTTCCTGATACATGGAACAAGAAAATTTTTCCATCCGATTTCAGAATCAAGGCCATGAAACTCAATATCATCATGGAAGCCTGAGCTTAATAATTGTTCGACACTGCCGGCATCATTATCATTGATCGCACCTGACAATGCCTCAATCCCTGATTTTCCCTGAGACCTGAAATTATATTCAAGCATGAAAACCGATCCCGAGAGAGCCTGTGACCGGCATATATCGGAAAATACCGATCCCGCCTGGATTGAGGACAGCTGATGGACATCACCTGAAAGCACCACCCCTGCTGTGGAAGGTATGGCTTCCAAAAGCCGTGTCATCAGCATTAAATCAATCATGGAAGCTTCATCAATGATGACAAGGTCTGCTGCAAGCTGATTTTCAGAATTAAAATAAAAATCAGGCCTGTTTTTCCGCACCCCCAGAACAGAATGAATGGTTCTGCCGTTTTTAAGTTTCGATGCTGCCTTGCCTGTGGGGGCAGCGCATATGATAACCGGCTCCGGCATATTATTCAAAATACAATATTCAGTGAATATTTTTTTTATCATATTTATGACATATGTCTTTCCAGTGCCGGGGCCTCCTGAAATCAGGGTAAAACGGTTCAACAAGGCATTTTTGACAGCATTCTGCTGAGGTATGGTGTTAATGCCTGCTCCGGAAAAATTTTTTTTCACAAGTTCATCAACCAGGCCCTCATCCATGCAGGATTCATCCTGCAATCCCTCCTTTGGCAGGGCACGGCCTGTGATATTCAGGGCAAGCCTGTTCTGAAAATCATAATATTTTGCAAGATAAAGCCTGTTGTCCTTATCCAGCACAAGGGGAGTATGAATGTTTTCAGAAACCATTGATGAAGCTTTCAGGGCAGTGATCCAGGTATCTGAATCAGGTAGTTCAACGCGGAAATCATTTGCTTCAAGTTCGGAAAACAGCATGGCAATACCGGCAGTATCATTCATATCAAGGCAGATATGCCCCTGGGACAATGCCTTTGAAACAAGGGCAAGGCTTACCGATACCAGGGAATTTTCTTCTCCGGATGCCATGGTAAGGTATTTGGCAAAAAAATAATCCAGCCTGGAAAAAAAGCCCCTGCCGGACAGATAATCAAGGTCAAACACTGTTCTTGTCCTGAATCTGCATTTTAATTCAATTATAAGGATTTAATAATAGTAAGCCTCTGCCTTCAAGTCAATGAGCCGGTATAAAATCAGGCAGGATTTGACAATCAGTTCCGGATACTCTATATCCTTTTAAATACGTGCTCATCACATACAACCGGACATATTCTGCCATGAACCATTCCACCCTGAAACTTGAACTTTTATTTACAGACAGAAAACAGATTGTTGAAGATATTACCAGGGTAATTACAGAAGACGACCTGAATATCATTTCAATGGAAGTTGAAAACAAGGATAAAAAGACCCTTATTTATATCGAGACAAAGGGATCTAGATTTTCTCCTTCAGACAGGCTTATAATAAAACACCTTGAAACCATACCCGATCTTATTGAAATCACTCCCATAAATTCCATGCCTCAGCAGATCAGGGAAAAAAGGCTTGAACTGGTTCTGGACAGTATCAGTGACGGAATTCTGTCCATAGACAAATTCGGGTTTATCACCACAATCAACAGGGTGGCAAAAAAAATGCTGGGATGGACGGATATCACAGTGAGCGGCAGAAAATTATCAGCCCTGCCGGCTGAAAATCATGACCTTCTTGAATGCCTGAAGGGAAAATCGTTTCACAACAAAAAAAGGGACATCATCACCTCAAAGGGCCGTTTCCAGTTTTTCTCAGCAGGTGTTCCCATAAAAGATATTACAGGTGAAATAACCGGCGCCATTGAAATCATGAGAAATATGAAAGAAATAAAGGAACTTGCCGACCAGGTAAACAATCCTGCCCAGTATACTTTCAGTGATATCATAGGAAAAAGCGCCTCCATAATGGATGCAATTTCATTTGCCCAGAAAATTGCCAGAACTTCCTCAATTGTCTCAATCCGGGGAGAAAGCGGAACCGGCAAGGAATTGTTTGCAAGAGCCATTCACACTGAAAGCAATGTAAAAGGAGAGTTTGTCGCTGTAAACTGTGCTGCCCTGCCTGAATCACTTCTGGAAAGTGAATTGTTCGGATATGAAAAGGGAGCATTTACAGGTGCTGAAAAAAAAGGAAAACAGGGATTGTTTGAAATTGCAGACAATGGCACCCTTTTTCTTGATGAAATAGGGGATATGCCGCTTGGCGCGCAGGCCAAAATATTAAGGGTGATTCAGGAAAAAAGAGTGCGCAGAATAGGAGGAGTCAGGGAAATTCCTGTAAATACCCGTATAATTACCGCAACAAGCAGGGTCATTGAACAGATGATTCAGAATAATGAATTCAGGGAAGATCTTTATTACAGAATAAATGTTCTTCCCATTCATGTCCCGCCCCTGAAGGAAAGATATGAGGATATCCCGCTTCTGGCAGAGCATTTTTTGACCCGCGCCGCAAAAAAAGCCGGAATCCAGGCCAAAAAACTGTCTGACAGGGCTGTACACAAACTTTTTACCCATGACTGGCCCGGAAATGTCAGGGAACTTAAAAATGTCATTGAACGCGGAGCCATATTGTCGGACAACGATACAATAGATGAAAACTGGATTATATTCGGCCACGATATTGAAGCCACCATCAAAGGGCTGGAACCGGCCCGTACCATGCAGCACGGCCCATTAAAAGCAATGGTGGGCAGATATGAAAAAAAAATTATTGAGTCTGCACTAAATGCCCACCCAAGTATCCGTCAAAGCGCAAAATCCCTTGATATCTCCCATACAGCTCTGCTGAACAAAATAAAAAAATACGGCATCGACACAAAGCAGAAATTTTCATGCCAGAGTTGACACCTGGCATCTTCTTCTGTCAGTGCCCTTGCGCCGGTTTGATTTAAAGGACAGATTTACAACTACTCCTTCTCTTATACTTTTCCGTCTGTCTGCCTTGTGTTTTCTGCGATCCTTTTTAAATCTCCGGCTGACCGTTTTTCTCCTTTCTGAAAATCCCTTAATCCCATAGGGAGAATCAATCATTTCACGATGGACAGGAATTATTTTATAATCAAAAGTCATGATTTTATTACCACAATTACAATTTATCATAAAACCTCACCTGTCCATGAGTATCGTCAAATATGAAAACAGACTTTAATTTTTCCGGGATAAGTCTTCAATATACTGCTGAATTCTTACAAAAGGTATATAAAGAGAATCCATTTCACGGATATGGTTTATAAGCCATCCTCTGAGTTCGTCAATCATTTCATATGTAAAATTGTCAATATCTTCCGAAATCTGTCTTCTGAATGTTATGGAAGTTTTTATGAACTGACGGTGGGCCTTGGAATGGGCGCCAAAATCAGGATATTTCTTTTTTTTAAGATATCTTTCCTCTTCACTGAAATACAATTTGCTGTAATCATGAATTTCGGAAATAAGATTTATACATGCTTTTGCATCTTTTTTACCTTGTTTGAGCTCAATAAGCTGGTTGAAAAATTCAAACATTTTTTTCTGATGCTTGTCAATATGTTCAACATCCACACTGAATTCAGGTGTCCAGTCAATTTTTTTAATCGCGTTCATTTTCTCTCCTCTTATTTCTTTTTCCCAGGAACAGGGTGCCCAGGACTGCAATGGAGACAATGACAGCCACAAGCACGGCAAATTTAAATCCATTATCTCCGAATCTGGGATAAATGACAAAGGGAACTATATACAGATATAATACCATATGAAAAGTGCCGATTCCGATTATCCGGAACAAAATTCTTTTCTTCATTCAATATTCTCTAACAATTTTATGTGTATATTATCGAATCCGCCATTTGACATGACAAGCACAAGATCGCCCTTTTCAAGCTTCGGAACAAGGAAGTCCACTATGGAGTCTGCAGAATCAAAATGGTGCGCACAGATTCCCAGCCCGTTGATGTCAGCGACAAGCTGTTCCGTTGAAAATTTCTGTTCCTCAGGTATATTTTTTTTGACTCCGGGTTCACATATACATACCATATCAGCCTCACGGAACGCCTCAGGATATGTGCCCTGAAAAACATTTCTCATGCTGGTATTGGTTCTTGGCTCAAAAACGGCAATTATCCTGCCACGGCTGTAAAACGGTTTGACAGCAGCTATGGTTTCCCTGACAGCAGTGGGATGATGGGCAAAATCATCCATTATGGTAATACCATTCCTGCCCCCCCTTATCTCCTGCCGCCTTTTGACGCCTGAAAAAGTTTCAAGGGCCTTCAGAACATCTCCGGTATTTATTCCCGCCTTCTGCGCCACAGCAATACATGCTGTGCAATTGCACATATTATGCCTGCCCATGAGGCCTGTTGAGACTGTGTACCGGCTGCCAGGGCCATTTACAATAAAACATGATTTTGTATTCTCAACTCTGTAATCTGAAAATGACCACTGGCCGTGTTCTCCATATGTTTCAACAGATCCCTTTACATCTGTCATGATCGAAGACAGGGTTTTATTATCACTGGAAACTATCAGATGGCTTGTTTTTTCAATTTTTGTCACAAAATCCGAAAAAATTTTTTTTATATGATCCAGGTCTCTGAAAATATCTGCATGATCAAATTCAATGCCCGTGATTATTGTAATCCATGGGTCATAATGCATGAATTTAGGGCCTTTATCAAAAAATGCCGTATCATATTCATCACCCTCTATCACCATGAATTCTCCACTGCCTATCCTGAAGCTTGAATTAAAATCCTTCAGAATGCCGCCCACCATAAAGGAGGGATCAAGCCCTGCCATGTACAGGATATGGGCCATGATGGATGAAGTTGTTGTTTTTCCGTGGGTACCGGTTACCAGGATAATTTTTTTATCCCGCGCAACAAACCTGTTCACAGCCTCAGGCATTGAAAGATACGGGATATTTTTTTTCATCACTTCAACGGCTTCAGGATTTTCACGCGTAACAGCATTGCCTATAATAACAAGATCCGGGGCAGGATTCAGGTTTGATGCATCATATCCGTTAAAAAGGGCAATACCTTTTTCCGCAAGAAAATCACTCATGGGCGGATAAATATTGGCATCAGAACCTGAGACCTTATGGCCCATCTCTTTTAAAATACAGGCCAGGGTACCCATGCCTGTGCCGCAGGCAGCAATCAGATGGATATGCTCAGCCATGACCTAAAGCTCTGCCATTGCCTGATTTGCAGCTGCAATTGTACGCTCTATATCATCATCAGAATGGGCAAGGCTTGTAAAACATGCCTCAAACTGTGAAGGAGCAAGGTAAACTCCTTTTTCCAGCATTATCCTGTAAAATTTTGCAAACCTGTCAAGATTGCATTTTTTTGCGTCATCAAAATTTTCAACTTTGTTTTCGGAAAAAAAGAATCCTGCCATTGCCCCGACATGGTCTGTTTTCAAGCTCACACCTGCTTTTTCAGCAGCTTTTGCAAACCCGTCCATCAACCTGGCTGTTTTTCTGTCAAGCTCCCCATAAATCCCTTCCCTGTTCAGTTCCTTCAAGGTTGCGATCCCAGCAGCCATTGCCAGAGGATTGCCTGAAAGTGTTCCTGCCTGGTATACACTGCCCACAGGGGCAATATGTTCCATAATTTTCCTCTTACCGCCATAGGCGCCGACCGGAAGGCCTCCGCCGATTACTTTTCCGAAACACGAAAGATCAGGTGAGATACCAAACAGGCCCTGTGCAGAACCGCGCGCCACCCTGAACCCTGTCATGACTTCGTCAAAAATAAGCACAGAACCGTATTTTGCCGTCTGCTCACGCACAGTTTCCAGAAATCCTGCAACAGGCTTAACCATTCCCATGTTTCCTGCCACAGGCTCAACAATAACCCCTGCAATTTCCTCACCCCTTTTTTCCATGATTTTTACAAACCCTTCAATATCATTGTATTTAAGGGATAAAACCGTGGAAATAACAGATTCAGGAACACCGGGACTGCCGGGAATTCCAAGGGTGGCAACACCTGAACCTGCAGCCACAAGCAAGGTATCTGCATGCCCGTGGTAGCACCCGTCAAATTTTATGATAATATCCCTGCCAGTATATCCCCTTGCAAGGCGTATGGCGCTCATGGTGGCCTCAGTGCCTGAATTTACCATGCGTATCATTTCAACACAGGGAACCATATCAATCACCATACCGGCAAGAATGGTTTCAAGCTCTGTGGGCGCTCCGAAACTTGTTCCGTTTTCCAGTACCTGCTGAATGGCTTTAATTACAGGCTCAGGCCTGTGTCCCAGGATCAGGGGGCCCCAGGAAAGCACATAATCAATATAAGCTTTTCCCTGTACATCATAAATTGTGGACTTATCAGCTTTTTCAATGAATAAAGGCTGCCCGCCCACAGACCCACACGCACGTACAGGGGAATTGACTCCGCCGGGAATAAATTTTCTGGCTTCTTCAAACAGAATTTCTGATTTTGACTGCACCATATTGTTTTCCTCTTTAGAAATAAAATAATTGTCCATAAACAAAAAATTATATCAAACCATTTATTAAAGGGTCAATGTATTTTTATGAAGACATGCCCTGATGCAAAAGGAGAAGCCAGAAACACCCGGGCTGATTCAGAAAAGATGGTACCGAAGAGAGGACTTGAACCTCCACGCCTTACGGCACTAGATCCTAAGTCTAGCGTGTCTACCAATTCCACCACTTCGGCTTAAGGATTTGAAGGATAGCTGGTGCCGAAGGGGAGATTCGAACTCCCACAAGCGTACGCTCGCCAGTCCCTGAAACTGGTGCGTCTACCAATTCCGCCACTTCGGCACTAACCCCGTTTCAGACAATCTTTTTCAAAACAATTAAAGATTGCTTAAAAACGACAGTTAGGCTATATATATGTGTTTGTGAGTTTTGTCAAGAACATTGTTCCGTATAGAAGGGAAATATGCAATTAATTGAAGATCTGGACTTAATCAAACAGCCGTTCACAAACGCTGTTATCACCATAGGCAATTTTGACGGTGTTCATAAAGGGCATCAAAGCCTTTTTCAGCAGGTTATCGACAAGGCAGAGGAACTTGGGGGAACATCCATTGCCATGACTTTTGAGCCCCATCCCCTGAAAGCCCTCGGCATTTCAGGGCCGCCTCTTATAACAAGACGCGACCAGAAGCTTGAACTGATTGAACAATGCGGGCTTGATGTCTTATTATGCATTCCGTTCAACATGGAATTTGCTGCCATCACAGCCAATGATTTCATTGAAAAAATCCTTGTAAATAAAATAGGGATCAAAGCCATAATTATTGGTGCGGATTATTCATTTGGAAAGGACAGAACAGGTAATACACAGCTTTTGAAAACCCGCGGCAGGGAACTTGGGTTTGAAACCATTGTATCGGCCTGGACAAATGATGCTGAAACAGGGCTTGAAAGGATCAGCAGCACAAGAATACGTGAAATTGTCATGGAAGGCCGCGTGGATCAGGCCATGAAATACCTTGGCCGTCATTATCAGATAAGGGGCAAGGTCATAAAGGGCCGTGAACGTGGAGGCAGCCAGCTTGGTTTCCCAACCGCCAATATAAAACTTTATGATGAGCTGTGTCCAAAACTTGGAGTGTATGCAGTGTCAGTTGAGACAATAAAAGGCAATTTCATGGGTGTTGCAAATATTGGATTTTCTCCGACTTTCGGAGACAGGATGTTTACAATTGAGGTGCATATACTTGATTTTGACCATGATATCTACGGCACCAGAATCCGTGTCAACATGGTACAGCGCCTCAGGGATGAAAAAAAATTCAACAATATTCATGAACTGTCAGAACAAATAAAACAAGACATAAAAACTGCAAAGGATATTCTTAACAAAAATGGCCATTCTCAATATTATCACCTATCCTGAAAAATCCTTATCCAGGCCTTCTGTAAAGGTGGAAACAATTGATGAACAGATAAGAAAACTCAGTTCAGACATGGGAGAGACCATGTTTGAAGCTCCGGGCGTGGGCCTTGCTGCTCCCCAGGTAGGGGTCAACAAACGTATTATCGTGTATGATATAAATGCTGCAAGACCAAAGGATGAAGAAGATTCATCAAGGGATCTGAAACAGGAATTCAGGGCATTGATAAATCCCGAAATCATTGATGCCTCAGGAAGTATTGTTTCTGAAAAGGAAGGCTGCCTCAGCGTGCCTGACTACAATGCAGACGTGAAACGTTATGAGCATGTCAGTGTCAGGGCACTTTCAATTGAAGGGGAAAAACTTGAATTTGATGCCCATGGCATTCTTGCCATCATAATGCAGCATGAAATCGATCATCTGGATGGTATTTTATTCATTGACAGGATAAGCGTGCTCAAAAGAAGCATGTACAAAAAGAAAATCATGAAAAAATTAAAGCAAAGTGGAAAATAAAACCAGAATCATATTCATGGGAACCCCGGACTTTAGTGTGCCTGCCCTGAAAAAGCTTGCTGCCACGGACAGGTTTGATGTCTGCCTTGTTGTAACCCAGCCTGACAGAAAAAAAGGAAGAGGCAGAAAACTTGCATTCCCCCCTGTTAAAAAAGCAGGACTTGAGCTTGGTATTGAGGTGTTTCAGCCCGAATCCGTCAATACGGATGAAGCAGAGCAGAAACTGAAATCCCTTTTTCCTGATTTTTTTGTGGTTGCAGCCTTTGGGCAGCTTCTTTCACAGAGGATCCTTGATATTCCGCGCATATATCCTGTCAACATACATGCATCGCTTCTGCCCAGATACAGGGGAGCCTCTCCCATACAGGCAGCAATTGCCAACCGTGACAGAACCAGCGGTGTGACCACAATTGTAATGAAAAAAGCAATGGATGCAGGAGATATCCTTCTTCAGGCTGATACTCCCGTTACAGAAGATGACACAGCTCAGGATCTTCACGACAGGCTTGCCAGGCTCGGGGCAGACCTTGTTGTCAAAACCATTGACGGAATTCTGGATAACAGAATAACTCCGAAACCCCAGGATCATGCAGCAGCAACCTATGTCAGCATGCTGAAAAAAAGTGACGGCAAAATTAACTGGACACTTCCTGCAGAAGAAATCCAGGCCCATATTAATGCCATGAACCCCTGGCCCGGCGCTTTTACCAGCCTTCAAGGCAGGATGATAAAAATCTATAAAGCCCGCTCCTGCGACACTCAGGCCGATCAAAGCCCCGGCACCATTGTCAGTTGTGATAAAACAGCAATTCATGTTGCTGCCGGAAAAGGCTGCCTTGCCATCCTTGAACTGATGGGAACATCCGGAAAACGCCTGAACGCAGCCCAATTCCTGTGCGGCAGCAGGATAATACCTCCTGTCAGGTTTGATTCCTGAATGAAAACCGATCCCAGATACATAGCCCTGTCAGTGCTTGATTCATGGCATAGAAATCAGTTTACCCTTGATTCAAGCCTGAAAAAACACGAAAAAGCAATGGCCGGCCTTGCCCTGAATGACAGAAATCTGTGCAATGCCATGATTTTCGGAGTGTTGCGCCACAGAAAATTCATTGATTATACCATCCGCGCCTTTTCAAATATCCCTGTTGAAAAAATGGATATAAAGGTTTTATATATTCTGCGGATCGGTATTTTTCAGATTCAGCACATGAACAGGGTGCCTGATTTTGCAGCAGTGGATACTGCAGTTGAAACAGCAAAATACCACTGCGGGAAAAAAGCTGCAAATTTTATCAATGCTGTCCTGAGAAAAGCAGCATGCAACTGGCGGAACCTTAATCTGCCTGACAGATCAAAACAGAAAAAAAAATTTGTCAGTGTAAAATATTCCCTTCCACTGTGGCTGGCAGAAAAATGGATCAATGCCTTTGGATTTAATCAAACATGTGCATTATGTGAACAGATCAATACTATTCCGCCAATAACAATACGGACGAATACGCTGAAAACGGACCGGAACAGCCTTGCACAGGAATTGTCTGCCCATGTCAGTGAAACCGGATTCACTGATTATTCATCGTGGGGAATAAAAATCAGGGGGCCTGCCGTGCCGGTTCATGAACTTGACGCATTCAGAAAAGGGCAGTTCCAGGTTCAGGACGAGGCAGCACAGCTTGTGACTGCCCTGCTTGACCCTGAGCCAGAGGAAAGAATCCTTGATACCTGTGCAGGAAACGGCGGCAAAACATGCCATATTGCACAGATAATGAAAAATCAGGGGAGTATCACTGCCCTTGATATAAAGGCTGACAAGCTTGCATCACTTGAATCTGAAGCAGCAAGGCTTGGCATTGACATAATTGAAACAAAGGCCTGTGACATACTCAGAACCGGCATCAAAGATTTTCCCTCATATTTTGATCGTGTACTGGTAGATGCCCCTTGCACCGGGCTTGGCGTGCTCAGGCGCAATCCAGATACAAAATGGAAAAGGACAAAAAATGACATTGCAAGGCTTGCCGCATCCCAGAAAAAAATACTGAATGCAGCATCAAACCTTGTCAGGCCGGGAGGTATCCTTGTATATGCCGTATGTTCATGTGAAAAAGAAGAAAATGAAAATGTCATCATGCATTTTTTAAAAAAACGCAGGGATTTTTCAATTGATGAAAAACCGCCTGCTGCCATGGCAAATTCCAGGGGTTTTTTAAAAACATACCCCAGCCTGCCTGACATGGACGGTTTTTTTGCATGCCGCATGATACGAAAACCTGAACTCAAAAACTTATGCCATTGATTCCAGGCAAAAGAACAATGGAACAGGAGAATTATTATGGGAATAATTGCCCCTTCAATTTTATCAGCTGATTTCACCTGTCTTGGACAGGAACTTGACAGAATAGAAAAAGCCGGCGCAGACTGGGTACACATTGATGTAATGGACGGACATTTTGTCCCCAATATCACTTACGGGCCGATCATTGTTGAAGCCTGCAAAAGAAGGTCAGGGCTTGTTCTGGATGTCCACCTCATGATTGAAAAACCAGACCTGATCATACCTGAATTTATAAAAGCAGGAGCTGATTATATTTCAGTGCATGTGGAAGCCTGCACACACCTGCACAGAACCCTTCAACTCATTAAAGGATCAGGAATCAGGGCAGGAGCTGCTCTAAACCCTGCCACTCCTGTATCCTGCCTTGAATGGGTTGCAGATCAGCTTGATTTTGTGCTGATAATGAGTGTGAATCCCGGGTTCGGGGGCCAGAAATTCATAGAATCAAGCGTGGACAAAATAAAAACCGTATCAGAACTGCTTAAAAAGAAAAATTCCAATGCCATAATCCAGGTGGACGGAGGCATCAATGCTGATACAATAGGTGCTGTTGCAGGTGCAGGAGCTTCATCCTTTGTGGCAGGATCTGCCATTTTCAACACAAAAGATTATGGGAAAACAATTTCAGACCTGCGCAGCAGAATATAAAAGGAATAACCCAGATGGACAAAATTATAATAACAGTACTTGGACAGGACAGACCCGGAATCATTGCAATGATTTCCAATATTTTATTTGACCTTGAATGCAATCTTGAAAATGTGAATCAGATGATTCTTCAGGGCCAGTTTGCAGGTTTTTTCATTGTTGAACCGCCCACAGGCACAGGGTCTGAAACCCTTGCGGAAACAATCATGCACAGAACCTGCGACACAGGGCTTTCAATCCACATCAACACATTCTGCGACAATAAGAATGCCAAAGACAGCATTTCTAAAGGAGATACCTTTCTTATCACCACAATAGGCCCGGATCAGAAGGGCCTTGTGGCAAAAATCTCAGCAGTTATTGCAGAATACAAAGCCAATATTGAAGATTTGAAGGCTGTGTTCAAAGGAGGCATGGACCCTGAGTCCAATATCATGTCATACAGGGTTTTCATAACAGATGACACTGACAGAAACGCCCTGTTCAATGCCCTGCGCCAAAAAGCCCGGGAACTTGACCTTGATATAAGAATCCAGCACAGAAATATTTTTGATGCAATAAATAAAATCTAAATTTAATTACGGAACCACAGACAATGTTCAATGATAATGAAATAATATCAACAATCGAAATGGTCAGGAATGAAAACCTTGATGTCAGGGCAGTCACCCTTGGAATAAACCTTTTTGACTGCATAAGCCATGACATTAAACAATTCAGACATAATATACGAACAAAGATAGTCCGCCATGCAGAAAACCTTGTTGCAACCTGTGATGCAGCAGGTGAAAAATACGGGGTTGAAGTTGTAAACAAAAGAATCGCCATAAGCCCGATTGCCCTTGTTGGAGCATGCTTTTCCCCGGATCAGATGATTGAGATTGCAATGGAGCTTGATGATATTGCAAAATGTGTAAACATTGATTTCATCGGCGGGTTTTCCGCTCTTGTTGAAAAGGGGATTGCAAAGGGAGATAAAGCCCTGATTGACAGCCTTGCCCATGCACTTTCCAGGACAAAAAGGGTGTGTGCCTCTGTCAATGTTGCCACCACAAGGGCAGGTATTAACATGGATGCTGTATTTGAAATGGCAAAGGTCATCAAAAAAGCCGCCACCCTGAGCGCAGAAGATGACGGCCTTGCCTGTGCAAAACTTTGTGTGTTCGCCAATATTCCTCAGGATATGCCTTTTATGGCAGGTGCATATCTTGGCGTGGGAGTCAGTGATGCTGTGATCAATGTCGGGGTTTCAGGCCCGGGAGTGGTAAAAAAAGCCATTGAACGCAACCTTGAAACAAGGCCGGATATGACGCTTGGCAGTATTGCCGAAGTAATCAAGACAACTGCGTGCAAGGTCACCCGTGTGGGTGAACTCATAGGCCGGGAAGTTGCCGGAGATCTCGGAATAAAATTCGGAGTGGTTGATCTTTCCCTTGCTCCCACCCCCACTGTGGGAGATTCAATAGGGGAAATCTTTCAGGCAATGGGCCTTACCAGCATAGGCGTTCCAGGATCAACTGCAGCCCTTGCAATGCTCAATGATGCAGTCAAAAAAGGAGGTGCCTTTGCAAGCTCCCATGTGGGAGGATTGAGCGGAGCATTCATACCTGTAACAGAAGACCTCAATATTGCAGAAGCTGCTGACAGAGGATTTTTATCTGTGGAAAAAATGGAGGCAATGACCTGTGTGTGTTCTGTTGGTCTTGATATGGTTCCGCTTCCGGGGGATATAACGGAAGAATGCCTTGCAGGCATAATTGCAGATGAAATGGCCATAGGTATGATAAACTCAAAAACTACCGCCACAAGGCTGATTCCGGTTCCAGGTAAAAAAGCAGGAGAAAAAGTATATTTCGGAGGTCTGCTTGGAGAGGCAAAAATAATGAACATACCCAACTCATCACTTTGTGACAGGTTTGTAAAATATGGCGGACAGATCCCTGCCCCCATTCACAGCCTGAAAAACTGATCCTGCAGAT
>CAYUOB010000051.1:0-20278 GCA_964446145.1 uncultured Desulfobacula sp.
CAGGGTTCATAGGAACGGTGAGAAGGGCAGAATCGAAATCAGATTTGCTTCTGACACAGAATTTGACAGGCTTATATCTCTTTTAACCAGCCTTTAGTGAGAATCTGTATCCATTGAAAATTACAATCGCAAAAACAGCTGGATTCTGTATGGGAGTCAGAAGGGCTGTGGACATGGTTCTGGATGCTTCCAACCTTTCAAAGGGCCCTATTTTTACATACGGCCCTCTTATTCATAACCCGCAGGTGCTTCAGATGCTGGAGGAAAAGAAAATTTTCAGGCTTGACAAAATTCCTGAAACCGGCACTGGTATTGTTCTTATAAGGGCGCATGGGGTGCCTCCTGAAGATGAAAAGGCTCTTGCAGAAGCAGGTTTTAATGTTGTCAATGCCACCTGCCCCAGGGTTGTCAGGGTTCAGGCAATTATAAGCAGGTTTGCGCGCAAAGGTTATTCAACCATTATTGCGGGGGACAAAAAACACCCTGAAGTAATCGGCCTTCTCGGGTATGCTGCGGGCAACGGCCATACCATAACCACAATGCAGGAGCTTAAAAACCTGCCTGTGTTTGAGAAGGCGGTTGTGGTGGCGCAGACAACCCAGAATACAGGTTTGTACAGTGAAATAAAACAATGGTGTGCAAAAAACGCACCCCATTATGAGATATTTGACACCATATGCGGTTCCACTGAAAAACGCCAGGCCGAAATTCGGGAACTTGCAGAGGAAAGCGATGCTGTAATAGTGATTGGAGGCAGACAAAGCGGCAATACAAAACGTCTTGCACAGATAGCTGCCATGGCTGGCAAACCCGCCTTTCATATTGAAAATGCATCTGAAATTGAATATGACAAACTTGCCGGTGCCCGGTCTCTTGCCATTACAGCAGGTGCTTCCACTCCCAACTGGATCATAAACGATACATGTTCAAAAATAGAAAATCATCTTAACAAACGCCATGCATTTAAATCCTTTCTGTATCTTGTCCGTAATTTTTTATTGAAAACAAATATCATGGCAGCAGCAGGGGCAGGTTTTTTAACATATGCCTGTTCAAAACTGCAGAGTATCACCCATGCATATCCCCATACCCTGATTTCCATGCTCTATGTGCTTTCCATGCAGGTTTTGAATAATCTTTTTACGGTAAAATCGGACAGATACAATCATCCTGGGCGGGCAGCCTTTTATGAAAAGCACAGGGCCTCTCTGTGGATGCTTGCCGTGGTTTCAGGAGCTGCCGGCCTTTACCTGAGTTTTATCACAGGATTGCTTGCCTTCGTGATTCTGCTTGTCATGAGCCTTCTGGGCCTGTCCTATAACCTTAAGATTCTGCCTTTTGTACCGGAAAGGCACAGGATTGCCAGAATCAAGGATATTCCAGGTTCAAAAACCATATTGATTACTCTTGCCTGGGGGATTGTCACCTGTATTCTGCCGGCTGTGGCAAACGGCAGTCCCGTCCATCATGTTGCAGTTCCTTTTATATTTGCCACAGGCCTTGTTTTTGCCAGGACAGCTTTTTTTGATGTTCTGGCCATACAGGGGGACAGAATTACGGGCAAGGAAACCCTGCCTGTGCTGGTGGGAGAAAAACGCAGCATGCTGATAATTCAATGTGTTCTTTTCATTGATCTTATGGCTTTGTCTGCTGCTTCAATTTCTGGTTTTTTGGCTTCAAAGGCTTTATTGCTTGCTTTTATACCTTTTATTATGATTGTATTAATCAGGTTTTTTAAAAAAGGTATTCCTGTATCAGGCATGCACCAGGAATTTATTATTGAATCCGTATTTATTGCAGCCGGATTGACAGCATTTTTGATTTGATTTTTTTTGCACGGAGGTATCTTTTATGGCAAATTCGGGCTCAGACCGGCTGAAAATTCCTCTGTTGGGTCTTTTATCTGTTAAGAACTGCATAATCACAAAACAGGAACTCCAGAATGCATTGGATGAGTGCCGCGGAGCTGATGATTGTGAATCTGCTTTGAAAAAGTATCTTCTGGATCATGAGCTTGTTTCGCCGGAAAATATGAAAAAACTTATACAGGCTGCCAAGGTGTTTGCCATGCGTCAACAGGACTTGAGATTCGGTGCAATTGCAATCAAAAAAGGCTTTATCAACCACAGTGTTTTAAAACTTACCCTTGAAGAACAGGAAGATGATATCCGGCACAAAAGAAAAGTGCGCCTTTTGGGGGAGCTCCTGATGGAGGCAGGCATGCTGACCAGCAAACAATGTGAATATATACTCAGGCTTCAGAACAGAAAAGGTGCCTGCCTGCCAGATCATCAGGGTACCGATTCAGAAGTGGAAAATGCAGTTTACGATAATTCTGGAGAAAGTGCAGAAGAGCCTGATGTTGCCACTCTGGAGCCTGAAATAATTGATGGAGGCCTCCAGCTTGCAATTTCTGAGGATTTCATGGCAGCCTTCTTATCCAAAACAGATAATTTTGACCCTTCTGTCAGTGTTGAGCGCGTAAAACAGGCATTGCTGGACAAGGGAATCGTTCAGGGGATTGCTGATGATAAAATGATTGAGGGGTTCATAAACTCAAGCGGCTTCAGAACAAAATCCTTCAGGGTTGCAAAGGGTATTCTGCCTGTTCAGGGAAAAGATGCAAAGGTGGAGTTTTTTTTTGACACTGATTATCTTAAGGCTGGCGGCCTTACTGTGGACGGAACAATTGATTTCAGGGACAGGGGCAGTGTTCCCCATGTTGAAGAAGATACGGTTCTTGCAGAAAAGATTCCTGCTGTGGAATCCAGGAACGGCAGAAATATTTTTGGCAAGGAAATTGAAACTGTGCCTGGAAATGATATCATGCTCAAACTTGGCAAGGGAGTAAAGTTTTCAGAGGACGGTCTTAAGGTATTGGCTGCTGTAAGCGGGTTCCCCAAATATTCCCTTTCAGGCCATATATTTGTCCACAGCGAATATGTCACCTCTGGTGATGTGGATTTTGAAACCGGCCATGTCACATATTCCGGAAATGTCAATGTTAACGGAAGGATAAAATCGGGTTTTAAGGTGAGCGGCAATGATATAAAAGCTGTTGAACTTGATGGCGGCATCATTGATGCCCAGGGCAGTGTGCGCATTGAAAACGGTATAAATGAAGGCAAAATTTATTGCCGCGGCAGTATATATGCCAAATTTATTCATAAATCATCCATTGTCTGTATGGGCGATGTTGTTATTGAAAAGGAGATAGTCGATTCAGATGTGGAGTGTTCTGGCTCCTGTGTTGTGGGAGGCAAGCTGATATCTTCAGAAATTTCTGCCAAAATGGGGGTCAGGGCCAAGAATATAGGCAGTGAAAAGGCTGGGCATAATACTATCCAGGTTGGCCATGATGTTTTTACAGAAAAGGAACTGGAGAAAAATGCTGCCAGACTAAGCGAGATTGAGAATCAAATAGGCCTGTGCCGGCAGAATATGGAAAAATTGAGCCAGGAAAACCTGGAAATTCAAAGAGAAGTTTCTCAGCTTGCCCATATTCAGGACAGATCACAGCTTGAAGAAAAGGATATAATGGCAAAAATTGCGTCAATTGGAGATAATCCTGAACATTCTTCTGAAACAGCAGAACTGCGGGCCAGGATCGGGCACCTTCAGCAGGTTGCCATGAAAGCAGAACAGGAACTGGATGCAAAATTTGACAGAAACGAAGAAATAGAGAATCTGCTGGCCCGGGAAGAAGAGAAAATTTCTGCCCTGGAAAAGAAACGGGAGGACCTGGATCAGGAAAAGGTCAATCTTGTTAAATGGTCAAAGAATAATCCTGGCAAGCCCGTTGTGATAGTTGAAGGGCAGATGATGCCTGGAACAGTTATATTTGGCAGACACAGTGAAAAAAGAGTGGGTGAGCTGATACGTCGGGCAAAAATAATGGAAACAGCCTGTGTTGATGAAAATGGCAGGAATCTTGGCATATATGAAATGCATACAGTCAATCTCTGAATCCCGTAAGTTTCAGCCTGTTTATTTTTTTGTCCTTTTTATGCCATAGCTTATTAAGCCAGTCAAAAAAACGCGCTTTATATTCTTCGTCATTGAAATAATCCCCTTTTGGAAGTTCTGACATGGGAATGACTTCAAAATCAATGATGATTTTATGTACCCTGCCTGAGATATAATCCCAGAATGTGGGAATACCTTCAGGATATACGATTGTAACATCAATCAGTTTATGCAGGTGATCGCCCATGGAGCCTATCACAAAAGCAATGCCGCCTGCCTTGGGATTGAGCAGGTTGGTGAAATTATTATTCTGGGCTTTCTTTTTTTGTGGAGTGAATCTTGTTCCTTCGGTGAAATTCATGACAGAAACAGGGATGTGTTTGAATTTTTCACATGCTTTTTTTGTGATTTTAAGGTCTTTGCCCCTGAGAGCCGGATTTTTTCTTATCTGTTCCCTTGAATACCGCTTCATGAACGGGAAATCAAGTGCCCACCAGGCAAGCCCCAGGAATGGAACCCAGATCAGTTCTTTTTTTAAAAAGAATTTGAGCATTGGAATCTTTCTGTTCAGAGTGGTTTGAAGTGCAAGTATATCAACCCATGACTGATGATTGGAAACCACAAGATACCATTCTTTTTTTTCAAGTTTTTCAAGCCCTCTTATGTCCCAGTCTATTTTGCAGAATAATTTTGAATTAAGGGAATTGATTTCAATCCAGATCATGGCAATGAAAATCAGAATTCTGTCCATTGTTACCACAAAAAAACGCCAGGGAACAATAAATTTCAGCAAAGAGATCAGTATCAGGGGAATGGTCAGAATGATTGTGTTCAATGTGTAAATTATGATTGATAGAATCCCTTTAATAGGGCATGGCAGAAAATACAGCATGGCAGTTTTTTTTATTCTTTTTTCAGGTTCATAATATATTTTTTAATGGTGCGGCGGTCAAGTCCTGTCAGGTTCGCAACTTTTTCATAGGTGCCTGTACGTTCATATAAAATTTTGCAATACCCTGCAACCAGGGATGAAACAGAAATTGTTCCTTCGGCAATTCCCTGGGACAGTTCCTGCACAGAAGAAAGACGCCTGCGCTGCCTTGACTTTCCCTTGTAGTCTCGTCTTAAAAGAACGCTCCTTACGCATTGTTCAAGTTCTCTTACATTGCCTGGCCATTGATAATCTTTTCCAAGGCGCTGGTCAATAATTCTTTTTACTCTGGAAATCAGTTTTTCAGGCCTTGTTCCGGTCATTTTCAGAATAGTGAATTCAAGCAGGTCATCCAGCTCAGATGGTTTTTCCCTTATCCTCTGGCGCAGGGGCGGGACTTCAATGATGTCTGAACATAACCTGTAATAAAAGTCATCCCTGAATATTTTTCCGTCTGTAATTTCCTGTTTGGGGCGGTTTGTGGCGGCAATTACCCTGCCGTTGAACCTGGACAGCTTATGGGTCCCGACCGGAGAAAAATGCCTTTCCTGCAAGACTCTCAGCAATTTTATCTGAACATGGCCTGGAATCTCTCCTATTTCATCCAGCAGTATTGAACCGTGGGGGCTGCATCTGTCAAATACTCCCTGGTAGTCATCAACCGCTCCTGTAAAGGCTCCCCTTGTATGGCCGAACAATTCTGATTCCAGCAGAGTCTCAGGATATTGTGAAAGGTTAAGGGAGGAAAAGGTTCTTGTAAAACTCTGGACAAAGTTTTGTTTTTTACTGTCAAACGGTATATATCCGCTTCTGCCGATGGCTCTGGCTGCTGTCCCCTTTCCCGTGCCTGTCTCTCCTAATATGAGAGTGGAAAAATCCTCCATGCGGTTCCACAGGAACCTGTCATAAAACTCAATGTCATAGGTGAAAATATTGTACCATAGATGTTTTTTCAGACTGATCATGCACGGGCTGCTGCCCACAAGGGTTTTGGAAATAAAATAAAAGGCGCGCCGAAGCTGGTAGGAAAGGGCAAAATAATGATCAATGCTTTTATCGCTGAAGCCTCTTGCATGGAGCATCTGCATGGCTTTTTCCGCAAACGTGACCTGAACCGGAGTATCCTGTGCTTTTATCTGCTTTTCTATGAGCCTGTCAAATTTGTCCCTGAATTTGTGAAAAATATCAAAGAGAAAAACAATTGACATGATCTGTCTGTCTTCTCCCTTGAAAGCCTGTATGGTGCCTCTGCCCTGATTTTCAAGTATCCTTATCCTTCTGTCAACTTCCTTTATGCAAAGGTCTTTGCTTTTTCTGCGGGATGCTGAGGGAAAAAGACCTGCAATCTGCAGGTCAAGTTTTTCCCTTAATTTGCTGAAGGGATTGGCAAATGCAGCATTGTAAACTGTCCTGAAAAAATGTTTTTCCTCAGATGTGAAATTTGTGTAAGTCATGTTTTTTTTTGCTTCCTGTTTATTATCTGTGTGCAAATTTGTATATGTAATGTGCATAAAATGCAAGTCAAATTCCGGCAACATGGGCAATTTGCAATTGGCCTGGTTGAGAAATCATTATATTTCAATATGTTGGGCATCCGCTGTTTTGTGGCACAGAAATTGATTACCATACTTTGGCCGGCAGGTCATGACCTGCATGGTCTGAAATATGAATTTAGAAGGCATGTTTTTAAATAATAATATAGTGACGGAGAAATTTTTATGATCAGAAGAATACTGAACTCAAGGCTGCCCTTAATGGTTTACACTCCTGTAAAGGTGTTTGATCCTGAGTATTTCAGGCAGGTTTTTGCGGCAGGCGGTCTGCCCGTGTTTGATACACAATTTTTATCCCGTGATGAAATACTTGAGAAAACATCTGTTCTTGCAGGAGAAAATCTTGATTTCGGTATAAGGCTTGCTCTGCCTGATTCGGATCTTGTCCAGGAGATAAAGCAAAAAAGTATATCCAATCTTGATGCTCTGATCCTTCCTTTTTCAGGACGGGAAGATAATATTGATATTTCCGGATTTCATGATACCAAAATCATACTTGAAATCAAGGACATCAATATAAATGACAGCATAGAAAAAATCGGGCCCCATGCCCTTGTCCTCAAGGGAAATGAAGCAGGCGGCCTGGTGTCAAAATATTCCTCTTTCATTCTTATGCAATGGTATCTGAAGAACAGCGGCCTGCCAATTTTTATCCACGGGGGGGTTGGGCATTATACTGCCGCTGGAATGTTTACTGCTGGAGTTTCAGGGGTTGTAATGGACAGTCAACTGCTCATGGCTGATGAAGCACCTGTATCCGGGGATTTCAAGAACCTTCTTGCCATGATTGATGAAAGTGATTCCACTGAAATTACCTGTGGCGATGCTGATATATACAGGGTTTTTGCCAAGCTTGGTACAAAAATTGTCAAGGATCTTAAACTTAAAGCCGTTGAAATGGCTGATGAGCCCGATGGCAGCACAAAACTTTATCAGATGATTGCAGACAGTTTCACGGCTGCTGACAGGGATGATGCAAAGTTTATTCAATCCCTTTTCTTTCTGGGTCAGGACGGGCTGTTTGCAAAGGATTTTGCAAAGGATACCAGAAAACTTAAGGATATGGTTTCAGGATTTTTCAAGGGGATAGGTGATAAATTAAATTGTGTTGATGCATTTGACCCTGTGAAGCCTGATTCTGAATTTGCCAGGGATCAGGGTACAAAATTTCCTCTTATCCAGGGGCCCATGGCAAATATTTCAGACAATAGTGATTTTGCCAACAGAGTTCTTGAGCATGGAGCCCTGCCTTTTTTTGCGGTTGGAAGCCTTCCTGAAAACCTTGCAGATGATATGTTGAAGGATGCCTCCGAAAATGTGCCTGTATGCGGAGCAGGGCTTGTGGGAATTGAAGCGTTCAATCCCACGGTGAAAAAGCACCTTGAAATGGTAAAAAAATATAAGATTGCCTATGCGCTTTTTGCAGGAGGGGTGCCTTCGCAGGTTACAGACCTTGAAAAAGCCGGCACAAAGACATATCTGCATACTCCTTCGGTTTCCATGATGGAAAATGCCATTAAAAGCGGATGCAGGCGTTTCATATTTGAGGGCGGGGAGGCAGGCGGTCATGTGGGAACACTTTCGTCCATGGTTTTGTGGGAGGCTGCCATAGGAGATCTTATTAATAACGGACATGACCTTTCTCAGCTTTATCTTGTGTTTGCAGGGGGAATTTCCACCTGTTTTGCTTCGTTTTTTATTTCAGGCATGACTTCATTTCTGGCGGCACGGGGTGCTAAAATCGGGCTTCAGGTCGGAACTGCCTACCTTTTTTCCGACGAGATTGTGGAATCAAAGTGTATCAAGCCCCAGTACCGGGATATAATTCTCAGGGAAAATGAAACCATGGTTATCGGCAAAAGCCTTGGCCTGGCATCAAGGACTGCACCCACGGGATTTGCACGCATGATGCTTGAAACCGAGGTGACAATGCTTAAAAACAAGGAAAGTCTTGAGAACAGAAAACGTGCCTTTGAAAAGAAGAATATAGGTTCGCTTCTCATCGGAGCCAAGGGCTTTTTGCCTGATTTTAAAAATCCCGGGCCTGAGAACTATAAATGGTTTGATGATAAAGAGCACAGGGAAAAGGGAAATTTTCTGGTCGGAGACAGCCTTGCTTTTTTTAACAAGCCTGCGACCATAAAGGAAATCCATGATAAATATTTTGAATCCAAACCGCAATTGTATGCAAATCTTAATCTGCTGGAAATTTTTTCTTCCAGGAAAAACAGAATCAATGATGAGATTGCGGTTGTGGGTATCGGCTGCACTTTGCCGGATGCAGATGATCCTGAACAATTATGGAACAATATTCTGGACAAGAAATATTCCATAAGCAGAATGCCTGAGTCCAGATTTGACCATGATCTTTATTATGATCCCGACAGAAACGCTGAAGACAAAACCTATACCACCCTTGCAGGCCATATTGATGATTTTGTCTTTGACAGGGAACGTTTCGGATATACACAGGAAAAAGCTGCCAAGCTTTCACGCAGTCAGCAAATGGTTCTGCAGACAGCTTACAAGGCAGTTGAAAGCGCAGGTCTTCTGGGCAGTGACAACCGTCTTGACTGCAAAGACCCGGAAAGGACAGCCGTAATTATTGCCACCTGCCTTTCCAATGAACTTGGAAACAGCCTTCAGCTTAAATACTGGTATCCCCAGATTTTGTCCATGATGGAGAAAACCGAAGAATATCAGGCCCTGACTGAAGAGGAAAAACAGGTTGTAAGCCGGGAACTCATGTCAGGCATTGAAGGAGAGAATAAGGGTTATGACCCTGTCCACGGCATACTGCTTAATATAGAGGCATCCAGAATTGCCAAACATCTTGGCATCAGGGGGGCTAATTATATTGTGGATGCTGCATGCGCCTCGTCCATGACTGCGTTGGAGGCAGCAGCAGGAGAGCTTCTTTCAGGAGAACATGATCAGGTTATTGTGGGCGGGGTAAATACTCATCTTGCCCCTGAATCCTTTATAGGATTCGCAAAAATGGGGACTTTGTCGGAAAATGGTTCATACCCATTTGATGAAAGGGCTGATGGTTTTATCCTGGGCGAGGGTTCCGTGGTATTTGTGCTGAAGAGAATGAAGGATGCCATAAAGGACAATAACAGGATTTTTGGTATTATTTCCTCCATCGGCGCAAGCTCTGACGGCCGCGGCAAGGCAATTGCCGCTCCAAATCCGGCAGGCCAGGTTCTGAGCATCAGACGCTGTTTTGAAAACATAAGGCCTGAGATTGCTCCGGAAGATGTGGGGTTTATTGAGGCACACGGCACTTCCACCACAATAGGCGACCAGGCAGAGCTTGAAACCCTGAATTCAATATACAGGAATGCACGCGCAGGCATAAGTTCCATCAAATCCCAGATAGGTCATCTTCTGGGGTGTGCAGGCTCAGCCGGGCTTTTAAAGGCATTGCTGGCAGTGGAAAAAGGTGTGCTGCCTCCCAACGGGCTTTTTGAAAACCTCAGTCATAACCATGATTTGGGCAACTCTTCCCTGTTCATTGTAAAGGATAAGCAACAATGGGACACAGTACCTGGTGTCTCCAGAAAAGCTGCTGTTTCATCATACGGGTTCGGCGGTATTAATTATCACCTGATTGTGGAACAGATGACTGAAAACTACCAGATCCTTGAGCGGGATATTTTCACTGATCCTGATTATGATTTCAATGAAGACCGTATAGTGGTTGCAGGGCTTGGAGTTTTTCTGCCCGGTGCAAAAAACAGGGATGAATTCTGGGAAAAGCTTGAATCAGGTAAAAAGCAATTATCCTTAATTCCGGAAGACCGGTTTGACAATGATGCATATGCCAGGTTTGATAAAAAATCATATTACAGACTGCCAAAGGTCAAGGCAGGTATTGTAAAGGATTATAAATTCAATAATCTTAAATACCGCATGCCGCCCATGATGGTGAAATCCATTGAAAGGGGTCAGATATTCGGGCTTGAGGCTGCGGATCAGGCCCTTTCTTCCTCAGGATTTGCGTCCAGGCTTGAACCAGGCAACAGGGTTGGAGTAATCCTCGGCACCATAGCAGGAGAACGCCAGAGCAAGAATATTATAAGGGTACGCAAGCAGTTCATAGGCAATATAATTAAAAATATCTCCGGCATTGACAGGGAAAAACTGGGCAGGTTGTCGCAAAAAATTGTGGAAATCATACGCACCGCAATTCCCGCAAATAATGAAGACACCACCCCAGGGCTTTTGTCCAATATAATTTCAGGCAGAATTGCCAATCATTTTGGCCTGAACGGAGCCAATTATGTTATAGATGCTTCATGTGCGTCCTCTTTTATTGCAATGCGCAATGCCATAAGGAACCTTAAGCACAAGGACCTTGATTTTGTGCTTACAGGCGGTGTGGACTGCAATCTTTATCCTGCTGTACTCATGGCTTTCAAGCGCCTGGGGCTCTTATCCGAAACCGAGTGCAATTTCTTTGATTCAAGGGCTGACGGATATGTCATGGGTGAGGGCGCAGCCATTCATCTTATGACAACATATAAAAAGGCAAGGGAATATAACCTGGATATCCTTGGCGAAATCAATGAATGCGCTGTGCGTTCAAGTGTCCCTGATCATCTTCTGGCTCCTTCAGAGCAGACCTTTGTTTCAACCATTAATGAAGCCTATGCAAAATCAGGCATAAGAAAACGGGATATCAATCATCTTGACCTTTTTGCCTTTTCCAATGTTTTCGGGGATATAGTTGAAAAACAGGTTGTTGAAAAATGTTTTGATCATGAAGTATATTGCGGCAATATCAAACCCCAGTTCGGGTATTTCAAGGCGGCAAATCCCGCTGTTGCCATGGCAAAGCTCATGCTCATGAATCAGAAGGGGAAAATACTTCCTGATTTCAATTATGATCCGGAACATTCAATCTTAAATGACAGCAAGATACTGAAACCTGCCGGCCGGATGATGATCCGACCCCAGGGGCAGCCCTTCAGGTTTGCAGCCAATGTCAATGGAATAGGCGGCAATCATTGTCACATGATAATGAGTACATTGCCTGCACGCCTTGATAGAAAACAGGCGGTTTTTGAAAAAACAGCACGGAAAACAAAACAAAAGGATATAGTATTGATGGATCAGGCCTTTTCAGCAGATGACCAGGGAAAGAAACTCAGAATGGTGGCCCTTCTTTCGGGCCAGGGCTCCCAGAGAAGCCATATGATGAAGGATCTTTATGAGCGCGATTCCCATATAAGGATGATAATGGACAGGGCGGAAAAGATTTTTGTGGAACAACGGGGATATTCGCTTGTTGACATGATGTTCGGCAGTGATGATGCCATAAATTCAACCCAGAATACCCAGCCTGCCGTGTTTTTATCTTCAGCTGCCATATACAGCAGGCTTGCCATGGAGGGGTTTTCTCCTGATTATTTTATCGGGCACAGCGTGGGTGAATATACAGCACTTTTCTGCAGCGGCATGCTTTCATTTGAAGATGCCATGCGTCTTATCATCAAACGCTCTGATCTCATGTATGAATCAACCCTTAAGGTTCCCGGCAAGATAATGGTTGTATTCAAGAATGAAAAGGAAACAGCTCATCTGATAAGGGAATCCTTTGTATCAA
This sequence comes from uncultured Desulfobacula sp., assembly GCA_964446145.1. Classification (GTDB taxonomy): domain Bacteria; phylum Desulfobacterota; class Desulfobacteria; order Desulfobacterales; family Desulfobacteraceae; genus Desulfobacula. The sequence goes on from CAYUOB010000051.1 coordinate 12,062, forward strand.
ATATTTATATTACAAACAAGAACAGTGAAAAGCAGACAGCGGTTTCAGGCATGGCAGAAGACATTGATAAATTCTGTGATTTTCTGACACAGCAGGGGGTTTTTCATAAAAAACTTAACCTGACAGGTGCTTTTCATACTCCGCTCTTAAACCAGGCCTCACAGAGCCTTAGAAAATATCTGGATACAATTGAGTTCCGTGATACAAGGTTTGGCAGAATCATTTCCAACACAAATGCAATGCCTTACCCTGAAAATTCAGCAGAGGTAAAGGACCTTCTGGCAAAACAGATAGTTTCTCCGGTTGAATTCATAAAATCAATTGAAAATGTTTACAGGTCAGGCAGGACGCATTTCATCGAGATAGGGCCTTCAAAGCTGCTTGTGAACCTGTTGAAAAATATCAATATAGGTGAATACAGCACAATTGTTTCTGTGGATGCGGCAAAAGGAGAAATAAAATCCTTTGAAGAATGCAGGAAATATCTTCTTGAGTGCAACAGCATTTTTGAAACAAGGCAGGCTTCTGCACCTTCTTTGGCCAAAGAGCCGTCCGACACTTTTTCCAGTATCAGGGAAAAACAGGCTGACGCATTTGACACGATGGAATTGTCCGAAGATTTTGAAACCTTTAAACAGCAGAATGCAGAACTTGTGGATCAGATCCTTTTCAGGGAATACCAGCGCCAGAAACGCAATAAAGCCATAGAAGCCATTGAAAGATATGATTTCAATACAGGCAGGATAGTGATTTCAGGGGTATCTGTGGGGCTTCCCGGCAAGGCAAGGCATGTCTTTGCCCAGGATAATTTTGAGGCCATATTAAACGGTGAAAATTTTATTGATCCTCTGACTCCAGATGCCCAGGAAAAGCTTACGGACAAGAACATAACAAAGCTTTATAAACAGCCTGACGGCAATGCAAGGTTTGTCCAGATCACAAAGACAGAAGACGTGATTCATCTTGCAGGCCAGCTTGGATATTTCAACCTGACCGATGAATACGGCATAAAACAGCAATATGATATCACCATGGCAATGGGGATTGCAGCAGGTATCGAAGCACTCAAGGATGCAGGGATTCCCCTTGTGATGCAGTATAAAAAGGTTAAGGACGGTAAAACACTGATTCCTGACGGGTTTGCCCTTCCAGAGGAGATGCAGGAGGAAACAGGAGTGATCATAACATCGTTATGGCCCAATGGAGAAACCCTGATCACTGAGCTGGAAAAATATTTTTATGCGAAATTGTTTCTCAAACCCTATGAGGAATTTGAAAACATATATTATTTCCTCATGGAAAGGATAAAAGACCTGGAAATCAAGGAACAGATAACAGAATGGTTTTTCAGGGCAAAGGCAAGGAAACGCTCTGATTTCAAGACATATAAATTTGACCGCAATTTCCTTTCCAATGCATGTCCCTTAGGTTCTGCGCATCTTGCCCAGATAATCAAGGCCAAGGGCCCCAATACCCTTGTAAGCTCGGCCTGTGCTTCCACTACCCTTGCCATAGGCATAGCAGAAGACTGGATCAGGGTCGGCAGATGCAAAAGGGTTCTTGTGGTTGGAGGTGAAAATGCAACCTCCCCAAGCCAGAATCAGTGGGTGGGATCAGGTTTCCTGGCCCTTGGCGCTGCAACAATAAAGAAAAGGGTGTCAGAAGCTGCCAAACCCTTTGACGAGGACAGGAACGGGACCATACTCGGTTCAGGCGCAGTGGGCCTTGTGATTGAAAGCGCCTCCTGTGCAAAGAAAAGGGGCAGAAACGGGCAGTGCGAGATTCTTGGAACCCATATAGCCAATTCAGCCTATCATACTTATAATATTGACGTTCCCCACATGTCCCGTGAAATGCAGAAATTCATTGCAAGGGTGGAAAAACAAAATGGCATAAGAAAAGAAGATTATGCTGATAAGCTTCTTTTCATGTCCCATGAAACATATACCCCTGCAAGGGGAGGCAGTGCCGATGCTGAAGTAACAGCCCTTGAAACTGCATTTAAGGATTATCTTCCCAATATACGCATTTCAAATACCAAGGGATTCACAGGCCACACCCTTGGAGCTGCCATTGAGGATGTAGTTCTGGTCAAGGCTCTTCAGAAGAGAAAAGCTCCTCCCATTGCCAACCTGAAAAAGATTCCAGACCATTTCAGGAAACTCAATTTTTCAGGCCAGGATCAGATTGATTCTGAGTACGGGCTTCATCTTGCAGCGGGTTTTGGCTCCCATTTTGCTTTCATGTTTGTTAAACGCATTGAGGAAACTCCTGTTGAAGGCAATGAAAAATACCTTGAGTGGCTGAGACATGTTACAGGGTCCCAGAACCCGGAACTGAAGATTATTGACAATACATTGTGCGCAGTGGCAGGAGGCGAGCCTCTGCCTGAGACATTAAAACAGGAAAGAAAACAGGCAAGGCCTGAACAGCCTGTCATTGCCGGTGAGGCAGAAAAGCCAGAGCCTTCTGAACCAGCCCCTGTGCCTCAAGGCAGAACACAAAAAGTGAGCCAGGATGAAACAGATGCCGGCCGGAAGGTTTCTGCTCAGGCCCCTGGCCCGGATGCCCTTGGAACTGTCAAATCCATAATTGCAAAGCAGACCGGCTATACAGAAGATATGCTGGAAGATGATCTTGATCTTGAGGCAGACCTTGGCATTGACACGGTAAAACAGGTGGAGATTTTTGCCAATATAGCATCACATTTCGGTTTTTCAGTTCCGGATGATTTAAAGCTGCGCGATCTTAACACAATTGAAAAACTTGCAGGCTATATAGAAACAAGAACCGGCAGTGCCGGCCATGCTGAACCAGCACAGGTTTCAGGTGATGTGGAAACGCTCCGGGACTCTGAGGGCCCGAAACCCGTTTCCAATGCCCTTGTTATGGTGAAAAAGGTTATTGCGGAACAGACCGGCTATACAGAAGATATGCTGGAAGATGATCTTGATCTTGAGGCAGACCTTGGCATTGACACGGTAAAACAGGTGGAGATTTTTGCCAATATAGCATCACATTTCGGTTTTTCAGTTCCGGATGATTTAAAGCTGCGTGACCTTAACACAATTGAAAAACTTGCAGACTATATCATCAAAAGGATTGATACCCTGGATCAGGCCCCTGAGGATGCAGGCCGGCAGATTCAGCCTGACAGGGAAATATCCGGGCCTGCAACCTCAGAACAGGCTGAACCGTCTGCTTCTGCGGAAGATGCAGGGTCTGTGGTGAAGGAGGTTATAGCCAGGCAGACCGGCTATGCAGAAGACATGCTGGAAGATGATCTTGATCTTGAGGCAGACCTTGGCATTGACACGGTAAAACAGGTGGAGATTTTTGCCAACATAGCATCACATTTCGGTTTTTCGGTTCCGGATGATTTAAAGCTGCGCGACCTTAATACAATAAGGAAGCTTTCAGATTATATTGCGGCAAGAACCGGAAAAAACAATGAAGCCCCAAGTGTTCACAAAGAGTCTGAAAAAACAATTGCTCAGGAACCTGAACAGGCAGCAGTACCTGCTGGTCAGGCAGAATCCGATGAATTTGTTGACCCTGAATCCGCCATAAAGCGCCTTGTTGTAAGGGCGGTTCCCTCTGATATTAAGCCTTCTGCTTCTGTGGATTTTAAAGGATGCAGAATAATGGTTTCTTTGGATAACCATGGATTTGCAGATCAGATAATCAAAAAAATCAGAGCAGCCGGAGGCGGGGTTATCAGCGTGGGAAACCGGAATGCTGATTTCAGTATTGATTTTGCCGATGTAAAGGAAACGGAAAAAAGAATTGAAGAATTCAAAAAAGCCCATCCTGATGTAAACGGGTTCATTCATCTTGCTCCGATTGACTATTATCTTGGCAGGGATATGGACAGGGAATATTCAGATGAATGCCTCAATGTAACGGTTAAATCCTTTTTTGTGATCATAAAATCCATGTTTGACAATTTTGGCAGGGAAAACAGCATGATCGGATCCATTGCATTTGATTCGGTTGTATTTCCCTATATGAAGGATTGCGGAACCATTCATCCAATGGCGGCAGGTCTTGCAGGGCTCATGAAGACAGTTGCCAAGGAGCTTCCCGGAACAAAGGTTAAAATGGTGGATTTTTCATATAAAAATCCTGAGAAAAGCAGAAATTCAATTGCTGATATTTTTCTTAAAGAGCTTTCAGACAGTGACCCCCATTGTGAAGCAGGGTATAAAAACAGAAAACGTTATGTCCTTTCCATGCGTCCTTCCATTGCAGACACCACAGACAGGATAATCGGAGAAAACGACACCATGCTTGTCACAGGCGGAGCAGGGGGGATCACATATGAAATCCTTAAAAAGGTGGTTGAAAAATACAAAGTTAACCTTGTTATCCTTGATATCAATGATATTTACAGCACAGACTTAAAATATCTTGATAAATCATTGACCCAGGCTGAACTCATGGGCCTTTTGCGCGGGGAAATGCCGGGAGCGAAACCGGTTGAAGTCAAACGGGCACTTGACAGGCTGATGAGGGTGAGACAGTCCATTGATAATATTGATTATCTTAAATCCCTTGGAGTGAGTGTGGATTATCATTGTGTGGATGTGACCGATGCTGCGGCGGTAAAGGCGGCAGTGGACAGTCATGCAAAGATAGATGGAGTTTTTCATGCAGCCGGCATGGAAATGAGTCAGTTTATTCCCAAAAAGGAATTATGGTCATTTGAGCTTGTGGTGGATGTCAAGGTCAAGGGAATGCTGAATCTCATTGAAGCTTTTAAAGACAGGGAATACAGGTATTTTTTCACCTTTTCCTCTGTTACGGCAAGATTTGGAAACGAGGGACAGGCAGATTATACTGCTGCCAATGATTTTCTTGGGAAAGCCCTGTTTCGCCAGAAACAGCTTCATCCTGACAGAACATACAAGGTATATGCATGGACAGCATGGAGCGGAGTGGGCATGGCAACCAATCCCACCGTTAAAACGGTTCTTGAGCAGAGAGGAATTCAGTTTCTGCCCATGGATCAGGGCGTCAGGTTTTTCATGGCAGACCTGCTTGACAGGATTGAAACTGAAATGGTCTTTTCAGGGCTTGATTATTCCTTTGACAGGGACGGGCTTCTGGGTGATCCTGAAAATCCTGAGTTTCCTTTTCTGGACACTCCTGTGCAGCGTGACAGAAACAGCCTGACATATTCAAGGGTTCTTGACATGGACAGGGATGTTTTCCTGCATGATCATACAATGGAGGATGTGCCTCTTTTTCTCGGGGCCACGGGAATTGAAACCATGGCAGAGGCTGCTGCATGCCTGTCTGAAGAAGGCACAGGTTTTGTGGAACTGAGCAGTTTTCATATTCCCTATGGCATAAAACTTTTAAAGGGCAGGCCCAAGGAAATTCTGATTTCAGGAATTGTGAATGATGACGGGCTTATTGAATGTAAAATCACTTCATTGTTCAAAAATCCCAAAGGAATTGTAATGGGTGATGCAAAACTTCATTATGAGGGTTTGTACAGATTTGCTTCCTCAAGGCCAAAGGCGGAAAAAATCAGGCTGCCTGAATTCTGTCCGGTTGCATTTGAGGAGGATCTTGAAACCCTGATTTATCATCCGAGGCGCTTGTTCATGTTCGGGGTTTTTGCCACCATCTCTAAGATTGATTCATTTGACGGTAAAACCCTTGTGACCACAGTGACTGATCCTGGAACAAAGCAATTTTTCAAAGGGGTGAAAGATCCTCACTTTGTAACAGCGCCTGTTCTTGTGGATGCCATGTTCCAGACAGGAGGGCTTCTTGAGTTTCTGACCACCTCAAGGACAGTTCTGCCCTTTAAAATAAATTCCATGAAATTTTACACCAGGCCTGAAAGGAACACGCCCTATTATTGCATCACGACAAAAACAGGTTCAGGAAAAGAGACCAATACATATGACCTGAAACTTGCGGACAGAAAAGGCAATGTACTGATAGAGATCAACAGGTTTGAGATGGTTAAACTCAATCGTCTTGCGCCTGAAGACAGGATAAGCCATCTGGTGAAATTTAAAAATTCTGCTGAAGTGCAAAAAACTGCTGTTTCCTGAATCAGAAATATCTGAGTATTATATTATGCCGGCGCCGTTATATGGCGGTGCCGGCATTTTTCATGGCCACAGGGCCTGCGGGTTTATGAAACAATTTCAATCCCTGTTGTGTGGCGCTCCATATCCTGCCAGACAACACGGCCTGTCATGCTTACAGGTTCAGGTTCGCTGATCTGGAATAAATGGTTTCCGCTTTCAGGGAAACACAGGATACTGACCATTGTGCCGGGTTTGAGGGCAGGCAGCGACCTGGATATTATGCTTATTCCATCGACACTTATATCTTCTGTGACGCCTATGTACCATGACGGGTCAGAGCCTGATGAGTCTGGGCATTTTATTGAAACAGGTATTTTGACCTTATGCCGCGGCCATCTTTTTTTTGTGTTTTCAGTCAATTTATGCAAGTTTTATGTCGGGTCCTGTTAATTTAATGCCGATACCAGAAAACTCCCTGAAGCGTTTTATGGATTCTGGGCTGTTTGTTTTCAAAGACGATTTCTTCTGATACAGATGATTTTTCTTCTCTTGTTATTCCGGTTTCAAATATTCTGCCTGTAATTTTTATTTCATAATTTACCGTGAAACGCTGATCCGGCTGCCGGGTTACATTAAGGTTCGAAATAACGCAGTCTATGGAGTCATAAACACTGAACATGTTGCGCAGGTTCTCCTCAAGATCACCCGGGCTTGTCCCGTCCCCTGAATCCCAGTCTTCGGACAGAAGATTCATTACAGCATATTCATCCTTGTTTTCGTAGGCGGACCTGAATTCTTCGTACAGAGACCTGATTTTTTTGATTTTGTCTTTGTTGCCTGCTTCAAGATTGTTTTCAAGCTTGGCAAGCATTTTGTCAAACCCCATGATTCTGGTTGTGATTTTTGGGCTCTGATAGGGTTTGTAATTAAAGTAGGCTGTTCGGATTTTCCAGTAGTCACGACTAAGTTCATCAATCTTGCCGCGTGTTATAATTGAGGAATTCATGAGTTGTGCTGCCCTGTCTTCAAGGACTGCAAGTTTTTTTTTATATTCCTTCAGGTATTTTTGCTTTGCCTGGGACATGAAATTTTCCTGCTGGCGTTTCATGATGAAATTACGTTCCTCAAGCCTGAGTTCCTGTATTTTTTTCCGAAGCTCAATGTATTTTTTTCCCAGGGCAGAATTTTCGTATCCGGAGGTATCAAGTTTGTGGAAAACACCAAGCTTTGCCTTAAGCTCCATTATATAAATGCTTTTTTCCCTTTCAACCGGCGGAAAGGTCAGGATGGACGGGAACCATTCTGCAATTTTTTTCAATTTGGAGATGACATCAGGGCTGCCTGCCTTTGTATTTTTGATAAGAGCCAGTGCTTTTTTTACGTCTTCTTCCCATACAGGGGTCAGCCCTATGAGAAAATTATCCTGATCTGCAAGTTTGAAAGCTGTGCCTGAAAACTGGCTCTCAAGGAATTGCCGGGCTTTTGGCATGGCGGTTTTGATCAGTGTGAATACCCTTAAATTTTTCAGATCCTCCTGTGCCGTGTTAAAGGCAGGATTGTCAGTGAAATCCTTTCTGGTTGCATAATGCGGATATGGAACCTGAATCAGGCCGTATCCAGTGCGGATATCTTTTCTGATTCCGAATAACTCCTCTCCAAGGGAGGGGTCAAACACTATTATGCCTGCTTTTTTGTATTTGTCATACCATGCGTCAAATTGCATTCTCATTGTGGCAAGATAGTCAATATCCTTTTGCCGGTTCTCAATCTGGGTTCTGGCTGCCACAATGAACTGAGCAGCCTGTGATTTTATGGTGCCAGGATCAGTTGCTGACAGAATACGGTTTATATTGTTGATTCTTTCCTGGTAATGGGGGTTTGTGCCGGTAAAATCCTTGAAAAGCCTGATTGTCTCGTCTTCAAGCCGGGGAAATTTTGCCCAGTTTTCCTTCAGTATCTGTAATTTATAGGCCTGTTCATCTGCAACAGACAGGGCATTAATCATGTTTTCAAGCCTGTACACAGGCCGGGCAAGCGAATATTGCTCTGCCCTTATATGCATGCTTATATCCGAGAACCTGTCCTGTGAAGGTTCTGGTATTCTGCCTATGGAAACATGGGAATGTGTGGCAAGAAAATTTTTATAATCTGCCAGCCATTTATGGAC
>CAYUOB010000052.1:0-20149 GCA_964446145.1 uncultured Desulfobacula sp.
GCAGTCTGCTGTTGTTGACGAAATGATGTGCCATAAGGGTCCGGCAAGGGTGTTTGACTCGGAAGAACAGGCCACCAGCGCAATTCTTGACAACCGCATAAACAAAGGAGATGTCATAGTGATCCGTTATGAAGGGCCTGCAGGCGGCCCGGGCATGAGAGAAATGCTCACACCGACCTCAGCCATTGCAGGCATGAATCTTGATGCAAGCGTTGCCCTGATCACGGACGGAAGATTTTCCGGCGGCACAAAGGGTGCCTCCATAGGCCATATTTCACCTGAAGCAGCACAGGGTGGAGTTATTGCAATTGTCAGGGAAAATGACCAGATTAAAATCGATATCAGGGCAAAAACCATTGAGCTTCTTGTGCCTGAAGACGAAATCAGGGCCAGGCTTGCCCGATGGAAAAAACCTGAACCCAAGATAAAAACCGGATACATGGCCAGGTATGCCGCAATGGTGGATTCTGCATCCACCGGGGCTGTTTTCAAATAAAATTTACAGGAGAATACAATGAAACTTACAGGAGCCCAGATTCTTATTAAAATGATTAAAGCTGAAGGTGTTGATACTGTTTTCGGATACCCGGGCGGTGCTGTCATTGATATTTACGATGCCATTGCCAAGCAGGATGGATTAAGGCATATTCTGGTACGCCACGAACAGGGCGCAGTTCATGCGGCAGATGCCTATGCAAGGGCCAACAGATCAGTCGGAGTTGCCCTGGTCACATCAGGGCCAGGCGCCACAAACACGGTAACCGGAATTGCAAATGCCCATTCAGATTCCATCCCTCTTGTGGTTTTCACAGGCCAGGTTCCAACAGGGCTGATTGGAAATGATGCTTTTCAGGAAGTGGATATTGTGGGCATAACAAGGCCCTGCACCAAACACAACTATCTTGTGAAAAACCCTGACAAACTTGCATCCACAATAAAGGAAGCCTTTCATCTTGCAAGATCAGGCAGGCCAGGCCCGGTTCTTGTTGACCTGCCAAAGGATATTGTACAGGCACAGATTGAATTCAGGGAACCTGAAAAAATAAATCTCAAATCCTATAAGCCCAATTACAGGCCCAACCACAAGCAGCTTGTCAAGGTTGTTGACCTGATCCGCAAGGCAGAACGGCCTGTTGTTTTTGCAGGCGGAGGAGTAATCCTTTCCCAGGCATCCGAAGAAATAACCCGCCTTGCAAGAATGGCGCAGATTCCTGTTACAGCTTCCCTGATGGGGCTTGGAGCCTTTCCGGGGTCTGACCCGCTGTGGCTTGGAATGCTTGGGATGCACGGCACCTACCGGGCCAATATGAGTATTGGAAATTGTGATCTCATGATAGCGGCAGGAGTGCGTTTTGATGACAGAGTAACCGGCAATATTGAAAAATTTGCCCCTGATGCAAGAATCATCCAGATAGATATTGACCCCACATCCATACACAAGAACGTACTTGTTCAGTGCCCGATTGTGGGTGACTGCAAGACCACCCTCCAGGAGATCATATCCCTGATGGAAAAACAGGACCCTGAGGAATTCAAAAACAAGCGTCCTGAATGGCTTGCACAGATTGAAGAATGGAAAAACACAACTCCCCTGAAATATGACCAGGGCCCAGATATCATCAAACCCCAATTTGTCATTGAAAAACTGTATGAAATCACAAAGGGCAAGGCAATAATCACAACTGAAGTGGGCCAGAACCAGATGTGGGCTGCCCAGTATTACCATTTTGACAGACCCAACCATTTCATAACCTCAGGAGGGCTCGGTGTCATGGGTTTTGGCCTTCCCGCCGCAATAGGCGCAAAAGCGGCATGTCCTGACAAACTTGTCATTGATATTGCAGGAGACGGCTCCATACAGATGAATATTCAGGAACTGATGACCGCAATTGAAGCTGGAATTGACGTGAAAATCGTCATTTTAAACAATAAATTTCTGGGCATGGTAAGGCAGTGGCAGGAATTGTTCTATGACAGGGTGTATTCTGCCACTGTCATGGAGCATGCCCCTGATTTTGTACAGCTTGCCAAAGCATACGGGGCACAGGGGCTGCGCTGCACAAGCCCGGATGAAGTTGAGGCCACTCTGGCCAAAGGGCTTGAAATGAAGGGCACTGTAATAATGGAATTTGCAGTTGACAGGGAAGAATCTGTTTATCCCATGGTTCCTGCAGGCGGAGCCATCACGGAAATGCTTCTGGTTTAACAAACATTATTATATAAGGATATTTCAAATGAATACAAACTCATACCTGCTTTCAATCCTTGTTGATGACGAACCGGGTGTACTTTCAAGAATAGCCGGGCTTTTTTCAGGAAGGGGTTTTAATATTGACAGTTTAAGCGTTGCCACCACAGCAGAACCTGAAGTGTCAAGAATCACAATGGTTACAACCTGTGAGCCTCCCATAATTGAACAGATCAAAAAACAGCTGCACAAGCTCATCAATGTCATCAAGGTGGATGATCTCACGGACAGAAGATATGTTCAGCGCCAGCTTTCACTTATCAAGGTAAATGCCCAGCATGAAAAAAAAGCGGAAATTCTAAGAATAGTGGATATTTTCAGATGCAAAATCGTTGATGTGGGGCTTTCCCACTATACAATTGAGGTTTCAGGCGACAATGACAAGCATGAGGCCATTATTTCCCTTTTAAAGCCGATGGGAATCATTGAAATCGCCTCCACAGGCTCAATTGCCCTTGCAAGGGAAAAAAGGACAAAATCATGAACAGGGTATTTTTGTACGACACAACATTGCGGGACGGAATGCAGGGGGAAAACATTTTTTTCTCTCCTGAAGATAAACTCAAAATTGCCCGGCGGCTTGATGATGCAGGCATACATTATATTGAAGGCGGATGGCCAGGCTCCAATCCGGGTGCCCAGCATTTTTTTGAAATGGCGAAAAAAATTGAATTCAAAAATGCAAAACTTGCTGCATTCAGCTCCACAAGGCGCCAGGGAAGAACCTGTGACCAGGATGTCAATCTCAAGGCATTGCTTGACAGCGAAGCTCCTGTGATCACACTTTTTGGTAAATCCTGGGACCTGCATGTGGAATCCATAATGCAGAATACAAAAAAAGAAAACCTTGCCATGATAAAGGACAGCATTGAATACTTTTTAAAACGGGACAGGGAAGTAATTTTTGATGCAGAACATTTTTTTGACGGGTACAAGGCAAATCCCGAATATGCGCTTCAAACCCTTGAAGCTGCTGTTGAAGCTGGAACCACCTGCCTTGTCCTGTGCGATACAAACGGAGGTTCCCTGCCCTGTGAAATAGAGCAGATCACCCGAAACTCCATTGAGCATTTCAAAAATAATCCAGATATTATTTTCGGCATTCATACACATAATGACTGCGCCATGGCAGTGGCCAATTCAGTTACAGCAGTACATGCGGGAGCAGGCATGGTTCAGGGCACGATAAACGGATACGGTGAAAGATGCGGCAATGCCGACCTTACAGCTGTAATCCCTGTTCTTGCCCTAAAAATGAAAAAAGAATGCATCAGCAAAGAAAATCTTACAAAACTGCTTAACCTGTCCCGTTTTGTTTCCGAAACTGCCAATGTACCGCCTGTCAATTCAAGGCCTTTTGTGGGAAAAAGCGCCTTTGCCCACAAGGGCGGGGTTCATGTTTCAGCCATCATGAAAAATCCCAGAGCCTATGAACACATGGCTCCTGAAGCCGTGGGCAACAAACGCCGTGTCATTGTGTCAGAGCAGTCAGGAAAGAGCAATATAGAATACAAGGCAAAGGAACTTGGAGTGGATCTTGGAAACAACCCTGTCAGCGGGCATCAGATTGCCGCAACCATAAAGGAACTTGAAGACTACGGATTTGAGTTTGATGCTGCGGAAGGCTCCCTCAAACTGATCATGGAAAAGCTGACCGACCAGTTTGTACCCCATTTTGAGCTTGAATCTTTCAGGGTGGTGGTTGAAAAGGACAGGGACAGACCGTGCTACTCCCATGCAATGATCAAAATAAGGGTTGGAAAGAAAACAGAAATCACCTCTGCTGAAGGGGACGGCCCGGTAAGCGCCCTGGATAACGCACTTAGAAAAGCTTTGACCACCATCTATCCTGATATTGACAATATGCACCTTGTGGATTTCAAGGTGCGTGTAATAGACGGAATGGACGGCACAGATGCCAAGGTGCGCGTACTCATAGAATCAAGGGATGAAAACAGTATTTTCTCCACCATCGGAGTATCAGAGGATATCATAGAAGCAAGCTGGCAGGCACTGGCTGACAGCTTTCAATACAAACTTGCACTGGACAGCAATAAAAACAAGGTTAAATCAAAATGACAAAAGACAACAGAATTATTATTTTTGACACCACATTGAGGGACGGGGAACAATCCCCCGGAGCAAGCATGAACCAGGCTGAAAAACTCAGGATAGCAACCCAGCTTGAACTGCTTGGAGTGGACGTTATAGAGGCAGGATTCCCAGCCGCCTCAAAGGGTGATTTTCAGGCGGTCAAATCCATTGCTGAAACCCTTAAAACCGCTCAGATTGCAGCCCTTTGCAGGGCTGGAGAAGATGATATCAAAAAAGGATGGGAAGCTGTGAAAAATGCGGTAAATCCCAGAATCCATATTTTTATCGCCACTTCTCAGCTTCACATGAAATACAAGCTTCAGATGGAGCCTGACCAGGTTCTGGATCAGGCTGTAAAATCGGTCAGGCTTGCAGCTTCATACACGGACAATATTGAATTTTCCGCAGATGACGGATCCCGTTCTGTCCCTGTTTTTCTGTGCAGGGTGTTTGAAGCTGTCATAGATGCAGGCGCCACAACAATCAACCTGCCCGATACAGTCGGATACGCCATTCCTGAAGAATTTGCCAGGCTTGTAAAATATGTAATGACAAATACACCAAATATGAATAAAGCTGTATTGAGCGTGCATTGCCATAATGATCTCGGACTTGCCACTTCCAATACACTTGCAGCCATTAAAGCAGGTGCAAGGCAGGTTGAGGTCACAATAAACGGAATCGGGGAAAGGGCTGGGAACACTTCTCTTGAAGAAGTGGTAATGGCCTTGAATACAAGGCCCAATTTCTTTCCTGAGACCACTTCCATTGACACCACAAGAATTTATCCCACAAGCAGGCTTGTGAGCATGATAACAGGCATAATGATTCAGCCCAATCGCGCCATTGTCGGAGCCAATGCATTTGCCCATGAAGCAGGCATTCACCAGGACGGGGTTCTGAAAAACCCCATGACATATGAAATCATGAAACCTGAGACAATAGGGCTTTCAACCAATAACCTTGTGCTTGGCAAGCATTCAGGCCGCCACGCCCTTAACACCCATATACAGCAGATGGGGTACAATCTTTCAAAGGAAGAGCTGAACACTGTCTTTGAAAAATTCAAACTCCTTGCAGACAAGAAAAAAAGCATACTTGATGAAGACATAGAAGCCCTGATCAATGAAGGGATTTTAAGGGAATCTGAAGTTTTCAAACTTGAATATATTCATGTATTATCCGGAAACACTGTATTTCCCACGGCCAGTGTAAAACTTGCCATCAATGGCAGGTCGGTTCAGGGAGCAACAGAGGGCAGCGGCCCCATTGATGCTGTTTATAATATTATTTCCAAGCTTACCGGAACCAAATCGCAATTATTGAGGTTTACAATTTCCGCACTTACAGAAGGAACCGATGCACAGGGTGAAGTTACGGTACGCCTTCAGGAAGACGGAATTGTAGCACTGGGCAAGGGCGCTGATCCCGATATAATAACAGCAAGCGCCCTTGCCTACATCAACGGCCTGAACAGGTTGGAATATTTAAAGGAACACCCTGTTGTAAAGGCTGAAGCCCTGTAAACTTTTTTACACTTGACACCCAAAAGGCATTGAAGATATGAATAATAATTTTGGAGGTGAATTATGAAAATTACAATTAAGTTTTTCATTGCCCTGATTATCTGTTCTTTCTGCCTTGCGGGTGTCTCTTTTTCTCAGGACAATTCATCGTCCGGCACTTCCATTGTGGGCAGATGGAAAACCATTGATGACAAAACCCATGAGCCAAAATCCATTGTAAGAATCTATGAAAAGGACGGCAAATATTTCGGGCAGATCGTGGAATTGTTCAGAAAACCCGGAGAAAACCCTGATCCTGTATGTGACAAATGCCCTGATAATGACCCCCGTAAAAATCAGCCGACAAAGGGCATGGTCATTATCCAGAACCTGGTTAAAAAGGGAAAGGTGTATAAAGACGGCACCATACTGGATCCCAAGGAAGGCAAGATCTACTCATGCAAACTATGGGTTGAAGACGGAAAACTCAAAGTCAGGGGTTATATCGCATTCTTCTTCAGAACACAGACCTGGCTCAGGGCTGATTAGGTTTAAACGGGCTGAATGCTCACAGGGGTTCAGCCCGTTTTCACAATGGTGCAGAAAGTGTCATAATAGGCTGCCTGGTTTCCCATATCAGAAAGTGCAGCCCTGGTAAGAAAATTCACAGCCCCGTTTTTATGCCAGTATCCCTGATAAATAAAGGCAGTATCATCACAGACTGCATCATCAATTATCAGACAGGCTTCAATGCCTGAAGATTCTGATTCAACCCTTACATCTGATCTGTTTTCAAGGCCAAATTCTAGTGCTGTTTTATTGTTCACACGCACCACAGGTTTTTCATCACTAAACATAAATCCCTGCGAATGCATGGATTTGTCCGTATGACAGGTTAAAAGCCTCAAAGGGAATTTCTCATTTGCCTTTGCAGGTTCAATAAAACACGGCAATGGAGAGACCCCGTCCCTGAGAGCTTGCTTGCTGTATAATTCGATTCTGCCTGAAGGGGTTTCAAATTTTTTATCCCTGAATGCTATTCCATGATCTTCCATAAAAAAATACCTGTCATATAAGTGATCAAAATCAATACCAGACAGTTCAAGAACCGGACGCACAGTTTTTTCAAGATAATCCCTGGAATCAGTGAATCCGAATCCGCCAGGATCCATTCCCATTTTCCGTGCCAGCATCATATAAAACTCAAATTCAGGGATTACCTCTGCAGGAGGGTCAACCGCCTTTTTTGAAAAATTCAGAACAGGAGAATACATTGAAGTTATAAAAATATCATCCTGCTCAAACACAGATGCCGCCGGAATTACAATATCAGCATATTTTGCAGTATCTGTCATGAAATGATCAAATACCACTTTAAATTCAATCCGTTCAAAATATTTTGCTGCTGTTCCAATATCAGGCACCTGATTAAGTGGATTGCCCCCTGCAACAAATGCAGCTTTTACAGGAGGATCCTGTGCATTCCTGAGAAACCGGCCCAGCTCTCCATAGGCAAACACCCTGCGGGATTTTAAAACCCTTCCGGCTTCCGGTTCCGGCCTGGTCAGAAGCGGATAAATGGATTTTGCAGCATAATTCACACCACACCCTTTTCTGCCGATCTTACCTGTGACAGCACCCAGGGCATCAATGCAGCGCACATTGTTTCCTCCGTTGTAATACCGCTGCATGCCGTATCCAATATAGATCGAGGCTTTATCTGCCCTTGCATAGTCCAGTGCAAGCTGTTCTATTGTCTTTTTTTCTATGCCTGTAATCCCTTCTGCTTTTTCAGGAGTAAATTCTGCAACAGAGGCTTTAAACCGGTTAAATCCAACAACATGATCTTTAATAAACTCATTGTCACACAGGCCATTTTTAATGATAAAGCTGCACATTGCAAGGGCAAGCGCTCCGTCACAGGAGGGCCTTACACGGATATGGCAGTCAAAGGCCTCGGCTGTTGCACTTTTTACAGGATCAATCACAATGATGCGGGCTCCGTTTTTCCTGGCCTGTTTTAACAGAGAATAAAAATGGATACTGGTAAATTTCGGGTTTCTGCCCCACACAAGAACAAGATCAGAATTTAATACATCATCAGGAAAATGCCCCCGGGGAATCCCAAAATCATAGGTCTGCGCAGCAATGCCGGCAGCCCAGCAAAGGCTTCCAACGGGTTTGCTGGAACCTCCGAACCAGTCGAAAAAAATGTTCTGGATATTGTTTTTCAGGCCTCCGTATCCATCACTCACATAATTCAGCACAGCTTCAGGCCCGTAATCCTCCCTTATGGACAAAAGTTTTTCCGCAATAATATCCATGGCATGATCATGGGATATTTCAACAAAGGTATTGTTTTTTTTCATGAGGGGATGCACAAGGCGGTCAGGATGAGAGAACCGTGATACAAGTTTTTTTCCTTTCCTGCATATAAAACCTTTTGTGACAGGATGGTGCGGGTCTCCTTCAATTTTTATGATGCGATTGTTTTCCACGCTTACCCTGAACCTGCAAAGATCAAAACAGTCCATGGGACAGGAAGAAAAGACCTGTTTTACCATTGGATTATCCTTTTTTTGATTGATTTATCGAACAAAGCCTTTTATCATGCTCATATTTTATAATGCAATTCAGATTATAAGGAAAGACCTGATATGACAGGAAAGCAGATTATCATAATAGGCGCAGGAGTGATCGGCTTGGCCTGTGCCCATTACTTAAGTGAAAAAACTTCAGAAATAACAATTATTGAACAGAATACTGCAGGCAGCGGCTCTTCCCACGGCAACTGCGGCCTGCTGCATTTCAGCGGAATAATTCCTTTATGTGCGCCAGGTGTTGTGACAAATGAAATCATAAGAACATTCAGACGCACCTCCCCTCTCTATATAAAACCATACCCTGATATCAGGCGCATGCTCTGGCTAATGAAATTTGCAGCCCATTGCACATGGTCCCATATGAAAAAAGCAAGCGCTGACAAATTCGAGCTCATGAATTATTCAGCCGCCCTGTTTGAGGAAATTCTGGAATCCGGAAACATGCAATGTGACCTTGAAAAAAAAGGCATTTTAATTGTTTTCAAGACCCGTGAGGAATTTGACAGATACCAGGCCACTGCGGATTTTCTGGAAACTTACGGGTTCAGGCCGGAGAAGATAACCAGTGCAGAACTTGAAAACCTGGAGCCAGCTCTTTGCCCTGGCCTTGCAGGAGCATGGCTGGTGCATGATGACTGGCATCTCAGGCCGGACATGCTCATGAAAGCCTGGAAACAGGCGCTTGTGCAAAAAGGCGTAAATTTCAGGGAAAACTGCAGAGCAACAGGCTTTCACATGAATGGCGGAAAAATCACAGGGGTGAACACTTCAAATGGCTGCCTAAGGGCAGATGCCTTTGTTCTGGCGGCAGGAGCATGGACACAGAACCTGGCAAAACAGACAGGGGTAAACCTTCCGGTTCAGCCGGGAAAAGGCTACAGCATAACCATGAAAAGGCCCGGTATCTGCCCTGATTTTCCCTGCCTGCTGCATGAGAACAACATGGTTGCGACCCCCTGGAAAACAGGATGGCGCCTGGGCGGTACAATGGAATTTTCAGGATTCGGCCTTGATCTGAACCGCACACGCCTTAACAAACTGATATCAGGAGCAGAACAATTCCTGAAACAGCCGGTTGGCACTCCTGTGATTGAAGAATGGGCAGGGCTGCGCCCCATGACCTTTGATGATATGCCGATCATTGACAGGGCAGGACACGATAACCTTGTCATTGCCACGGGACACGGAATGCTGGGGCTTACCCTTGCAAGCGGAACCGGAAAAATTGTATGCAGCATGATTTATGGAGAAAAACCTGAAATCAATATCAAACCATTCAGCCTCAGACGTTTTGCCTGAAAAGGGAGTGGACAGGGAAAAAACCCATGCATGGCACCTTGATTTTTCCTTGCCCTTTATCTGCGTTGCCATCCATGGGGGGCATAATATAAGGCCGGAACTGAAATGCAGGCTGGCGCTTGACAGGCAGCAGCAGGAGTTTGAACAGGACACTGCAACCCCTTTCATGATAAGAGGCCTTGCCAACAGAATTACTGCCCTTGACTCAAGAATTGTATATGACCTTAATCGCCCGCCTGACAGGGCCCTGCCCCTGACACCTGAAAGGTTCTGGGGCACAAAGGTTTATAAAACCCTGCCCACTGCCCGGATGAACCAGAAAAGCCTTGCATGTTACAAGCGTTTTTACAGATTCATGGAAACATGTGTGAGAAAAATGCTCAAAAAATTCAACACATGCATAATTTATGATATCCATTCATACAATATTTCAAGGCAGAAGGCTTCCGGAATTGATCCTGTTCCGGTTTTCAATCTTGGAACCGCCCTTGTGGACACTTTGAAATGGGAAAAGCAAATTGCCTCCTGGCTTGACCTGCTGCATTCCATTAAGCTTCCCGGCATTGAAACAAGTGTTGCACAAAACCTTGTTTTTTCAGGACAGGGAGAATTATGCCGCCGTTTTACTGCAATGGACAAACGTATTCTTGTGCTGCCCACTGAAATTGCAAAAATATACATGGATGAAACAACAGGAACAATTTACCCTGAAATCCTGAATGCGATAAAAACCGGCCTTGAAAAAGCTGTACTTTCACATATATCATATTATATCTGAAAAAAGCATAAACCCTGAATCAAATGCCCAGAAACATTTTGGCAATTGAAAAATATATCAAAAGCCCTGTGATATCCACAATGGTTGTCAAAGCAGGGCTGGCAACCACAGCAGGGTCCCATTTCATTCTGGCGGCTCCCAGAGGGAGCAAAGCTCCCACAAGGGTCGAGGTAATAACCTGAAGGCCTAAGGCAAATGAGATTGCAAACCCGATGCGCAGCAAAGAAGCTGTATCTGAAATATTTGAACCGCCACCGAACAATACCACACGGCCAAAGGCAATGGCTCCGAGCAGAAGTGCAAGAAGCAGGGAAATACGAAATTCTCTTGCAAGAATTTTAAGAATATCCTTTGGAGAAATCTCCTTGAGCGCAAGTGCGCGGACAACAAGGGTGGCAGACTGGCTGCCGGTATTTCCACCTGTGTCTGCAAGCATTGGCATGAAAGCTGCCAGTACCGCAAAATGCATGAGAAGCCCTTCAAAACTCTGTACTATAAAACCTGAAACCATACCAAGCACGGCAAGGGCTATTACCCAGGGGCAGCGGTTTCTGAAATGTTCCCACACAGACATCTTCATATACACGGCATCTTCATGGCTTCCTGAGATGGCCATGAATTTTTCCATGTCTTCGGTGTATTCCTGGGTTATGATATCAATTGCATCATCATGGGTGATGATTCCAACCAGTGCATCTCCGCCGTTGATTACCGGCAGGGCCAGAAGGTCGTATTTCTGAATTTTTCTTGCTGCATCCTCCTGGTCATCCCCTACCCTTGCAAAAATAACCTCAGGCTGCATGATATCTTCAACCTTTGTATGACGGCGTGCAACAATCAGATCCTTGAGTGAAACAAACCCGAGCAGCTTGCGCTCATCATCCACAACATAAGCATAATAAATGGTTTCCTTGTCAGGAGCTATCTGCCTTAAATGCTCAATTGCCTGGGAAGCAGTAAGATGGGGAGGTATGGTGGCATAGTCAGATGTCATTACAGCTCCTGCTGTTCCCTCTTCAAATGCCGCAAGTTTTCTTACATCCTCACGCTCAGCCTGGGCAAGGGCAGGAAGCACAGTATCACGAAGCTCTTCAGGCAGTTCTTTAAAAAGGTCAGCCCTGTCATCAGGAGACATTGCAGTGAACAGGTCGGCAATCTCCCTGCGGTTAAGCCTTCCCACAATTTCCTTTTGCAGGTCTTCATCCAGATGGCTGAAAATGTCAGCCCGCAGGGACTGGTCAGCGTGGGTGAGTACAGCCCATACTTCATCCCCTTCCAGGGCTGAGATAAGTTCTGCAACTACGGCAGGATGACTGGATCTGCAGAATTCTTCAAGAATTTCTTTTTTCCCTGCTGCAAGAATTTCACGCAGTTCAGGGACAAGAATGGGATTTTTTGTTTTCAAGGTTCACCTCCGTTTCAGCCGCAGCATAAAAAGCACAGCGGCCAAAGGTGAACCGGCAGCTTAGGCTTGAAATGTCCGGGGCCGGGTTACCTGTATGGTCGCGATACCAATATGCCGCGATCCAGGCTCATCTGGTTCGTTTTGCGTCAATTCATGGGTCATGGTAAATAAACTATGACTGCCGTCATCGTCGCCCATAACGATTCCTCCAACAAATATTAATCATCAGCGCACCATTGCAATTATTTTCAGGTGCCGCCCCTCTGGCAATCCTGCTGATTATACCCATGCTGGCTGAAAATTCAATCTTTTTCTTTTTTTCCGTCATAATCCTGCATATATTGCTGCTTAATCGGTTTTTAAAACAGAAAGAAAAGCAGACTGGGGAATTTCAACAGAACCCACCATTTTCATTCTCTTTTTACCCCTTTTTTGTTTTTCAAGCAGCTTGCGCTTCCTTGAAATATCACCGCCATAACATTTTGCGGTTACATCTTTTCTGAAGGCAGACAGGGTTTCCCTTGCAATAATTTTGCCTCCAATGGCTCCCTGAATGGGTATCTTAAACTGCTGTCTTGGAATTTCCTGTTTTAATTTTTTACAGGCAGCCCTTGCCCTTGCTTCTGCCTTGTCCCTGTGTATCAATTGTGACAGGGCATCCACACGCTCTCCATTTATCAAAAAATCAAGTCTGACAAGATCAGTTTCCTTATATCCTGAAATTTCATAATCAAAGGATCCATAGCCCTGGGTCACACTTTTAAGCCTGTCGTAAAACTCATATACAACCTCAGCAAGGGGAAGATCAAATTTCATTTCCATGCGGCTGCGTGTAAGGTATTGGTAGTTTCTGCTGACCCCCCTGAATTCATGGCAGACCTGCATTACATTACCCATATACCTGTCAGGAACAATTATGGATGCATTAATGAAAGGCTCCCTTACCTTTGCAATTTCAACGGGATCAGGATACTGAACAGGATTATCAATAATTTTAACACTTCCGTCAGTGAATGTGATCTCATACATTACTGAAGGAGATGTCAGGATAAGGGAAACATTGTATTCCCTTTCAAGCCGTTCCTGAACAACCTCAAGATGAAGAAGCCCCAGAAAACCGCACCTGTATCCAAACCCGAGTGCTGCGGAACTGTCTTTTTCGTAAATAAGCGAAGCATCGTTCAATTTTAATTTTTCAAGAGCTTCGGTCAATTCCTCATAATCATCAGATGCCACAGGATACATGGATGAAAAAACCACGGGGGTTGGCTCCCTGAACCCGCCCACAGCACTGGCGCATGGATTTTCAGCAAGAGTTATGGTATCTCCTGTCCTAACATCGCTTATATTTTTTATGCCTGCTATAAGGTATCCTACCTGCCCTGCAATCAGTTCATTCATCGGTTTTCGCTCAATCTGAAAAAGCCCGACCTCTTCAACCTTGTATACAGCATTATTGGACATGAACTGAATTTTATCACCCTTTCTGATCTTTCCCTCAAAAATTCTGAAATGCACTATTGTACCCCTGAAAGCATCATAATGGGAATCAAATACAAGGGCCTTAAGGGCAGCATCAGGATCTGATTCAGGAGCAGGAATCAGATCAACCACAGCCTGAAAAATCTCATCTACCCCCTGTCCTGTCTTTGCGGATACAGCCAGAGCCTCATCCGGGTCAAGGCCGAGGTCTTCCTCAATCTGTTCCTTTGCCCAGTCAATTTCAGCAGATGGAAGGTCTATCTTGTTTATAACAGGAATAATTGTGAGGTCATGTTCCATGGCAAGATACAGATTTGCCAGTGTCTGAGCTTCAACTCCCTGGGTTGCATCCACAATGATCAAAGCGCCTTCACAGGATGCAAGGGCCCTGGACACTTCATATGAAAAATCAACATGGCCTGGTGTGTCAATAAGATTGAGAAGATACTGGGAACCGTCTTTTGCCCTGAACGGCAGGGAAACTGTCTGGCTTTTTATGGTGATTCCCCTTTCCCTTTCTATGTCCATGGAATCTAAAATCTGATCCTTCATATCTCTTTCCGCTATGATTCCTGATAATTGAATCAGACGGTCGGAAAGTGTTGATTTACCGTGGTCGATATGTGCAATAATACTGAAATTACGGATTTTTTCCTGGGTAAGCTTCAATTTTTCTCCAAACTAATATATTGACAAATACTATGTATCCAGCTAAATTTTAATTTTACATATTTACCAACTGAGCTGATAGGTGTCAAGAAAAGCTGCAGCCTCAAACCCGGATAATCCTGGAGAGCAATATATGTCTGTGTCAATTCTCATTGTTGATGATGATTCTGCAATCAAAGACTCTGTGGAAGAATATCTTATACTTCGTGGATATAAAGTAAAAAGTGCGCTTAGCGCAGATCAGGCACTTAAAATTCTTGAATCATTCAAAGCAGACATTGTGATTACAGATATAATGATGCAGGGCATGGACGGACTTGAGCTCACCCGCCAGGTAAAATCATTATATGATATTGATGTCATGGTGATGACCGGGTACAGTGCTGATTATTCCTATGAAGAAGCTGTGCAGGCCGGAGCAAGCGATTTTATTTTCAAGCCCTTCCGTTTTGAAGAGCTTGACCTGCGTATCAAAAGAGTATTAAGGGAGGCCGGATTTAAACGCGAACGTCTCAAACTTTTAAAGGAACTTGAACAGCTTGCCATCACAGATGCACTCACAGGTCTTTATAATTCCCGTCATTTCTTTTCCCAGATAAAAACAGAAATAAAACGCTATAAACGCTATTCACGGCCCTTGTCACTGCTTATCCTGGATATTGATTTTTTCAAACAATACAATGATACCTGGGGCCATCTTGAAGGTGACAAAGTTTTAATGAGAATTGGAAAAGTCATTAATTCCTGCATGAGATCCATGGATACGGCATACAGATACGGGGGAGAGGAATTTGCCATCATACTGCCGGAAACCAGGCTCCAGAAAGCCTGTGTTGTTGGAGCAAGGATAAAGGACAACATCAATTCTCAAGTGTTTGAGCCTGAACCCGGCACAAGGACATCCATCACCATCAGCATAGGAGCAACTGAACTTGCAGAGGGAGAAGACTTCAAATCCCTGATCAGCAGAGCAGACAAAGCGCTCTACAAGTCCAAGGAAACAGGCCGTAACAAACTTACATATATTGAGCCCTGAAAGCCTGGTGTCTTGTATTCAGGTTTCTCCTGTGATTCTCATGCTCAGGTCGACTGCCTGTGCCTGATGAGTTAATGCGCCGCATGAAATCACATCCACACCTGTTGCTGCGATTTCGTTCAATGTTTCAAGGCTGACATTGCCCGAAGCCTCAACAACAGCCTGGCCATTAATAAGGGCAACAGCCTTTTTCATTTCATCGCAGCTCATGTTATCCAGCATGATGACGTCAGCACCCGCATCCACAGCTTCTGCCGCCTCATCAAGGCATGTAACCTCAACTTCAATTTTCATCAAATGGGAAGCACGGTTTTTAACAGCATTGACGGCATTGGTAACCGAGCCTGCAACAGCAATATGATTGTCTTTTATCAATACGCCGTCATACAAAGACATACGATGATTACATGCCCCCCCTGCTCTTACAGCCTCCTTTTCAAGATGCCTCAGGCCGGGTGTTGTTTTCCTTGTATCTGCAAGTTTGACATTGGGATATTCAAGGGTATCCACGTATTTGCGGGTCAATGTGGCAATACCTGAAAGGCGCTGCAGAAAATTCAAGGCAACCCTTTCCCCCTTTAAAAGAGAGATCAGATCAGCCCTGACCTTGAAAATAATATCACCTTCATTGATGGAGTCACCATCAGAAAAACCTGAAACCGATTCGGATTCAGGGTCCAGAATCCTGAATACCTTTTCTGCAACCTTTATTCCGGCAAGAATGAAAGGCTGCTTTGCAACAATTACTCCTTTGCCGGAAAAACGCTCAGCCACAATCGATTCAGTTGTAATGTCTCCAAGGCCTGAATCTTCAGCAAGGGCCAGCCTGATAATATCCTGTATTATATCCATTATTGCATCTTCTGAATACGTTCAAGGTTATTCATAAGTTTACTGCCCTTTTCCTCAAGATCCATGTTGCGCGCCTTTACCTTGGCAATGACATCTTCAGGGGCTTTTTCAAGAAAACTTTCATTATTAAGCCTTTTCTGAACCGCCAGAAGCTCCTTGGTATTTTTGGCGATTTCTTTTTCAAGCCTTGCAATTTCCCTGTCAAAATCGATTACCCCCTCCATCAGAACAAAACACGTGGTGTTTCTGCTGACAGAAGATGCACTGGCTGAAGGAATGCTGCCGGGATCACTGAAATAGAAACTTTCAAGGCCGGCAAGAGTGACAATCATTGATTTATTTTCAGCAATAAGAATTTTTTCCGATTCATTTTCAGTACATGCCAGAACTTTCACCTTTGTGGATGGCTGGATATTCATTTCACTTCTGATATTTCTGATGCCGGATATCAGGCCGAAAACAAATTCCATATCATCCTCAACGGTTTCATCCCTGAAATTATGACAGTCCGGAAACTCAGCAGCCATCACAGATCCGTCAGTTTCAGGCAGCATGTGATAAATTTCTTCTGTAACAAAGGGCATAAAGGGATGGAGCATAATCAGTATATCCTCCAGAACTTCCGCAAGAACAGCTTTTGCATTATCTCTTTTTGCCACTCCTTCCTTTTCATAAAGAGCAGGTTTCACCGCCTCCAGAAACCAATCACAGAATTCATGCCATACAAACTGATAAATTGCTGAAGCAGCTTCATTGAAACGGTAATTTTCAATTCCCTCCCTCACAAGAGATTCTGTCAGAGCGCACCTGGACAATATCCATTTTTCCACAAGCCCAAGTTTTGCATGATCAATTTTTTTCTGGTTTTCTTTTATATGCATCAAGGCAAATCTGGAGGCATTCCACAATTTGTTCACAAAATGACGATATCCTTCCACCCTTGACTCAGACATTTTCACATCACGGCCCTGCGCAGCAAAAGCTGCCAGAGTAAACCTGAAAGCATCAGCCCCATACTCATCAATCACCTTTAAGGGATCAATGACATTTCCCTTGGATTTACTCATTTTCTTGCCGTGCTCATCTCTGACAAGGGCATGAATATAGACATCCTCAAAAGGGACATCTTCCATGAAATGGATTCCCATCATCATCATCCTGGCAACCCAGAAAAAAAGAATATCAAATCCTGTCACAAGGACATTGGTGGGATAAAAAGTTTTCAGCAGCTCAGTATGTTCCGGCCATCCCATGGTGGAAAACGGCCACAATGCACTGGAAAACCATGTGTCCAGAACATCGGTTTCCCTGGCAATATTTTCTGACCCGCATGCAGGACATTTGTCAGGGTCATTTTCTTCCACAATGACTTCAGGGCAGTTACGGCATTTCCATACAGGAATCCTGTGTCCCCACCATATCTGCCGTGAAATGCACCAGTCTTTTATATTGTCCATCCACTCAAAATAGGTTTTTGACCATGTTGAGGGGATGATTCTGGTCTTTCCATCACGAACCGCCTGGGCAGCCTTTTCAGCAAGGGGGCCCACCTTTACAAACCATTGCTTTGAAATTGACGGTTCAACAACGGTTCTGCACCTGTAACAATGTCCGACACTATGCTTCAAAGGTTCTTTTTTTACCAGCAAACCCTGATCATAAAGAGCTTCAACTGCCCTTTTTCTGCATTCAAACCTGTCAAGGCCCTTAAACATACCGGCCCCATCAAGCATCATGCCGTCATCATCAATTACCTTGATTCTCTCAAGACCGTGCTTTTCTCCCAGGGTAAAGTCATTGGGGTCATGGGCAGGAGTAACTTTTAAAGCTCCTGTACCAAATTCCATATCAACATATTTATCCCTGATTATGGGTATCACCCGATCTGTAAGCGGCAGTTTCACCTGTGTCTGTTCAAGATCTGCAAATCTTTTATCATCAGGATTCACTGCAACGGCAGTATCCCCGAACATTGTTTCAGGTCTTGTGGTCGCGACCACAAGACCCTGTTTTTTTCCAACAAAGGGATATTTCACATAATAAAGATATGCATCCTTTTCCTCATATTCCACTTCAAGGTCTGCAAGTGCGGTTTTACATCTGGGGCACCAGTTGATTATATATTGACCCTCATAAATCAGGCCTTCTTTATAAAGCCTTACAAAGACCTTGCGCACAGCATCGGAAAGGCCCTTATCCATTGTAAAGCGTTCACGGTCCCAGTCACAGGAAGCGCCCAGCCTTTTAAGCTGGTTTATAATTGCACCACCTGACTTCTCACGCCATTTCCAGACCTGTTTTATGAACTCTTCCCTGCCGAGCTGATCCCTTGTCTGACCACGGGCAGCAAGATCCCTTTCCACAACATTCTGAGTTGCAATCCCTGCATGGTCGGTTCCGGGCATCCAGAGGACATTATGACCCAAAAGCCTTCTGTACCGGCACATTATATCCTGAATAACATTATTCAGGGCATGGCCCATATGAAGTACACCAGTTACATTGGGCGGGGGAATAACAATGGAAAAAGGTTTTGTGTCACTTTTATCCTCTGCTTTGAAAAAACCATTGTCAACCCAGTATTTATACCACTTTTCCTCAATACCTGACGGCTCGTATCCTTTTGCCAGCGAATCAGAACCCATAATCAACTCCTAAAAACCCTATTAACAGAAAAAGGGGATCCATCTGATAAATCCCCATAAACCTTTATAATATATTTAAGATTGCCCGGATCTAAGCGTTTCCGATCTGATCAAGATCCCTTTGCAGGCTTTCCTTTATTTCTGCAATTTCTTTTTCAATGACCTTTTCCATTACTTCAAACAGGATGGTCTCTATCTTACCGGAAAATTTTTTCTCAATCACCCGTTCCAGAGCTGCTGCAATCTGACCCTGGTCAATATCTTCCATGGCTGTTTCCTCCATGGAAACAGTATCCTGGATATCCTCTCCTGTGGTGACGATATCGGTCAGCTCAATGACAGATTCCGCTTCATCATTGTCCTGATCCGGGTTTACAATATCAGTCAATTCAATAATCGGGTCTTCAGCTTCATCCTCTTCCGGAATATCATCGTCCCAATCAATCATAAAGGCCTCTCTTTATTAGAATTTAAAACCTGTACCCTGTTCTTTTCATCCAGACACCAAAAAGTATCAGAGCCAGACCAAAGTGTCAACTGTTTAAAACAGCGTTATCAGAGTACCAGCCCGGGTATAGCCCGTAAAGGGTATTTAACGGGAAGGTCCCAAAAACCTGTTTACAATTATCTGTATTTATCTTAAATTTAAAAAATGCAGAAATTCATTATCCCGCAACCCGGATCAATACCCTCAAGAACAAGTATACAAGGACAGGATGCAAAACATATTTTCAGGGTTTTAAGACTTAAACCCGGGAAACGACTCATAGTCACAGACGGCACCGGCACTGACTATTCAGCCTGCATCACCGCAGTTTCCGCTGACAGGACAGACCTGGATATATTGGAGCCCATAAAACCCCACACTGAATCCTTTGCAGATATCACCCTATGCTGCGGTATGCTCAAAGATAAAAAAATGGATTTTGTAATCAGGCATGTAACCCAGCTTGGAATTTACCAATGGATTCCATTTTTCTGTGAACGTTCCATTCCAAGCCCTGATCCAAAACGCATGCACAAAAGAATCCAGCGATGGAGAACAATTGCAAGGGAATCTTTAAAGCAGTGCAACAGAAGCCTGGTTCCTGCCATAGCCGGCCCAATGCATTTCAGGGAACTTCTTGAGCATTCCAGTAAATATGATCTTAAGATAGCTTTCTGGGAAAATGCTGACATGAAACCCACCCCATTAAAAAGAACCAGCCGGCCAGGCAGAATCATGATATTGATAGGCCCGGAAGGAGGATTCTCAGAACAAGAAATGAAAATGGCGGAAAAAAGAAATTTTATGGCATTGTCACTCGGCCCAAGAATTTTGAGAGCTGAAACAGCAGCTGTTTCAGCCTGTACGCTGGCCCAACATATTTTCGGAGATATGTAAAAAAATCCAGGCTCAAACTTTTTTCCTTGACACGAATGAACAAAAAGAATATAAACCCCCTGTTGTTGTTCGAGCCCAGGTAGCTCAGTCGGTAGAGCAGGGGACTGAAAATCCCCGTGTCAGCAGTTCAATTCTGTTCCTGGGCACCA
>CAYUOB010000053.1:0-20135 GCA_964446145.1 uncultured Desulfobacula sp.
CAACCAGCGGGATCAAGAAAATCAAACTTGTTAATAAAGGTGGATCATGGAAGATATATCGAGAGAGCTGGAAAGGCAGATAGCACAGTCAAAGCCCAGGCCTTACAGAATGAGCCAGGAAACCCAGATCCTTATTGTGGATAATTTCGGGCATATCAGATCGGGTGTTCACCTGAGGCATCTGGCTGTTGTTTTGTCATTTGTCAGTGTTGTATGCTTTGTTGCGGCGGTGTTGTTTTATTTTTTTTATGCTGATCTGTCAAAAAAACAGGCAATGACTGAAGAAAAACTGAAAGATGCTGAAACTAAGGTGGAAAAACTGACCAGGGAAAAGGAAGTCCTGATGGCAAGAATTGTAATTTCAGGAAAAGAACTGAAACTTTCTGAAAAAAAAGGCCCCGGGAAAAAAAACGCTTCTGCTGCCCTTGCGGATAAGAAACCCGTGGTTTCCAAAAAAACTGAGATCAGAAAAAAAGCTGCAGAAATTGTGAACAAACCTGAAAGGCCTGTAAAACCTGTGGTTGCTGATTCATTGCACACAGACAGATCACAGGAAAATTCAGATGGTTCCGATAAGGGCCGTGTTGTTAAGGCAGGGGTATCCGGGACTTCTGGCACAAAATCAAGTACAATTTCCGTTGAAAAATTTACCGTTGTGAATGATGCAGAATCAGGAGATGTTCTGGTCAGGTTTGATATAAGAAATATCTCGACTGAGCCTGGAGATGTTTCAGGCAGGATTTTCACTCTTCTGAAACCGGATAACGGGCCTGAAGACAAATGGCTTGTGGTACCTGCCTCACAATTGAAAAACGGAATTCCGTCTGATTATAAAAAAGGCCAGTATTTTTCAATTGCCCATTTTAAACCTGTTAAATTCAGAATTAAAAATCAGACAGCAGCAGGGCCTGGTTTTTTCAAAAAAGCTTCCATCTTTATTTTTAACACAAATGGGGAGTTGATTTTTCAAAAGGCCATAGATATTACAGAAAGCGGGAAATAAATAAAAGGAGATGCACCGTGGCAAAGAAAAATAACAAGAATCTGTCAATAATTGATAAGGAACTTAAGATTGAAGGCTCGATATCCAGCACAGGAAAACTGATCATCAAGGGACAGGTGGATGGGACAATTAAGGGCGATGTGGTCATTATTGCAGAGGACGGCAGGGTAAATTCCAGTTCCACAAGAGTATCAAGTCTTACCATAGGTGGAAAGTTTCAGGGTGAAGTTACTGCTTCCAAGGAATTGATCATTCTTGCCACAGGCGCTTGTGCCGGTAAAGTGGAGTGCAAAGATCTCATTGTGGAAAACGGTGGTGTGCTAAATGCAGAGGTGTCATGTAAAACCTCCAGCAAGTTTGAACCCGGAAAGAAAAATACCCATGCATCAGTGGGTGGTGAACACCGCAGTTCAAAGGGCTCAAAACAGATCGAGCTTTAAATTTTACTTGACATATACATAAAAATTATGTAAACATTACTGATTGTGTTTATGAAGAGGAGCTTTGAGAAAATTGAAAAAATATACTTATAGTGCGAAACGGTCCGACAACAAGGAAAAGTGGTGCGTTATTGACGCAAAAGACAAGGTTCTTGGCAGGCTTGCATCCCAGATTGCTTACAGAATCCGTGGAAAACACAATCCTGTTTTTACTCCCCATGTGGATACAGGAGACTGGGTTATTGTTATTAATGCAGACAAGATCCGTATGACCGGGAATAAGCTGGAACAAAAAAAATATTACCGTCATTCAGGATATGTGGGCAGCCTTAAATCCACGACTGCAAAGGAACTTTTGGCAAAAAAACCGGAAGAACTGATCAGAAAGGCGGTCAGAGGCATGCTTCCCAAGAACAGGCTTGGCAGAAAACTTAATAAAAAATTGTTTGTGTATGCAGGCGACAAGCATCCCCACGCTGCTCAGACGCCTGAGCTCATAGAACTTTAAGGAATAAGAATAAAAGGACGCGATAAATCTCAATGGAAAGTGGAAACGTATTTTATGCGACTGGCAAAAGAAAAGACTCTGTAGCTAAGGTATGGCTGACCCCTGGCACTGGCAAAATTATCATCAATAACAAAGATATGAATGATTATTTCGAATTGGATGTGGCAAGGGATCTGCTGTCATCTCCTCTTGTTCTTACAGATAAGAGAGATTCTTTTGATGTTAAGGTTACAGTGAAAGGCGGTGGTAAATCAGGACAGGCAGGAGCAATCCGTCTTGGTGTATCCAAGGCCCTTGAACTTTCAGATCCTGATTTAAGAGGTGTCCTGAAAAGTGCTGGCTTTCTGACAAGGGATTCCAGGACAAAAGAGCGTAAAAAATACGGCAAAAAAGGCGCAAGAGCAAGCTTCCAGTTTTCAAAAAGATAGTCCTTTCATGTGCGGCACCAGCTCTATGTGGCTGGCTGGAGTGCAGCACAGCTTAAGGGATCAAAAGGGGCAAAAGATATTTTTGTCCCTTTTTGTGCTGGAGAATTGCGTTGATGAAAACCTATCTTTTTTATGATACCGAAACAACAGGTCTGAACCCTTGTTTTGACCAGGTATTAACCTTTGCCTGTATCCGAACCGATACTGAACTGAACGAGCTTGACCGCACCACAATTACCATACGCCTGAGAAAGGATATTATTCCTTCCCCGGGCGCATTCCTTACTCATGGCCTGAGCTTTGATGAACTTGAATCTGGAATTACTGAATATCAGGCTGCCGAAAAAATTTATGAGCTTGTCAATACCCCTTCCACCGTCAGCATCGGTTATAATTCCCTGGAGTTTGATGACGAATTTTTAAGGTTCATGTTTTATCGTAACCTGATGGATCCATATACCCATCAATACAGAAATAATTGCAGCAGAATGGATATTCTTCCTGTTGCCCTTGTTTTCAGGGTTTTTTCCCCTGATGTGCTGAACTGGCCGTCTGTTGAGGGCAAGCCAAGCCTGAAGCTCGAATTGATTGCCGCTGAAAATAATTTTACCACATCAGGAAGGGCACATGAAGCCATGAGCGATGTGGAGGCTCTGATCGCGCTTTCCAGAAAATTGCGCACCCGTGAAAGGATATGGAACTATATCCTTGGTTTTTTTGACAGGCAGGGAGATGAAACAAGAATCCGCAGCATTGAAACCGGGCTTGATATAGGTGGTCAATCCTTTAAGCTATGTATAATGGCCAGCCCTTCATTCGGGCATGAAAACAATTATCTGGCTCCTGTCATATATTTGGGTGAATCATTGGTGTATTCAAACCAGAGCCTGTGGCTGCGCCTTGATGGAGAGGATATTCTGGGTATGGATACAAATTCAGATGTCAGCAATACCTTTGTTATGCGCAAGCGTTTCGGGGATGCCAGAATAGTATTGCCGGCTTTTGAAAGGTTCTGGCGGAGATTGTCTGAACATTCCAGAAATACCGCAGAAGTGAATATTGAAAGAATTGCCAGCCATACCACCAGGCTTTTTGAATACATTAATTATCACAGAACTTATGAATATCCTGTTATTCCCGATCTTGACTGTGATGCTGGGCTTTATCAGGACGGCTTTTTTACCCGGGATGAAAAAAAACAGATCAAAATGTTTCATGATGCGCCTGATCATCTGAAAGCAGATGTTTTAAAAGCCATGACATGCCCCAGGGTAAAATCCCTTGCAAGCCGTATAATTGCACGTAATTTTGAGAGTTATTCTGACATGGATATCCAGAATATGTGGAGACAATACCTTGCACGCCTGGCATCAGATCTGCCCGAAGACAGGATAGCAGGGTACAGGGGTGATATAAAATTCAACCGCAGTATGGGGCTTGAAGCCTTGAAATCGATGGATTCTGATATTATCCGTCATGATCCGGAGCGCAGAAAAATTTTTGAATGGCTTGAGGCTTATATTGGTGGAGGCGGGCCTGTCAATCCAGCCGGCTGAGCTTTTTTAGGGTTTCTATCTGAGCCTGATGGATGAATTTGTGTAAAGAGGACTCAGCATTCTGTTTAAGATTCAGAAAGTTCACTCCGGCAAGAATACTGGTATCTGAATATTTCATGTCAACCCTTGTGACCTGTGCCTTGACAGTAATGATATCAACAGGCTTGTCAAGCTTCATATCTATCAGAATAATGCCCGCCACAAGTTTTTCTCCTGTTTTAATGGCAGCTGCAAGAGGGTTTGGAGCTTTCTTTTTTTTTCTGGGGATCACAAGACCTATGCCGGTTAAGGAAATATCTCTGATGAAGAAATCATCAGGGCTTGCATATTTTATATTTTTATGGGCAATTTTTGCCTTGATAATATAGTTTTCGTTCAGGGGCAGCCTGAAGGCTGAACGTATATTGGTTTCACGTACAGGCGGTTTATAGGACAGCTGCACTGCAGGAACATGGGATTTATTGGCCAGGGGGTAACGGGGTATTATTTTAAAATCTGTGCATTTCAATCCCAGCCTGACCCGCCTTTTGGGGGTCTGGATTATTGTTGTGATATCAAGCTGTTTGAAGTCAGTATGTTTTGAAAAAGGAGGTGTTGTCTGGGCAATGATTATTTTTTTGTGCTTAAAGTCAATATCATAGATAATTGATGATCTTGAGTGGGGTGTGAGAGAATCAATGTCAAATACCATATCCACCCCGATTGAAGGAAGAAATATCTGGTCGATTTCAAAAGCCATGGCAAAAAAAGCCGGGCAGTACCTGCCACCCCAGATACTGCCCGAACCAAAATCTGTTTTATCTATTTTACTGCGTCTTTGAGTGCTTTTCCAGGGACAAATTTAGGAACATTTCTTGCCGGAATATCGATTTCTTTACCGGTCTGCGGGTTTCTTCCTTTTCTGGCCTTTCTTTCAGCTGTCTTGAATGTTCCAAAACCAACCAGTGTGACAGAATCATTGTTGGCAAGAGCTTCTGTAATGGCCTTTATTGTGCAGTCAACTGCAGCCTGAGCTTCCTTTTTGCTGTTAAGTACTTCTGAAACCTTGTTGATTAAATCTCCTTTGTTCATCTTGATCACTCCTTTTCTTAGGTTTTAGAAATTTGTTAATACTAAATTTGTCACCGACAATTGTGTTAAATTAATTTGAATCAGCTTTTTAGCGTACGTTACGTGGTTGAGAAGTGCGTGTCAAGTATTTATTCACATTTCCCCGAAATTTGTTGCCATGGCATCTGTAAAAATATAAAATCAAGGATAAAAGGGAGGTAAATATGGATGCAGCACTGGTTAACCCGTTTATTGAAGGCACTTTGCATATTCTTGACACAACAGCTTTTGTAAAAGTAAAACCTGAACCTTTTTTTCTTAAAAAGGATCGCAAAGCCCTTGGAGATATTTCAGGTTTTCTTGAAATCAAAGGAGATGTTTCCGGCACGGCTGCCATAAGTTTTTCAGAAAAAAGCATACTTGGCATTGTGTCTGCAATGTTTGGCGAGGATATGACCGAAATCAATGAAGAAATTTATGACGCAGTGGGGGAGATCAGCAATATGGTGGCAGGTCATGTGACCACTAAGGTTGCGGAACTTGGCAAAAAGATCAGGGTCAAGTTCAAGGAGCTTAAGATCGGCCGTGATGAGATTATAGAGCATATAGAGGGCAATCCCCATGTGCTTGCGATCCCGTTCAAAACAACCAAGGGCAAAGTGGTTGTGGAAGTCTGCTATGAAAATAATTCTGATTCCTAAATCAGGTTAAAATACCATTGAATCAGGCTTGTTCCGAAAAAAATATATATGACAGCTCCCAGAGAAAGAAACGGCCCAAAGGGTATTTTAAATTTTATATCAAAACTTTTATTATGCACCATCAGCACGGCTGCAGATAAAGTGCCCAGAAAGGAGCCTGCAAAAATGATGAAGACAACTCCCTTGATACCCGTGGCAGCGCCCAGCATGGCCATAAGTTTTATATCGCCCCCTCCCATGCCCTGCTGTTTTCTTACAAGGTAGTAGCAGAAGGCAACAAGGCCGAGGCTGCCGCCGCCGGCCAATATGCCTGTAATGGTTTTCTGTACACTCATTTCAGGAACAAACCAGAATGAAGATGCAAAAATAATAATTCCGGGCAGGGAAATGATATCCGGAATGATCTGATGGTCTAAGTCAATAAAGCTTATTGTGATCAGCACGCATATAAATGCAAACCAGTAAACCGCAGCAGGAGTGAAGCCAAATCTGTAAAAAACAAGGACTGCAAAGGTACCGGTAATAAGTTCCACAAGGGGGTATCTTGCCGGAATCTTAATGTTGCAGAACCTGCACCGGCCTTTCAGCATAATATAGCCCAGCAGGGGGATGTTCCAGTAAAATGCAATGGGTTTTCCGCATTCTGGACAAAATGATCCAGGATGTACAATGGACATATTTTCAGGAATTCTGTATATGCATACATTAATAAAACTGCCGATGCAGATTCCGGATATGAACAGGAACAACGCAGGTATGGGAAAAAAACCAGTCATTATAAAATTACTTCCATTTAATAAAGGTTTAAAATATATTGTTTTCCTTTATCGGACGTTAAAAATATTTTTGCAAGGATATTGTAAAACAGAAAATATGGTTTATTGTAAAGGGTAAGATTAAATTTTTTTCACTGAATGTAATGGTTGGCAGTCTGACTTTTTTCATTCAGTGTTTTTATTATAGGAACATGAAGGAGTGCAGATGGCTGAAGCAGATATTGATGATCTGATTGAAATTATTGAAAAAGAAACCAATATCGAGGATATTCCGACGACTCTTCCCATGATGCCGGTCAGGGATGTCGTTGTTTTCACCGATATGCTGCTCCCATTATTTGTCGGGCGGGATAAATCCATAAGAGCTGTTGAGGAAAGCCTTGAAAATGATAGATATATATTTTTGTCAGCCCAGAAAAATTCTGAGATTGAAAAACCTGGGGTTGAAGATATCTATTCTGTCGGAACGGTTGCCAGAATTCAGAAAATGATCAAACTGCCGGACGGCAGGATAAAGGCCCTTGTTCAGGGCCTTGCCAAGGCGAAGATACTGGATTTTGTCAGAAAACGAAGTTTTTTTAAGGTGCGCATAGAATTTCTTGAAGAGGTTGAACCTGAAGGTGAACTTACCATTGAACAGGAAGCTCTCATGCGCAATGTCAGGGAATCAAGTGAAAAACTGCTTGCTCTTAAAGGGGAATTATCAGGAGATGTGGGTGACCTGCTGTCTCATATTGAATCGCCCGGCAAACTTGCTGATCTTGTGGGTTCCAACCTGAATCTTAAGGTTGAGGATGCCCAGAAACTGCTTGAGATAACAGATCCCTTTGAACGCCTGAAAAAGGTCAATGACATGCTTGCAAGGGAGCTTGATCTTTCAACGGTTCAGGCAAAAATTCAGATAGATGTAAAAGATGAGATTTCAAAAAACCAGCGTGATTATTATTTAAGGGAACAGGTTAAGGCCATTTACAGGGAGCTTGGGGAAACCGATGAAAAGCTTGCCGAAATAAAGGAATTTGAAGAAAAAATCAAAAAATGCAAGATGCCGGCTGATTGTGAAAAAGAAGCCAGAAAACAGCTCAAGCGTCTTGAACAGATGCATTCTGATTCCTCTGAGGCTTCTGTGGTCAGAACCTATCTGGATTGTATCGTTGATCTGCCCTGGAGCAAGTCCACAAAGGATTCCCTGGATATTCCGAAATCCAAGGAAATTCTTGATAAGAATCATTTTGGTCTTGACAAGGTCAAGGAAAGAATCCTTGAATATCTCAGCGTAAGAAAGCTCAATCCCGGCAAAAAGGGTCAGATCATATGTTTTGTAGGCCCTCCCGGCGTTGGGAAAACATCGCTGGGCCAGGCCATTGCAAAGGCCATGAGGCGCAGGTTCCACAGAGTATCCCTGGGAGGAATCAGGGACGAGGCTGAAATCAGGGGTCACAGGAGAACCTACATTGGATCCATGCCGGGAAGGATTTTACAGGGTTTGAGGCAATGCGGCACCAATAATCCTGTTTTTATGCTGGATGAGATAGACAAACTTGGAAATGATTTCAGGGGCGATCCTTCTTCAGCTCTTCTTGAGGCCCTTGATCCTGAGCAGAATCATGAATTTTCAGATCATTACCTTAACATGCCATTTGATTTATCCAATGTGCTTTTTATTCTGACCGCAAATATTGCCGATACAATCCCTTCCGCCCTTCTGGACAGAATGGAGGTCATAAGGATTTCCGGTTATACAAGACAGGAGAAAAAACAGATTGCACAGCAGCACCTTTTCCCCAGAAAATTAAAGGAAAATGGACTGATAAGAAGATCAATACATATAAGCCCCAAGGCCCTGGAATCCATTATTGCAGAATATACGCTGGAGGCAGGGCTGAGGGGTCTTGAAAGACAGCTTGACACCATATGCAGGAAAATTGCAAGGCAGATTGCAGAAGGTAGGAAAGGTAAATTTTCCATCACCAGGCAGAACCTTGCCAGGTATCTTGGCCCTCCGAAGTTTCTTCCGGAGCTTGACCAGGAGGAAAGTCAGGTCGGACTTGCAACCGGCCTTGCATGGACAGAGGTGGGCGGAGAAACTTTGTATATAGAAGTTGCCCTTTACCAGGGCAAAGGTGAGCTTCTTGTAACAGGTCAGATCGGTGAGGTGATGCAGGAATCTGCAAGGGCGGCAT
This sequence comes from uncultured Desulfobacula sp., assembly GCA_964446145.1. Lineage (GTDB taxonomy): Bacteria > Desulfobacterota > Desulfobacteria > Desulfobacterales > Desulfobacteraceae > Desulfobacula. The sequence goes on from CAYUOB010000053.1 coordinate 8,646, forward strand.
TGACCTATACAAAATCAAATGCCGATGAATTTGGCATAAGCAAGGAAGACCTGGACAACAGGGATATCCATATTCATGTCCCTGCCGGCGCCATACCAAAGGACGGGCCTTCTGCCGGCATTGCAATGGCAACTGCCCTGATTTCGGCTTTTACCGGCAGAAAAGTGAAAAGCAAGGTCGGTATGACAGGTGAAATTTCTCTGCGTGGCAGGGTGCTTCCCATAGGAGGGCTGAGGGAAAAAGCTCTTGGTGCGCTTAGGGCCGGGATAACCCATGTTGTGATTCCCGAAAAAAATAAAAAAGATTTGTATGATATGCCTGGGGTAATAAAAAAGAAAATAAAGTTCACCTGTGTAAGGGATGTAAGGCAGGTACTTGATATTGCCCTGGAAGAAAAAGCATGAAACTGCTTGGGCTGAGTACTGCGGAAAATGAGTGCAGCCTGGCACTGGTCGAGGACGGCCTGCTCGTCTGCGAGGAATTGTGGACAGCAAAACTGACCCATTCCAGACGTCTGCTTGGTATGATAGGTCATATGCTGGAAAAACGTGCAGGCATAACCATTGATGCAGTGGACGGCTTTGTTGCGGCAAAGGGGCCTGGGAGTTTTACAGGGCTTCGCATAGGTATAAGTGTGGCCAAGGCCCTTGCCTTTGCCGGGCAGAAACCTGCAGCAGGAATTTCAAGCCTTGATGGAATAGGGTTCAGGTTTGCCTGGTCGTCAATCCCTGTATGTGCCATGATGGATGCCAGAAGAGGTGAAGTTTATTGCGCTGTGTACAGGTTTGAAAAAGGCAGCCTTGCCTGGAAATCCAGAGAGCAGGTTCTGACCCCGGAAAAGGCACTTGAGAATTTGCACGGGTACGGCCCTGTCCTGTTTGCAGGCTCAGGTGCAAGGGTGTATTCAGCGGTTATTGAGGACAGATTCCCTGATCGTGTCATTGCCCATGATTTTATGCATTATGTCAGTGCCTCGGCAATGCTGAGCTGTGTAACCGGTGAGGACGATTTCTTTGCCCGGCCTGAAAACATGCTTTACCCCAATTATATCAGAAAATCCGATGCCCAGCTCAAATTTGAGAAAAAACAAGTATGTTGACATTATAACTGCCGCTTTGATATGATAGGCAGGATATGGGTGCGGGGATTTGACATATGAATAGATCAAAATGGCCGGCACGTGCAGTTTTGCCCTTTGCGCAGCCGGGTTTAAAATATATAATTGTGCTCATCCTTGTTACGGGGATGCTTTTTTATGCTGGATGGAACATTGCAGCGTGGTTGCTTCTGGTTGTAACTGTGTTTGTGTGCTGGTTTTTCAGAGACCCTGACCGGCAGGCCCCTGATGATGCCAATGCCCTTGTTTCTCCTGCCGACGGCAGAGTTATTATTGTGGAAAAGCAGGCAAAAGGGCAATATCTTGAAGAGCCATGTGTCAAAGTCAGTATTTTCATGAACGTGTTTAATGTTCATGTGAACCGGGTTCCCTATGACGGGGTTGTTCAAAGGGTTTTGTACAATCCGGGCAGGTTTGTTAATGCTTCCTTTGACAAGGCATCGGTTCATAATGAGCGTAATGCCCTGATTATAAGGACTTCAGACGGTCTGAAATATGCAGTTGTGCAGATTGCAGGGCTCATTGCAAGACGTATAGTCAATTGTGCAAGGGAAGGCGAATTTTTGAAAAAAGCAGACCGTTATGGAATGATACAATTCGGTTCAAGGCTTGACTTGTACCTGCCGCCTGATTTTAAGACTGTGGTAAAAGTCGGGGACAGAACCAAAGCCGGTTCAACCATTATAGGGTATATGAAATAAAGGAGGGCAGGCAAAATATGCATAACCACAATATCAAAAGAAGCATTTACATTCTCCCCAACCTGTTCACATCCATGAACCTGTTTTGCGGTTATTATTCAATCATTGCATCGGTTCAGATGAAATTTGTGGATGCTGCCATTGCCATACTGATCGGTGCGGTTTTTGATCTTCTGGACGGCAAGATTGCAAGAGCAACTCATACCACCAGCAAATTCGGCATTGAATACGATTCTCTCGCTGACCTGATAACATTCGGCCTTGCCCCTGCGCTTCTGATGTTTGTGTGGGTACTGGAATCCATGGGACGTCCGGGATGGTCAGCTGCGTTTTTGTTTACCGTATGCGGAGCTTTGCGCCTTGCAAGGTTCAATACCAGTACCTGCTCAAGTCCTGATTTTGAGGGTTTGCCGATTCCTGCGGCCGCTGCCATGAATGTGTCTGTTGTGCTGTTTTTTGCACGCCTTGATATCGAACCCGGCCCCTACAGGGTGGTTTTTCTTGTTTTGATGTTTGCACTTTCATTTTGTATGGTCAGTTCATTCAGATATAAGAGTTTAAAAAAAGTTTCACTTTTCAAAAGCATGAAATTCAACAGGCTTGTAGGGCTGATACTTATATTGGTTGCCGTGGCAACAGAGCCGTACATACTTTTGTTTGCAGGCTTTTTAATTTATACAATCTCAGGCCCTGTTCTGTCTTTGTATTCACATATATTTCACAGAACGGCAGAAGAAACCAGGGCTGACCGGCGATGACAAATAACTTAATCTTATGGAGTAGATCGAGACTTGGACCAGACACCCATTACAAAAGAAGGCTATGCAGCTTTAAAAAAAGAGCTTGAAAGGCTCAAAACAATTGAACGTCCTGAGAATATTAAGGCCATTGAAACCGCCCGTGCACACGGAGATTTGTCGGAAAACGCTGAATACCATGCAGCCAAGGAAAAACAGTCCTTTCTGGAAGGCAGGATCGGAGAACTGAGCTATAAACTTGGTACAGCCAAGGTGATTGACCCTGCCACGGTGCCGAAGGATTGTGTACGCTTTGCCTGCCGGGTGCTTGTGGAAAATCTGGATTCAGGCGAAGAAATTGAATACATGATTGTGGGGCCGGATGAAGCTGATATAAGTGCAGGCAAGATTTCCGTAACCTCACCGCTTGGCAGTGCACTGATTGGCAAGAAACCCGGAGATGAGGCAGTTGTGCAGGCTCCGGGCGGTAAAAGAGTATATGAAATCATAGATATTCTGTAAAAATTTTGGAGGCATAAGTTTTGGCAAGAGTTACCATTGAAGATTGTCTGAAAAATGTGGACAACAGGTTTACCCTTGTTCACCTTGCGGCAAAAAGGGTTCGTCAGGTGAGGGAAGGTGCTGAACTGCTCATTAAGTCATCTAAGAACGAAGATGTTGTTTCTGTTTTAAGGGAGATTGCCGCCAACAGGGTGGTTGCTGTGAAACCCGGTAAAGAGGACGACGACTAAAAGTTTTGGAAAAAATTTGAAAGCCGGGCTGAAAAAGAGAATTGATCATCTTGTTGGTAAGGCCGTTCATGACTGGGACATGATCAGAGGGAATGATAAAATCCTTGTGGGGGTTTCCGGCGGTCTGGACAGTCAGGTTTTGCTGAAAATCCTGTATGATTTAAAAAAAAAAGCACCGGTCAGATTTGAAATTCTGCCGGTGCACATTGATGTGGGGTTTGACAATTTTCTTGGTACCCGGCTTAAGGACTGCATAGATAAAGATTATTGCAGTTTGAAACTTGAGCTTGTACGTGAAAATTACGGATTGCTTGCACATTCGGATAAGAACAGGGAAAATCCCTGTTTTTTGTGTTCCCGCCTTAAGAGAAAAAAACTTTTTGAAATTGCCGAAGAGAACGGATGTGCAAAAATTGCCCTTGGCCATCATAAAGATGATTTAATTGAAACCCTGTTTTTAAATATTTTTTATGCCGGTAAGATCGGTACAATGAAACCCAGACAGTCTTTTTTCAACGGAGTTTTTGATATCATAAGACCTCTGGCATATGTGGAAAAAAAAGATATCAGCCTGTTTGCTGAAAAATTTGGTCTTCCTGAATTTGCCACACCCTGTCCAAGCGCAGGTAAAACAAAGCGCAGTCAGGTAAGGAAGATGCTTGAAGGGCTGTATTCGCATAACAAACATATAAAAGGCAATATATTCAGGGCAATGAGTAATGTTGCCGCTGATTATCTGCTGGGTGCCGAAAATGATAGATATCCAGAACCAACCTGATTATCGGAATATTCCCATTGACAAAGTGGGAATAAAAGGATTGAAATACCCTGTCAGGGTGCTTGACAAAACAAGCGGAATGCAGACCACCGTTGCACAGATCAGTATGTATGTTGATCTGCCGCACCAATGCAAAGGAACCCATATGAGCAGATTTGTTGAGATCCTTCATCTGTTCAGGACAAGGGTCTCCCTTGAGTCCATTACCAATATTCTTGAGGATATGAAAAAAATTCTGGGGGCAAAATCCTCCCATATTGAGATTATTTTCCCATATTTCATTGAGAAACAGTCTCCACAGACCACTTCAAGGGGGCTTATGGATTATACCTGCTCAATCATAGGGTCTTCCAATGGTAGGAAAAATACAGATATTGTTCTTACCGTGGCAGTTCCTGTGACATCTGTGTGCCCATGTTCCAAGGAGATCAGCAAATATGGCGCCCATAACCAGAGAGGAGAGGTAAAAGTAAGCACCAGGTTCAAGAAGTTTATATGGATTGAGGATATTGTGGAACTTGTGGAGGCTTCAGCATCGTGTGACATATTTTCCGTTCTGAAACGGGAAGACGAGAAATTTGTAACTGAAAAAGCCTATGATAATCCCAAATTTGTGGAAGATATTGCAAGGGATGTTGCAAAAGTGCTTCTTGAAGATGATAATATAACCTGGTTTTCCGTGAGTGCGGAAAACTTTGAATCCATACACAATCACAGCGCCTATGCCTATATTGAAAGAGGCACTGCCTGATATTTTTACCAATCGCGGAATACTTATATGCCCCCGTTAAAATCCATGCTGTCAAAAACCGGTTCTGATAATTTTGTTTTTGGTTTTATCGTATTGACCTATGCTCTTCTAACCACAGGAACCGCTCCGGCCATGATTGCTCTCAGCCTTGCCCTTGCCGTCTGGATTTTGTCGGGTAATATTTTCAGGGATATTGTCCTGATTAAAAAAAACTGGTTTCTGCCTGTAATTGCCATTGTGCTTTTGCATTGGATCGGACTTTTATATTCTCTTGATACTGATCTTGGTATTGATTATGCACTGAAAACAAAGTACTGGATTGTCTGTCTTGTGACAGCCGGCATGGTTTTTAATGAAAAACGCCTTGATATTCTTTTAAAATTGTTTTGGGCCGGACTGCTTGCAGGGGCTTTTCTTGCCATGCTTCAGTTTGCAGGTGTTATTGAGCCGTTTAGAAAGGGTTTTCCGGGATTTGGGGTTGTGCACACCCTTGTGTGCATGTACCTTATAATAGGTATCCTCATGGCCTCGCTTTATTTTAAAAAAGCCGCTTCATTGAAGGCCAGGCTGGTTTTTCTTGCCATGATTCTGGCGTTTATATTTCATCTTGCAGTTTTAAAGGGCAGGGCAGGATACCTTGTTTTCGCCCTTGTTTCTCCTTTTGTTGCCAATAATCTTGCTTCCGGATTTTCCGTGAAATTCAGGATTGTTGCGGCTGTTTTGCTTGGGACAGCACTCCTGCTGTCTCCTGTTGTAAGGAAGGTTATAACAGACTCGTATGCAAAGGTAAGCTCACAAAGGGATAAATTGTTTGCAGGCAGATTTGACAGTGAAGTTCCAAGATTCTATATCACCCATGAAGCTGTGAAAGTATTTTTGTCACATCCTTTAAAGGGCATTGGAACGGGCAGCCTTCCAGTACCCACAAAAGCCCATGGTCATCGCGTTGATCATCCCCACAACAATTTTCTTTATATGGGCACAAGTTTCGGTATAATCGGAATCGCAGTATGCGGATGGCTTTTTGCCCAGATGTTTTACCTGTCATGGAAGGCAAGAAAAACATCTGTGGGATATTTTATTCTTTCCACATGCTCTGTGCTTTTTCTGGGAGGCATGTTTGATACTGCAATTTTAAATAACGGTACCCTGATTTTTCTGACCATGACCTATGGATTGATTAATTGTCTTGATGAACAATGCGCAGAACATAATATGCCAGAAATTCTTTGATTTTTTCACAATCTTTGTCTTTTTCATTCACCATTATGACATATGGATAAAGATTTTGGCTTTTCCACTCAATATAGCCTGCCCGCGTTCTTATTCCTGTTAAGGTGCCTGTCTTGAAAAAATCATTTTGTCCGTGCCTCAGAAGAAAATACCAGGGTTTCAGCTTTATCAGCACCTTCAGCATCTGAGCCGGAGAAATTCTGTTCATCCTTGACAGGCCGGAGCCTTCAAATATTTCAGGGTTGTTAATACCAATCTCGGATTCAGAATAAAATTTCAGCGCCTTTACAGCTTTTTCAAGGGTGGCAGGAGGGCCATACATTACAGCTCCAATGGTCAATGCCAACTGGTTTGCCATGAAATTGCTGGAATATCTTAAAAGTTTTTTTATGTTTTCTTTTAGTGTGAACGGAGAAAAAAATACCCATTTTCTGCATTGTCCATGGTGCATTTGTCCTTTTGTTATCTTGCCTGTAATTTTTATGCGGCTTTTCTCAAGCCAGTATCTGATAAGCTGGCCTGCATAAAGTGCAGCCTGGGTTCTGTCAAGAATAATTCTGCCTCTGGCAAGTCCTGTTTTTTTTATGATTTTTTCAAAAACCGGCAGCAGAGGGGTTTGTGGTTCCGCGCTTATGAACTGTCCTGCTGCAGTATCTGAGTCAAATGCGATTGTGTTGAAATTGGCGCACAGGGCACCCACAGGAGCGTCATATGGATTTGCTGTGTCGCTTTGTCCTGGAATCTGTATTCTGTCTGCAAAATAAGAATGATCAAGAACAATATCATGGATTTTTTTTATTTTCAGGTTTGAGATAAGATCCCGGCAGAACATTTGAATAACCTCTGAAATGAACATGGGATCGCCAAAACCTTTAATATAAAGGTTACCTGTTCTTTTATTAAATCCGTATTCTGTTGTGAAACGGTAATTTTCTCCAAGAATATGGATGGCGGCAAGGCTTGTTACAAGTTTCAGTATTGAGGCCGGAACAAATAATTTTGTGCTGTTGTGTTCATAAAGCACATTGCCGTTGCAGTCTGCAAGCACAATTCCTGCCTCAGGGTCAGGACAGGCGTTCCTGAGGCAGGATGCAGACAAAGGGCTGAACCATAATAACAATGCGGCAAGGCAGCAGATGATTTTATTCATTTTTACTTGAATAAAAGGCCCTGTACGCAAGAAAACTCATGTAAACATCAGCCTTGCTTGACACTTCAAATGGTGAATGCATGGACAGGACAGCAGGGCCGCAGTCAAGAACGTTCATGCCGTATTCGGCAAGAAATTTTGCAACGGTTCCGCCGCCTCCCTCATCAATCTTTCCAAGCTCTCCTGTCTGCCATACAATCTTGTTGTCATTAAAGATCCTGCGTATTTTTCCGACAAATTCAGCGCTGGCATCATTTGACCCTGCCTTGCCCCTGACTCCTGTGAATTTTGTCATGCAGACACCAAAGCCAAGTTTTGCTGCATTCATTGATTCATGGACATCCTTGAAATCAGGATCCAGCGCTGCATTAACATCGGCGGACAGGCATGATGAATTGATAAGCGCCTTTCTCAGAGTACGGCTGTCTGTGTTGCTGCCGCTTATGAAAAGCAGGTCAGAGAAAAAATCCTCAAGGAAATTGGATTTTGCCCCTGTACTGCCCTCGCTCCCGATTTCTTCTTTGTCAAAGAAAAGGGCAATGGCAGTACGCATGGGAGATGAAATATCCAGGAGCGCCTTAAGGCTTGTATATGCACATATCCTGTCGTCCTGCCCGTATGCTCCTGTCATGGATCTGTCAAATCCTATGTCCCTTGCTTTTTCAGCGGGCACGGCTTCTATTTCAGCACTGATGAAATCTTCTTCTGTTATTTTGTATTTTTCAAATAAAATATTCAGTATCCCAAGCTTGAACCTGTCCTTTTCCTCTTTGCTGCCCAAAGGGATGCTGCCGGCAACAAGGTTCAGTTTCTCTCCTTCAAATGCATCGGATAGTTTTTTGTTTCCCTGGCTTTTGCCTGCAAGGTGGGGCAGAAGGTCTGTGATTGTAAAAACAGGATCATCAGGGTCTTCTCCTATGGTGATTTCAATTTTTTCATTGTCTTTTGTGATAATGGTTCCATGAAGGGCCAGGGGCATGGCAAGCCAGTGATATTTACGGATGCCTCCATAATAATGGGTTTTCAGCAGGCCAAGGCCTGTGTCTTCATATACTGGATTCTGTTTCAGGTCCAGCCTGGGAGAATCAATATGGCTTGCCACAATATTGGCGCCTGAATCCATGGTTTTTCTGCCGAGAACGGCAAGCCCCACGCATCTGTTGTGGAAAATTTTATAAACTTTTCGGATATTCTCCGATTTTTTTTTATTGTTTATTGAGTCAATGTTGACAAATCCCGCATCTTTTGCCGCCTGAACAATACAGGCAGCTGCTTTTCTTTCTGTCTTGGCCTGATCAAGAAACAGTTTATAGCCTTCATTGAAAGAAAAAATTTTCTTTTTTGCCGGGGCATCCACTTTATCAAAAACAGAATCGCTGCTTTTGACAATATTGTTTTTTATTTTTTTTAATTGGTTTTTGTTCATTTCACGGATCTCCTTTTATTTGAAAAACTGGATAAAATCGCGCATCAGTTTTTTGATTTTATACTTTATGCCAAGTCTGTTCCATCTGTCGGGAAAGGCAATGGGTGCAAATTCCATCCTGACTCTGTAGGTATATGTTTGATTATGTTCATTATAAACCTTTTTTATAATAGTTAAAGGAGTAATTACAGCCCCTTCGCAGCTTAGAACAGTGTCATTGTCTTTTGAACTTATGGATTTGAGCCCATGATTCATCAGAATTGTTTTCATGGCATCTTCCCTGATCCTTTTTGAAATTTCAGTGCCGGAATCCTGGCGGGCGGCAGATATTGCTCCTTCAACGGAAATCTGAGAAAAATTTTCCGCTCTGAAATCATTTTCCGCAGGAACCATAAGAAGGCTGTCTTCAACAATTTTATTGTTTGAAGTTTTTATGTCATATCTTATATAATATGTCTGAATTCCTTCATACGCAAGGCTTGAGCCGGCACATGCAATAAAAGCCATTACCAGGCCAAGCATAAGCGGCATTGATGCTGAATTTTCCCTGTTAACAGGCATGGTTCTTGTATATATCCTGTTTTAAGATTAAAGTTAAAACCAAATTCTGACGATTCCTATCAGTATCATGGAAAATTGTCAGGAATCAATGTTAAATGGGTTTTAAGGCGTTTGATTGTTGGCGTACTCGTTTAAATGAGGAAAAAAAAATGAAGAAACTAAGTATGATGCTATTGGCCGGTTTTGTGTCTGTATTGTTTTTTTCCGGGTGCGGATCTTTGGGTACATCCTCTGTCGCAGGGGGCCCGGGAAGCGTACTTGGCCCTCCAGGCGGCTCTTCCGAAGATCATAAGGTTGTTACTTTTTTTGTTGTTGGCAAAGGGCTTGAACCAGAAAATGCATTGTCAAAAGGTGAAGCTGTGCTGATGGCAGAAAGGGCTGCCGTGGCTGATGGATACCGCCAGCTTGTGGAGAAGGTCCGGGGGGTTTATGTTGATGCATTCATGAGAGCCGGACGCGGCACAATTGATTATGATACAATTCAGGTGCACACCCAGTCATGGCTGAGGGGTACGGAAATCATGGAGATATCAAGGGGTGAATACGGAATTACCCAGGCAAGACTGCGCCTGAGAATCAATTTTGCCAGAAACGGCATGGTATGGTGGCCCGTGGGCATTGGCCAGGATAAGGGCTCTGCCGGAGGATCAGGTAATATAGTGGCCAATGGAAGGTCATGACCGGTTCTGGCTGAGCTCGTTAATAATGATTCATTTTTGGAGGTTCTGAATGAAATCTCTATGCTGTATTAGAAAAATCGGATTTTTTATTCCGCTTATGGCCTTTGCTGTATCCTGTTTTATACCCTTGTACGGACATTGTACCGGATTTCAGGAGCAAAAATTGTTTAATGCCGATTTTTATTCTTCAGAGGATTTGAATAAAAACATGGCCTTATACACAAGGCAGATAAAGGTGATTGACAGTCAGGTCAAGGCTTTGCGCAGTGATATAGACTGGCTTGTGCTTAAAATTGACAGAATCGAGGATTCCGGCAGAAATGCTCCTTCAAGCCTGAAACAATCCATCTCAGTAAAGGAAAAAAAGATTGCTTCACTGATGAGGACCAGAAACAGGCTTGACAGGCTGGTAAGTTTTTATTCAGGTAAACTTGAACACCGGACAAAAAAACAGCCCGCCCCAGCAATATCTGTGCAGACATTAAGCCAGCCTGCAAGAAAAATTACTCCGGCTCCTGTTGCTGCCCCTGCTCCGCCTGTGCCTGAAGACAAAGCTGCTGGTGTTGAAGCTTCTTCTTTCAGCCGTCTGTCCAGAGAGGAGCTTCAGAAGGCTATTGACAGATCAGGTCTTGGTGAATGGCTTGAAATTTCAGGTTCCGGCACCTGTCTGAGGATTCAGACAACCCTTCCCATTCTTTTTCCCACTGGCAGCGCAAGACTTGCGGGTGAATACAAGAGTTTTTTTAAAAAACTTGCAAAGTTTCTGCAATCCTATGATGTAAGGGTTCTTGTAAACGGGTATGCTGACAAGGTTCCCATCAAAAACAGAAAATACAGATCCAATTTTGAGCTTGGAGCCGCCCGTGCCGCCAATATTGTCCATCAACTGGTGCGCTATGGACTGAAACCTTCCATATTCAGAATAGAATCCACAGGCAGATACAGGTTTGCCGCAAAGGGTATGTCTGCCCAGAAATCATTTGAAAGACGCGCCGAGGTCACCATTATTTTTGCCGGATAAATATTTATGGGGATTCCTGTATTTGTTTAAATGGAGGAATCCCTTTCTGGTATTTATTTTTCAATCTTTTTTCTTGATTTTCCATTATTAATAGATTATTAGTTCAGGCTATGAACACTGCTTCTGATGAAGAAATCAGCCTGAAATTATTAAAATTGCTTCAGGAAAATCCTGAGCTTACCCAGCGTGAAATGAACCATAGAATGGGTGTCAGTCTGGGCAAGATAAATTTCTGCATTTCAGCCCTTGCCAGGAAGGGCATGATAAAGATTGAACGTTTCAAAAAATCTGAAAACAAATCCGCTTACATGTATCGTCTTACCCCTGAAGGGCTTGAGGAACTGGCAAATCTCACCATCAGGTTTTTGAAACTGAAAATCAGGGAATACCACAGGATAAAACAGGAAATCAAAACCTTGTCAGAGCAGGTAAAAGCAGCTGGCCTTGACCCTGGAGATGAGGCAATGCTGATTGAAGACCTGAAAAAATGATACTGCCTGGCCCGCAGGCTATGGATGCGGGCTGAATCTGTACTGGAATCGGGCGCACATCATTGTGAATGTAACCGACAGGGCGGAGCTAT
>CAYUOB010000054.1:0-20069 GCA_964446145.1 uncultured Desulfobacula sp.
AAACATGGGAATGTGTGGCAAGAAAATTTTTATAATCTGCCAGCCATTTATGGACATAAATATTTGCAGCCCCTTTTTCAATATTTTTGAGAATCCTGAGATTTTCCTGTACAATAGTCCTGACATCATTTGCCTTGCTCCGCCAGGTCATTATCATTGCGTTGGCCCGATGCCTCTGATTTGATATTTTCAGGTGGGTTATAGTTTTTACCGCATCAAGAGCTGTAATGGTTTTTTTTCTTGCTTTTTTCCAGTAATCATCCCGTATTTCCTCAAGTGATGCTTTGTGGCTCAATCCTATGAGGTTTGCCCCCTGAAGAATTATTTCAGCAGTTTCAGGCTCAGGTTTTTTTTCCTCAAGGTTTTTAAGGGTTTGTGAAACCGCTGCCAATGCCTTGCGTTCAACAGGGGCAACTTTTTTTGTGTTCCATTTGTCAACCAGGAGCAGGGCATCATCTATTCTGCCTTCGGACAGAAGATCTTTTATTTTGTCCATGGAAAGGGGTCTGATGGTGGCAATTATTTCGGTGTATGCCGGGATTACAGGGCTGAAGCAGGACAGCATCATTTTTTCATACCTGATGTCACGGGAGTCAACAGGATAACCGTTTCTCTGGGTGGTGGGTTTTGTCAGGGCCTGTGCCGTTCTGATTTCGTTGTCTTCAGCTTTTTTGTCAATCTGGTTGATGAATTTAAGGCACCTGATCTGGAGCTTTTCAAAGGAATCCTTTAGATTGAATTCATCAATTATCATGGAATTTACTGCAAATACGTGGCATTGTTTTGCAATTTCATATAATTTGGCGCGGATATCCATTTTTGCCCTGAACTGGGTATCCTTTAATGTGCTGTACCTGGATATCAGGGTATCTGTCTGTTTATTGAATTTTTTCAGATATCCTGGGAATTTGTCCTTTTCCTTTTTAAGCCTGGTGATTTTTGCGAAATATTCCATGGCAGAGTGCATATTTTTGAATGCCCTGCCCACGCGAGAATAAAACACCTTGAATTTTTGGGCCTGCTGAAGAGCTCTTGTCTGAGCCCACTGGGCTTTTACCTGTTTGTTAAGGTCCTGGAGCAGCTCTTTTATCCAGCGCCTTGAGGTGTTTTTGTATTCTTCAAGTTTTTTAAGCTCATATTCTGTTTTTACGGCATCTGTTGTGAATGTGATTCCTGCCCATATCCTTGCACCTGCCGGCATTTCAGGAAATTCTTCTCCCAATGTTTTTCTGACATAGGTTTTTACAAGCGCCCTTGTGGATGCATTGACAATAAGATATTTATTGAAGAAATATGTTATTGTTCCGGAATCCACAGGTATCAGGGCAGGGGTGTCTGCACTGCCTGTCCTGATCAGGCGCCTGTCACGGTTCACTATATTGTAAAGGGTTTCGATCTCAAGGGCTGCCTTGGAATCCTGCACCAGTTTGCGGGATTCAATGGTCAGCTTGATGGCTTCCCAGGTGGCGTTTACAACCGGATGATTGACAAGCCCCACCATGGTGTCGATTCCTGCAATGGCAGCTTCGTCATAATTGCCGCTGCCGAGTTTTGAGGCAACTTCTGCAATCTTATCCAGTACCAGCTTTATTTTCAGTACATTATCCTTGAACTTCGGAAATGCATCCGGGTCGCCGTTAAGCAGAAATTCTTCTCCCTTTCCTGCCAGGTCGAACAGGACATCAAATTCCATCAGTTTGGCTGCAGCTTCCTTGCCGTTCTTTTTTTCGGCAGTGTAGGTGGCAATATTCATGCCGTAGGTTGCGGCTTTGGTAAATTCACTGGACTTTGTGAACAGGGAGCCTGCCTGTGAATGACAGACACCCTGACAAACAACAAAGGCCGCAATTAACAATATGTTAAGTTTTTTCATTTAAAAATTTGAGGTTCCGTCTGTCTGAAGCCTGTATTTTATGGTCGAACCAATCTGTGCCCCTGCTGTATGCTGTATGAGCATGTATTTGTTGTCTGTGAATTTTACGGCATAACTGTGGCCTGAGGCATCAGGGTAGATAGTGATAAAATCCGCATCAGCCGGCGATACCGTAACAGATGTGACAGTATCAATGTCAGTTGTCCCAAGGTATTTGACATTGCTTCCTGCCGGAGCCCCAAGCTCGTTGGGTGCAAATGCCGTGTAATGGAATGGATACCCCTGGATTATATTGATTCCGTTGACCACGGTTATTGTGCCGGATACCACTGTGGAACTTGTACTGCTGGAGTTGCTGCTCTCCTCGGGAAAGGTGTTGTCGTTTTCAATTATTGTGATTGCATCTGAAAAAGGTTTTTCAAGAACATTGCCATTGGTGTCCACCAGAAGGATGGGGTTGTTTGAACCTGAATTTACAGAGCCTGTGGCAATATTGGATGCATCACTCAAGCCAAACAGCAGAGGATTTTTGACCCTGGCAAGTTTTGGCACTGCATTTTCCATTGTGAAAACAAATTCGGTCAATCCATGATCGGAAAGTGCGGTTCCGGTTCTGGCAGATACAACTGAACGGTTGTAGTTAATGGAAACATAGGCTCTGCCTTTGCCTCCCATGGCAATCGTATTGATCACATACTGGATCTGAATATAGTCAAATGCGTTGAAATCTTTTCTGACAGCCGTATCCAGCAGGGTTTCATCCGGTTCAAACCTGGGGCTTACATAGCGCATGAACCTTGAAATATCCTGTTCCTGATACGATTCAAATAATTTTTGAAGGGTTTTCCTCACAAGGCCTGAAATATCCTGATCAACCACTTTGACTTTTTTGTATGTGGCATCAACATCATTTGTTCTGCCTGTGGTATCCATGATTTTAATATATATTTTATAGATTTCATCTGTCCTGGGCATAAATGCAAATTCAAAAGATCCGTTTCTGGCAAGTTTGGCCCTGTGCCATGTCTCTTTGTTGTCAGTGGTTATCTGCACTGCTCCTATGCTGCCTTTTGAAACGCTTGCCCTGCCTTTTATGACAATATTGCCATCAATAAGGCCTGACCTGAAAAGGGTTATGTCAGGATCAATTGAATTGTCAAAGGAAATCCGGTTCATGTAAAGGTAATTGATTCTTATGCCTTCTGCGCTTTTTCCGAAAATCCACCATTTGGCCTGGCCTGTACTGGCAAAACCCAGGATAAGTATTATTAGTATAAGACCTGATATTGAAATTTTTTTCATGGCTGCTCCTTTTTGCCGGTATTTTTTATTTTATGCTGAATGGGATATTGATTCCCAAAGAAATTGTTTTTTCCATAAAATCCCTGGTGCCTGTTGAGAAACTGTAGTCATTGATGGCACCCCTGAGGGAAAATGTGCTCTGGTTCAGATAACCAAGCAGTTTTGGCCTGAAATATATGTGAAATCTTGTGAACCATTTGTCTGAGTTGTCCTGGCCGAATGCATGCAGTTTATTCTGGCCAACGGTGAATTTTGAGTATATCCTCCTTTTGGGAATGTCAAGGCCAAGGCCGATGGAATACTGTAATACCTGGTTTGTCTGGTGTATCAGCTGATTTTCATAGAAAAAAGTGCCCCCGCTTATCATTGGTTTGATCACATAGCCGTTTTTTCTGAACCTTGCATTGAAAGTTGTGCTGGCAGTGTAGTCAAGTTCGTTGCGTGTACCCTTGTCCGTGTCAAAGCTGTTAAGACCCAGGGTGGTGGAATTGTCCACAATCCCGTAGCGGTCACTGTGGGTCAGGGTAAGATAATGGTTAAGGGTGGAAAGGGAATTGTCTTTTTTTCTTTCAAGTTTGTATGAAAGGCTTGAATTGGCATAACGCCTTCCAAAAAGTTTGCGTATATTGATGCCTGCCTTTGGCTGCCAGGTATGGCTCATCAGAGGTGAGCCGTTGATATGATTTCTGAACCATAAAAAACCAAGGTTGGTGGATATTTTTTTATTGTATCTGTAACGCCAGGACGAAAAGAACAGCTCTTTGTCTGCGGTGGCAGAACCTGTAAGACTTTAGAACTTGGGACTGATTCTTTCATATTCCAGTATCACACGGCTTGGGGCTCCATCGCCAATGACCTCGATCCTCTGGGCATTGCCATGAAAATTTCCAGAATGTGTCCTGCCTGCATAGTTCTCCGAAGTATCTGAAATTGCGCTTTCAAGTTTGAGTGTGAGTCCTGGAATGGGGGTATAATTAAAATTTACTGCATATACATTATTATCATAAAGGGGATCAGCTGTTGTTACAGGCTCTGAATCATCGCTGTGCACAAGTGAAAGCCCTGCTGTCAGAACAGGGCTTATATCGTGGGTTATGTTTCCTGCAAGCACCTGTCTTTGAACCGTGGTAAGGCCGTACCCCTGCCACAGGTTTTCCCATCTCGGATAGGCAACTCCGTATACAACAGATACATTTGGAAGATTGTCTGTCTCATTGTAATATTTGTAGGCTGTGCCCTTAAGGCTGGAATCAAGGGAAAATTTTGAATAGGATTCAAAAATGTCCCCTGCATCAACCTGATGGCTTAGATAATCAAAATGGCCCTTAAGGGAAGTCAGGGCAAATTCAGCGGTATCATAACGCCTGTCATTTGTGGTTCTTCCGCCAATATTGAAATTATAGTTGAGCCTGTCACGGTTGCCCCTGGCATACAGGTTCAGATTTTCAATATAATTGGTTCCATTGGTCAGGGATGAGGCTGCTTTTCCGGGCCCTGAGACCTCGTTGAAATTGATCTGGGTATCATTTACTATCCTTAACTGATTTTTTGCGCCTGCCTGTGCACCAAATGCAGCACATAATAAAAATACCCAGCAGAACAGGAAAAATTGTATTGTTTTCATAAATTTTTTACCTCTTGTTTTTATTAGCTCGATTCATGATGCACAAATACAGAGCAACAACCATGCCTGAATTGTCATAACTGCATTTTAAGCGGGTAAATTTAATGAAATCAATGAGTTAGTTTGAATGGTGCCAGGAGAATTCCTTTGTGCTGCATTGGTGGTGGTTCATATGAACCACCGGATAGGGGTGGATATGAACCATCTATTTTGTCTTTTTGCCGGCTGCAACGCAGTAAATGCCTCCCTTTGTCATTCCGGGGATAAAGCATTTGTTGCAGGATATGCATTCAGAGCGTTGTGTCCTGCCGGTTTCCCATTTCAGGGGGAGATCCGGCTCCCTGATCAGGGGCCTTGAAACAGAAATAAAATCCATGTTGTAATTTTTTACTGCATTCTCAGCCGTTGCAGATGTCCTGAATCCGCCCACGCACATAACAGGGCATGATACCTTCTCCTTGATCATGCATGCAAGCTCAAGATTGTAAGCCTCTTTTTCAGGAGAATCTATTTTTTTTCGTGCAGGGCCTTTTTTTCCTGATGATGCTGTACCAGAAGATACCTCAATGGCATCTATTCCTGAATCAGACAGCCTTGCTGCAATCTGGACAGCCTCCTGCGCAGACCATCCGTTTTCAATATTGTCTGAACCGTTCATTTTGATGAATACAGGATAGCTCTTTCCTGTTTGTATCCTGATTTTGTCAAATATATCGAACAGGAATCTGCTCCTGTTTTCAAGGCTGCCTCCATAGGCGTCTGTACGCTGATTTGTAAGCGGGGATAAAAACTGGCCCACAAGATAGCCGTGTGCCCCATGAATCTGGACACCATCAAACCCCCATTCCATAGCCCGTCTGGCAGCTTTTGCAAAAGAATCTGTAATGGCTTCGATTTCAAGAACGGAAAGGGGTTGGGGTACCTGGGGAAATGACGGAAAGGCAACTCCTGAAGGCGCAACAGGCACACGGCCCGCCGCCTTTGGGTCAGCCTGGCCTCCTGCATGAACAAGCTGAATCGCTATTTTTCCGCCAAGGTCATGGACTGCCTGTGTAAGGCGCTTGAAATCATTTTTGAATTTATCTGTATAGATTCCCATTTTGCCGGGAAGCTGTTTGCCTTCCGGGCTTACATAGGTATACCCTGTGATGATCAGTCCGATTCCGCCTTTTACAAGCGTTTTGTAATAGTCAATCAATTTTGCAGAAGGCCTGCCGTCCGGGTCGCACATTCCTTCCCATGTTGCAGACCTTACAAGCCGGTTTTTAAGTTTCAGACTGCCAATTGCCGCCGGTTCAAACAGGGAAGCCATATATTTTTCTCCTGTGATGAAAAAAGTTTTTGGTGTCCTTTTCTCATAACCGGAAAACAGGTATTACGTCAATACCCTGGCCTGTTTTTGATGCCGTGCCTATAGCTTGTCCCGGCTGCGGATCACCTCTGCTGCAAGCCTGCCCTGGATATAAAGTGAAAGTGCAGCAACTGCCTTGTCACATACAGTGAATACAGGGATATGATTTTCCATGAGTGCATCACGCAACGGATCGTAAAGCCTGCCTCCGTCAACCACAGCAACCACTGGAATATCAGAAGCTTCCGCTACATTTACAATCCTGTGTCTTATGCTGTCTTCCATGTTCATGTCAAAGGCAGGTATTGTTCTGTTGTCCAGGGTTTTCATGGCAGGAGACATGGGATCAAGGCTGATCACCACAGCATCCACACCTTTATCCTTTGTCAATATCCCGGTGATCAGTGCATGGGCTTCATCATCTGCTGCAGGGTTAATATCAAGGGGATTGGACAGGGTGACAAATTCGGATAATTTTTTTTGTTTCAGAATGTCAGTGATTTTTTTTATGCTTGTTTTGCTGAACTGCGCAAGTTTCATCTGAAAATCATCTGATTGTATTGAGTCTGCCATTCCAACAGCCTCGAACCCGGCTCCACTGACCGCTGCAAGGCGGTTGCCTTTTATGGTTTTTTTATTCAGTGTTTCACACAATATAACAAGGTCCTGAAATTCTGAAAATGTTCTTGCAACAATGGCTCCTGCTTTTTGTACACAGGTTTCACATACCATGTAATCGCCTGCAAGTGATGCTGTATGACTGGATGTGGCAGCCCTGCCTTCCAGTGTGCGGCCTGCTTTGTAAAATACAACTTCTTTGCCTGCCAGGACAGCCTGCCGCACGGCCTTGCAGAATTCAAGCCCGTCCATGTAGTTGAATCCTTCTGCATATACTGCAATTACATCCACATTTTCTGATGATTTGAAATAATGAACCATATCTCCAAGTGTAAGGTCTGTCTGATTACCCATGGAAATCATATATGCAGGGTTCATATGCGGGCACTGATGGCTTCTGTGCAGCATGAAAGCTCCGCTCTGACTGATCAGGGCAGCCCTGTGGTATGAATTTTCTCTTTGTTTGGGCAGTTTCTGTTCCGGTATGAACCAGGTATCATATCCGCCTGGTTTTGAAATCACTCCCATACAGTTTGCCCCCAGAAACACAGGCCCTTTGCCTCCTGCAGCATGGGCCGCGTTGATTTTTTCAATTATGCTGGCGGCACGTTCCCTGCTGTCTCTTGTTTCCCCTATGCCTCCCGGAATGAGCATGACACTGGAAGCTGCATCAAGGTTCATCAATTCGTCCACCAGATCCGGAACCTGGGATGCACCCACTGCCACAATAAAAAGGTCAAGTTTTTCAAAAGAATGGGATTTCAGGGCTTTCAGGTCAGGCAGGCATTTTACTCCGTCTATTTCCTCAATGCCTTTTTTGAATATTATGAGATTGTCTTTTTTAAAACCCTGTGCCAGTATATTATCCATTATTATGCGGCCGAAATTTTTTCTTGTGGCAGAAACCCCTATGATTCCAATATGTTCTGGGTGCAGAAGTTTGTCTATCTTTTTGATGGGCCTTTTTGCAGGCAGGCAGGCGGGACGTGAAAATTTGCACAGCCCGTCCAGAGGTACCATAAGATAATCACAGAATGCAAAGGGGTTGATCTCAAGCTCATCAATTACAAAGGGGGCATCTGGATTGGAATCTGAATAATGGTGCCCCATGCGGATAAAGGATTCAAAGCATTCAATGAGCTGTTCATCCATTACAATTCTGCGCTGTCCGCGGGTAAGCCCTGCAAGTTTTCTGTAGGAAATGGTGTGCCTGAACATTTCGAAAAAGGTCTGACCATCATTCATTTCAACTGAAGCCGCCACAATGGCCTGGCCTTTCCTGAACCGCTGTGCGTAAAGCTCTGTGTCTGTGCCGCCAAGCCCTGCGCTGATAATTGTACCAAATTCCCTTGTCCTGCGCAGTCCCACAATAAGTTCATTGCCGAATGCAGCAGAGTCCGGGGGCATGAATTGTACCTGGAGAACGCCCTTGATGTCCCTTGTCACAGCGGCTGTCAGAGATGCTCCGGAAAGTCCTCTGTATGGTTCAGGTGCCAAAGAAGGATAGCGTTCCAGCAGGGCTGTATAATTTTCCGGCACCTCATAGAACATGCGGCGTACAGCAGATCGGATACGGTTGGTCTCATTTTTAACGATCTTGACCCCCCCGACCTCTGTTTTGTGTATGATAAAGGGAGAAACTATTTTAAGAACGGTTTTTTCCCCTTTGAATGCATTCAGGGTGTCATCAGATGGCCTGGAGCCCCTTGGAATAAAATTGCACTGGGGCGGGGTTTCTGCCCCTGATCTTGCCAGAAGCCCGTAAACTTCATATTCGTACAAAAAATTGCGCCCGTCCTCGGATGCTGCCCGGAACATGGCGGTAATGCCGTCAAAATCTATGGGAAGTTCCATTATATTTATCCTGAAATAAGGTTTAATTAATGTTGATATATTTTAAATGTCATACTTTTGATAGCAGAACAATATATTTTTTGTCAATAAAGAATAAAATATTTTCAGGTTTATGCCTAGGCATGCCCGTGCTGTTTCATCGGGGCTATGGTTTGATAATACTTATTTGCCGGCTGACATATTTATTGCCCGGTTTTTTTTATTGTGATATCCAGAACTGCGTAATTGTTTTTTATCCATCAAAAGGGATAAGATGAAAGATAATATTATTTTGTACGTGGAGATGTATTAATGCGAGGTCTGATACCATGACAGATACGGATAAAAATCCAAGGCAGACTCCTCCCAGGTTCAATGAGATTGTAATGAGCATAAAGCGTGATATCCTTTTGCAGCACTATAGGCCCGGGGACACACTGCCAAGGGAAGAGGCTCTTGCCAGGCAGTTCGGAGTGGGGCGTGCCCTTGTAAGGGAAGCGCTTGGTGTTCTCAAGGCCCAGGGTTATCTTGAGGCTCGGCGGGGCAGCAAAGGAGGAACTTTTGTATGCAATCTTCTGCACTCTCAGGGTATGACAACTCTGCTGGCGGACCTTGTCACCATGCGTTCCATGACCATAAAGCATCTGTGCGATGTCAGAATTTTAATTGAACCTGAAAGTGCAAGAATGGCTGCTCTTGAAGCTTCTGAATCACAGCTTCGCCAGCTGGAAGACCTTGTATGCAGGGGAAAATCAGCACAAAATATACGTGAAAGGATTAATCTGGATGTTGAATTTCATAAAAATATATCCGAACTGAGCGGAAATCCTTTTTTTTCCTTTCTCATGCGCAGTATGATGCAGTTTTTACAGCAGTTCCTTGAGGTGCTGGATGAGCATACAACCTATCTGCATGACCGTGATATTCATACCTTTCTTTATGAGGCCATTGCATCAAGGGATCATCAGACTGCATATGAAACAATGTACAGCCATGTTGTGATAATGAAACACAGGTTCTGCAAGCTTGAAAAACAGTTTTTGACCCTTCAGGCAAAAGCTCTCCAGAAATGAGGTAAATATCAGGGCAGGGATTGACAGATACGGTTTTTTATTTCTGTATTGAAAATCATTTCCTGTTCATCCAAGATTTCATTTAGTATCTCGGGTGTGGTCATGGGGTTCATTATCACACATCTTAAAACAACCGATTCTCCGGGTGTATCAGCATTTACCGGTAGTTTGGTTCTGGATACAAAGCTTTTTCCGTTTTCCCTCTGGATTCTCTGAAGCCTGATATTGATTTTATCCACAATTGCCTCAAGTTCTATTCTTGTTTTTTCTTTTGATGTTTCAAGCTTGTGTTTTATATCAGGGGGCACAAGCCTGTAGGTCAGAATATTGAGGCGCGGCGGGGTCACAAGCTGGAAAAATCTGCGTTTTTTTATCATTTCAGCAAATTCTGCCGCAGTTTCAATACCGTGGTCAATCATGAGCCCATAACCCCTTGAGCCCATGATTTTAAGGGCGCTGTCCAGAATAAGGGAGTTGGCTTCCCTTGATCCTTCAAGGGTTTTGATTCCAAGGTCGACACTTCCCGGCCTGTTGACATAGCTTGCATGGTATACAATATTATCCAGTGCTTTGGGGTCTTTGAAATATACCATTCCGGATGTCATGGGCATGTAAAATTGTTTGTGGCAGTCAATGGTGACCGAGTCTGCTCTTTCAATGCCTTCAAGCAGGTGGCAATAAGTTTCGGATAAAAGCACGGGCCCGCCCCATGCAGCATCAACATGGAAATGTATTCCATTGGCTTCACATATCTGTGCAAGTTCAGGCAAAGGGTCAATCATGCCTGTTTCAGTGGCTCCTGCAATTCCCACGACTGCAATTATTCTTGTTGCAGGATCTGATCTGAACCGTCTGATTGTTTCTTTCAGACAGGCAAGGTCAATGGTGCCCTTTGAATCAAGTTCCATGGGTATTATACTGTTGTTGCCAAGCCCTAATATTCCTCCTGCTTTTTTAAGGGAGAAATGCCCGCGCCTGGAAACAAGGATAACTCCTCTTTCAAGATTATGTGCTCTGAAAGCATGGAAAATCCCGTCAGCTTCAATGCTTTTAAAGTCGCCCTTTGGAGGAAAACTTTTGTTTCTTGCAACCCACAGGGCTGTCAGATTGGCGGTTGTTCCTCCTGTTGTAAAAGCGCCCAGGCTTGTATCAACATTCTGAACATGCTCAGAATAAAATGATTCGTCAAACCTGTAAATCATTCTGTGTATCTTGGCAAGCACCTGTTTTTCAAGTATGGACAATACCTTTGATGTTTCAAGCTTGATGACATTCTGGTTCAGGGCTGCTGTTATGGCTTTAAGGTGAACCATGAAAAAGGGGATGGCAGATGTCATGTGGCCTATGAAATAGGGGGAAGCAACATTTACAGCCCTTGGCGCAATTTCATCTATTATGTCCCGGATCACATCAGCCAGTTTTTTCTGGGGGTCTTTATTGATCACTGTATCAGTGTATTCTTCAGCAAGCCTGACCAGGCTGATTTCCTCTGTCACGCCCACATGCCTGTTCAAAAAATCATGGAGTCCGAACAGGATTTGTTCCATATATTTTACCAGTGTTTTTCTGCAGCGCTCATTTTCAGGTTTTATGAAAACCCTGTCCAGCGTGTTCCAGTCGGCAACAAGGGATGATCGGCCGGTTTTATGCATGGATTTATGGCTCCTTTAAAATCATTGAAATTTTTTCTGATTACCAAGTTTCAGGCCCAAAATCCAATAAAAACTTTTCAAACAATGGAAAACCATGTAAATTGCCTTAAAAAATATACAAGGAGAAAAATCATACATGGACCTTCACAGAGATGACATACTTACCAGGGTAAGCAGGTATAATCTGATCAGGAACGGCAGAATGATTTATATTGATGTTCATGAGAAAATACAGGGTAATCTTGCGGGCAAGTTCATTGCTGTGCCCAATCTTGTGAATATTGTGGCAAAACCGGAACATCAGGGAGCTGGTGATGATGAAAAGGCTGCACTGGATGACTGCCTCCGGAAAATAAGAGACCTTGGCCTGGAGGACCTTTTTCCAAGGGCAAATCCACAGGGGGATCAGCACGGAACCGAATCTTCATAATCATGGCCGGACAGGCCGGGCATTGGCCTGAAAAAACAGCCCGGCCTGTACATATTATCAGTATTTTTGCTTTTCTCCCATTTCAAGGCCGATGTCCAGGGCCTGTCTGTTTATATCCATGAAATCAGAAGGTATGGTGGTTTCAAGCACCTTCAGTATGGAATCCGGCCTGATGATTTCAGAGATACCGATCAGAGCTCCCAGCATGCATATATTGAAAACAATGGGTTTGCCTATTTTTTCCATTACAGTGTCGAACATGGGAAGGGAAATATGTTTGGCATCCACCTTTTTTTCAATATCAACATATTTTGAATCCACAAGAAGAAGCCCGCCCGGCCTGATAACGGGGGCAAATTTGTTATAACTTTCCTGGGTGAGGCATATCAGTATATTGGGCTGGATCACCTTGGGAAAAAATATTGTGGAATCATCAATTATCACATCACTTCTTGTGGCTCCGCCCCTTGCAGCAGCTCCATAGCTCTGGGACTGGATGGCATTCTTGTCGTCAAAGATTGCAGCAGCTTTTGCCAGTATAATCGAGGCAGTGATGATACCCTGTCCGCCAGAGCCTGAAAAAACAAGTCTTGAACGCTCCATTATGCTTTTCCTTTCATTGCCTTTTTGATGATTTTATCATAGGCTTCACAATATTCAGGAACATCTGTGTCTTCAACAAAGATTCCTCTCTGGATAAGGCCTGGGTTGTCTTTGAGTCTTTTTGAACCGATTTTTGCAGTGTTTGCTTTATATCCTTCCAGCATCTGGACGGCATCTCCTTCCTTGTTCTTTCTGCCGTAATATGTCGGGCATTGTGTAAGAATTTCAACCACTGAAAACCCTTTGTGGGAAATCGCTTTTTTGATCATATCCTTGCATTCATTGACATGAAAGGTAGTTGATCTTGCCACAAAGGTTGCTCCTGCGCTTTTTGCAAGTTCCACAACATCAAAGTTTCTGTCAATTGTTGAATATGGCGCTGTGGTGGCTTTTTTCCCGCTTCCTGACAATGGTGAGAACTGGCCTCCTGTCATGCCGTAAATTCTGTTGTTCATGACAATTGCAGTTATGTCAATATTACGCCTTGCAGCATGTATGAAATGATTGCCGCCTATGGCAAGGGCATCTCCGTCGCCCATGGGAACGATTGCCTTGAGCTCAGGCTTTGAAAGCTTGACTCCCGTTGCAAAGGCAAGGGCTCTTCCATGTATTGTATGCAGAGAATGAAAATCAACATATCCTGAGATTCTTGATGAACACCCTATGCCTGATGTCATTACAATATCATTTTTATCAAGATCCAGTTCATATACTGCCCTGAGAAGGGAACTGAGGACAATTCCATGCCCGCATCCCGGACACCAGAGATGGGGAAAGAACCTTGGCCGGATATAATCTTTAATGTCAAATTTTTGTTTTGTCATTTTTACACCCCCTTACCCTGGATCATTCTCAGAACACTTTTTATATTGTTGGGGGATATGAGTTCCCCGTCTATTCTGTTTGCAAGAAATACATTATGGGGGTTGTCAACGGCATTTTTCACCTGGGTTACAACCTGGCCCATGTTCATCTCAACCACAATGACAGCCTTGGCCCCTGCACATTTTTCCCTTATCATGTCTGAAGGGAAGGGCCATATTGTCTGGAGCTCCAGAACTCCTATCCTGATACCCCTTGCACGCCTGTTTTTTGCCATGTGAATGGCGGATCTTGCAGATGAACCATATGAAATAAGGATATAGTCTGCATCATCCAGCCAGTATTCATTGTATCTGCAGATTTCATTCACATTGTTTTCTATTTTGTCAACAAGGTGGCGTAAAAGTTCACTTACAACCTTGGGGCTGTTGTTGGGAAATCCCCACATATCATGAAAAAGCCCTGTGACATTATACCTGTGCTCGTTTCCAAAGTCAGACATGGGCAGCCGCCCGTCTTCCCTCGGCAGGTAGGGATGGTAATCAACACCTTTTTTGACCGAAGTCCTGAGACGCTCCACAACGGGAATCTCTCCCTTTTCAGGTATAACAAGCTTTTCACGCATATGACCTGTTACTTCGTCCAGAAGGAGAACAACAGGGGTGCGGTAGGTTTCTGCCATGTTAAATGCTTCAACAGTGATTTTGAATATATCCTGGTGATTTGATGCAGTAAGTGCGATTATTGAATGATCGCCGTGTGCGCCCCATCTGGCCTGATTGACGTCGCCCTGGCTTACATGGGTGGGATTGCCTGTTGAAGGGCCACCCCTCTGCACATTTGCAATCACACATGGGATTTCAGCCATGCATGCATATCCCAGTGCTTCCTGTTTTAAGGAAAATCCAGGCCCTGAGGTTGCGGTCATGGATTTGTTGCCCGTAAGAGAAGCCCCTATCACAGCTGCCAGAGATGCAATCTCATCTTCCATCTGTACAAATTTGCCGCCTTTTTCAGGAAGCCTGTAGGCAAGATGTTCTGCAATTTCTGTGGACGGGGTGATCGGATAGCCGGCGAAAAAATCCAGGCCTGCATAGATTGCCCCTTCCACACAGGCTTCATTACCCTGCACAAACCGGATATTGTTTTTATTTTCCATTTTCCCCTTCCTGCTCTATTATGATTTGTATTGCTAAATCCGGGCACCGAAGTTCACACATTCTGCATGCAATGCAGTCTTCGGGTCTTGCTGCCTTCGCTTTGCCGTGCCTGTCAAATTCCAGAACGTTTTTCGGACAGAAGTGAATGCAGATGCCGCACCCTTTGCACCATTCTCTGTCAATCAAATGTTTGACTGTTTTACCTTTTGCCATAATGTCCTCATATTAGATAATCACTATCTGTAAATTAAGGCTCCTCATTAAGCGATTTAAATTCGTATGTCAAGGATAAGTATCAATTAACCGGGCTAAATTTATTTTTTTTTATTTTATTCAAAAAAGCAAGCAAAAAAAATGGGTTAAGAAAAGTTTAATGGTTAAGCCTTTTTGCGTTCATGATGCGAAATCATAAGAGAATTTTCCTGTTGCCATGACCCTGCCCATACCTTATTATTACAATTATTTTATAACGGTTCCGGAAAGGGATATTTGGAAAATGAAAAATGGGATTGACCTGGAAAAATGCAGACAATGCGGGCTCTGTGCAGAAATATGCCCGGTCGGGCTGCTTGAACAGGAATTCATTGAAAAAATTATCATTGCCCTTATTCTCGGATATCCAAAATATAAATATAAAAAAGCTGTTCAAAGAGAGCACAGGAAGATAAATTGGATAAATTAGGTGTTTCCGGCGCAGCCCTCCCCCTTGTCAGTGTTATCCTGCCGACTTTTAACCGGGCCTGGTCAATAAACCAGGCTGTTGATTCAGTGCTGGCCCAGGATTATCCTGCGCTGGAATTAATTGTGGTTGATGACGGATCAACTGACAATACCCTTGAACTGCTTGAACAGTATAATAATGATATTATTGTGCTGAAGCAGGCAAACATGGGTGTAAGCGCTGCAAGAAATACCGGAATCAGAAAAAGCAGAGGAGAATTTATTGCCCTGCTTGATTCAGATGATATGTGGGATAAAAGAAAAATATCCTGTCAGGTGGATTTTTTTACGGAACATCCTGACGCAATGATCTGTCAGACTGAAGAAATCTGGATCAGAAACGGCAGAAGGGTAAACCCCAGGATCAAACATAAAAAACCCTCGGGAATGATATTTGAACCTTGCTTGAACATGTGCCTTATCAGCCCGTCAGCAGTGATGATGAAAAGAACTGTTTTTGACATGAAAGGTTTTTTTGATGAAGCCATGACCGTATGCGAGGATTATGATATGTGGCTGAGGATAAGTGCTGATACTCCCGTTTTTCTGATTGATAAACCATATACAATAAAACGGGGCGGTCATGAGGATCAGCTTTCAAAACTGCGTTCCCAGGACAGATTCAGGATTCATTCTCTGGTCAAACTCATCAAGTCCGGTATTCTGACACAGGATCAGGCTGTAAAGGCAAAAAATGTATTGAAGAAAAAATGTATTATCTACGGCAATGGATGCATGAAACGTGGCAGAACCAAAGAAGGCATGTCATACCTGAATCTTGCACATTCATTATGAAAAGGCTGAAATATCCGACAGATACAGAACAGACATTTAAAGATCTGATATTTTCATTTCATATCCAATGATTTCATCGTCTTCCTCAAGTGCTGTTTCATGAATCCTACATCGTGAAATATCTTCCTTGATGATGACAGAGGCGTGAGGGCCCTGAACAACAGAATCCTGAATAATTGTTTTTGCCACGGTCATAACAGGTAAAGGAGAATTGGTTTGTAAAAATTGTTTTAATGTCTCTTTTTCTTCTTCAAGGGATTTTATTTTTTCGTTGACATTGGCCATGTGCGTGTTCGCCTGCTGAAGCTCTCCTGCTATCTGATCCTGGATTTCAAAAATGGCATTAAGCTCCTGCTCCAGTTTTGCTGCCTTTTTTTTCAGAGTATTTATTTCGTTCAGATTCTGGGTTTCCTTTATCAGTATCTGGGCTCTGTCCTGAATATAGGCTTTTTCAGAGATCTGCTGATAAATGTCTTTGTCCTGGTTTTCCAGTTTTCTGATCTGTTCTTTTAATGAGCCTGCCAGATCAGTCTGGGATTGTATCTTTTCATCAATCTGGCGGATCATGTGATTTATGTGTGCATCCACTCCGATTTTCAGGCGGGAGGGTACAGAGGAATCAGTACCTACGCTGCCTGCTTCAATTCCCTGTCTTGCTGCAATTTTTGAGGAAATTATACGGCCCGATACATTTTTGCATGTACCGCTTAAAAGTATGGTTGAATCAATGATTTCCTTTGAAACGCAAAGATCCTTGAATCCGTATATGGTCGAATGGTTGATGAATTTTGCATAAATATGCCCCTGGGCCTTGATTTCTGCATTGGTTATTCCGTCTGATATATTAAGGTCTCCTGAGACCTCAATGGCTGCGCCGTCAATTTCCCGGGCAGTCAGGCTTGTGCCTTTTACGGAAAATCCCTGTTTTACCATGCCCTTTACAATTATATTTCCTTTAAAGTCTATATTGCCTGTTTCAAAATTAACATCTGCCTTTATAACAAGTTCAGGATTTACTGATATTGTTCCCATCGCATCCAGGTAGGGCTGTCCATCGGTGTCTGCACGGATTTCAAGACCATCTTCAGATAGCCTGGTGCCCGGCCCTGATGTGAATGGAGGGTCTGCCACCTCCTGTACGGCAATGGGAGTGCCTGAAACTGTTATGCCGGGTTTGCCATGCTGCGGAGGGATTTTTTCCCCGAGAAGGTCATCGCAGCTCACATATGGAATATCTCCTCTCTGCCTGAAATCAATTGTGCCGTCTTCATTGATTTTTCCGGGGTTGGTAAAATCGGTCTTAAAATGATATTTTACCTTTCCGTCTGTACCCGGGACAGGTTCTTCGCCTGCGGCAATCAGAAATTTTTCATCTGGATTGTTTTCCAGCCATTCTTCAATGGCTTCATCATCCACAATACCGAAACTGATCTGTTTTTCACGCATCAGATCAAGAATATATGAAAGATCGGGCCGGGGCATGTCCGGGCCCGGCTGCTTTATCTGTCTTATATATGCCTTTGTCTGGTCCTTTGAAATTAAAATCTCGAACAGGTCATTTTCCACAGACTCCAGCTTTTCGGCCTCAGATAAGTCCATAATAGCTTTTTCCATCGCCTTTGCAGAAGTGTACCCTATTATATCATTAATTATATCAGTGGAGATATGGGTGGTGCTGTTTTCCGGATCAGGTGTCATGGCAAGCACTTCTTCCGGTTTGAAATCAGGCATGGTGATATTGTAATGGTCTGCAATTCTGTCAAACAGATGTTTGATGTGTTTGTATTCGGCAATGAACCTGTCCTTGAAATATTCAGGGTCAGGACGGGTCAGCCCTTTCAGTATTTTCAGCTTTTTTTCAAGATCCAGTTTTTCAAGTTTTTTCTTTTCAATCAATGCCTTGTAAACAGCATCTTTTTTTTTCAGTTTTTTTGCGGCCTTGAACATCTGCCGGTTCTGATGGATGGTAATTCTTTCCAGCTGCTGCTGTTTCAATACATGTCTGAATCTTTTAAAGCAGGCTCTGGCCCTGGCGGCAAGATCCCTGTCATTGAAGGGGATTGTAATGCAGGCATGAATCTGGGCATTGTTTATGGCATTGATGATCATGTCCGTGTGTTCAACAGGTATCATGAGCATTCTCTGGGTGAAAGGAGAGACAGATCTTGCCTGTTCAAGAATTTTATCCCCTTCCATGTCCGGCAGCCTGAAACTGCATAAAAAAAGGGCGATATGGGGCTGTTCCCGGATTTTAAGCCTGTCAACGGCAGCTTGTGAATCATGCTCACAGAATACTTCCCACCCTTCTGAAGAAAGTATGGATTCAGCTCGTTTTGAAAGCTCTTTATTGCTTTCAAGAAGAATAAGCCCTGGTTTTGTCTTTTCCTTCATTGGGCCTTTTCTCCGATATCAGGCATTTCAAAACCGTTTTTCCTGGCTGAGTCCTGAAACTGGCTGTAACGTTTCTGAATGACATTGCAGAACATCTGTTCAATGATATCTGATTCATTGCCGGGAGATTTTTTCAGCTCATTGTGGATCATGGTCATGAGGTTATTCTCATCAATATCAGGTTCAGGGCAGATCATGGCGATCTGTTCCTTAAGTTCTTCAATGTCATGTTCCAGTTTCCGCAGAGTTCTGTTGTGTGCCTTTGCAGTTTCCATGAGCTGGCAGTTCAGCTCAAACAGGCTGGAATTTTGTTTTTTGGCAAGCTGAGTCAGTTTCTGGTTTTCCAGAAAAATTTCATACAGCCGGATTCCTGAGTGCACAGCCTTAGCAAGGTCTTCATATTCCCATGGTTTGAGGATGAATTTCTGGATCATGCCCATGTTTACGGCATTGATAAGATAATTTATATCAGGAGCTGAACTCAGCATAACCCTGGTTGTGTTGGGAGAAAGCTGCATTGCCTGTTCAAAGAAAAGCATTGCTTCGTTGTCATCTCCTGAGTGATCAAAAATTACCATGGAAAAAGGATAGGGGATTTTTTTTATTTTTTCGACTGCGCTTTTTATACTGAATGCACAGCCGCATTCTATATCCATGGCTTTTATAATACCGCAGATACTTTTTACAGATGATTCATCCTTTCCTGCGATAAGGATTTTATGATGCATTGCATCCATGTCCCTTTGAATCCTGGTGAAATATACATTATACTACCGGGTGCAGAGAGTAAAAGCAATTACTAATTGAAAAATATCTGTTTTTGCAGGATATTAAAATACCGGGGCGGAAAGATATGGAAATCACATGGCTGGGCACTGCAGGGTTTAAAATAAGGACTGGCAATCATGTTATTTTACTTGACCCTTACCTTACCCGCAATGAAAAAGCCTTTCCGGAACAGAGCATAAGGCCGTGCGATTTCAATGAGGTTCACAGCATATTTATATCCCATGGCCATTTTGACCATGTTTTTGATATTCCCGAAATTGTGGCTGATACAGGCGCATCTGTCTATTGTTCGGCTGATACAGGTTCATTGCTTGCAAAAAGGGGAGTGAAAAAGCAATTGATTGTGCCTGTATTTTCAGATTCTGCTGAATTTGATCTCAAATATATGCGTGCTGCTGGTTTTTTCACCAGTCATGTGCAATTTGACATAAAACTTCTGGCACGAACCATGATAAAAATGAATTTCAGAATATTTCAGGCTCTGCGCCTTTTAAGTAAATATCCGTGCGGACAGGTATTGGCATGGCAGTTTGAAATTGAAGGCAGGCATGTCCTTTTTTGGGGCAGTGCAGGCGCTTGTGAGCATGAGCTTAAGGTCATGGCAGAAAAACCGGTTGAGATTCTTCTGGTTCCCTTGCAGGGACATTCTGATATATGCAGAATTGCTTTTGAATATGTAAAAATCCTTAAACCGGAGATTGTTATTCCCCACCACCATGACAATTTTTTCCCGCCTGTTTCAGAACTGGTCGATATATCGGAATTCACCGGGATGGTGCAGCAGAAATGCGGGCAAACAAGGGTCTTATCCTTGAAAATGAATCAGGCGGTTTGCATTTGAGCGCTGTTTATGCCCGGTGTTTTTTTATGGACTGCTCAAGGCTTTTCATCTTCGGGCCGTTTTCAGTCCACATTCTGCACGAATCAACCAGAAAATTTTTTTCACTGATGTCATCAATGGATTCGGGAACAGGCAGCGGCTGGCTGCGTTTGCTTGTGAGCCAGCCATGGACGATTTCCTGCCCCATTACAA
>CAYUOB010000055.1:0-20022 GCA_964446145.1 uncultured Desulfobacula sp.
AGGTTGTTATAATAGTTTTTTTTGGTTGCCATATAATTACAAATATTAAAAGAGTTGAAATTTTTTTTTGGGCATTGATATTATGTAATATTTATATGGGATATAATGCTTATTTTGCTCCTCAATGGATGTTTACAAATAACAGACTTAATTTTGGCATTGGCAGTGTAGATTTTGCTGAAAGTAATTTCTTGGCAGCTCATATGGTGATGATGCTGCCTATTACAGGAGTCATTTTTATAAAATCAAAGCTTGTGGGTAAATTGCTCTGCATGGTAAATGCAGTTTTGACCTTGAATACACTGGTACTGCTGAGATCACGGGGTTCATTCCTGGCCGCAATCATGGCATTCGTTATTGCAATTTTTTTAGCTGAAAAAAAATACAGACTTTTAATTATAAGCGGAGCTGTATTGACAGGAATAGTTTTTTTCTCTTTGACGGATACTTTTTTCTGGAATCGGATTGCTACAATAGAAGCTGAAGGTCAGCAAAGAGATGCTTCTGCAAGGGGAAGACTGGCTTTATGGGGGATTGCATGGCAGATGGCCAAAGACCATCCCCTCGGTATCGGTGCGGATAATTTTAAAAAATATGTTGGACAGTATGATCCTGACAGAAAAGGCCGTGATACCCACAGTACCTATTTCAGATGTCTTGCTGAAACAGGGTTTCAGGGACTTTTTATACTGCTTTTTTTGATATATAATTCTTTTAAAACCCTATTCAGGATAAGGAAAGATACTTCTGAAGATGATGATCATATTAAGATCAGGTTATATGCCTATGGTCTTACCATAGCCAATGTTGCTTATTTAGTAGCCGGTATTTTCATAAGCATGATTTATATAGAAGAATTTTACTGGATGCTTCTTATGCCGGTTTTCCTTAAAAGGGCCCAGCTTATTGCAGATGCCCGTCAGAACACAGCAGAACAAGTCACATGATAATTTCAGATTCTGATAATCCAATAAAAATATGCCTTGTATCTCCCATCCCGCCACCCTATGGCGGGATGGCCATTCAGGCGGAGAAGCTTGCCTCCTGTCTGAGAAAAAGGGGTGTAAATGTGGTTATAGCCCGCACCAATATTGACTTTCCTGGTGGATTGAAGTACGCAGAAAAAATTCCGTTAATTAGGACATTTTTAAATACAGCACTGTTTCTTTTTTATTTGAGAAAAAAGATACATCATGCTGATATTGTATATTTCCTGACCGGGTTTATTGATTTTTTTCTATGGATTACTCTGCCCGGAATTATATTGGTGAAACTTTATGGGAAAAAATTGATTTTAAATGCCAGGGGAGGAGGTGCTGCAGTTTTTTTTGACCACTGGAAATGGTTGAGTGCGCCATTTATCCGGGCTGCCGATCTTATTACTGTACCATCAGGGTTTTTACAGGAGGTTTTCTGGGATTATTTTGCAATCAAGGCCGAAATTATTCCCAATATTGCTGATCTCGATCAGTTTGAATTTAAAAAAAGGCAGGTTTTCAGGCCCCGGCTTATCGTTACACGCAGCCTTGAAAAAATATATAATGTTGAGTGTGCTGTTCTGGCTTTCAGGCTTATTCAGGAGGCTTTTCCTGACAGCAGGCTGGATATATTAGGAGATGGAACCCTCAGAGAAGAACTTGAAAATAAAGTGTTGAAATGGGGACTTTCAGAAGTGGTAAAGTTTCATGGCATGGTTGATCACGGTCAGATTCAGAATTATTATGATGATGCGGATATATTTATCAATGCATCGAATGTTGATAACCTGCCCGGAACAATTCTTGAAGCTTTTGCATGCGGCCTGCCTGTGGTATCAACCAATGCAGGCGGAATTCCGTATATGGTGGAACATGGAAAAACAGGGCTGCTTGTGGATAAAAATGACCATAACGGGCTTGCAGCAGCAGTATTACAATTGCTTGAAAATCAGGATATGGCATCTGCACTTGTCAGCAATGCAAGGAAAGAATGTGAAAAATATTCAGAACAATCAGTAACGGACCGGTTGGTGAGTTTATTTGCGGAAATCCGATGAAACCCGTCAATGTTTTTATAACAATTGATACTGAACACAGTATTGGGGGCGCTTTTAAAAACCCTGACCTGACTCCTGTCGGCAATGACAGTCGTATTTACGGGATAATCGGCAAGCGCAGATTCGGGATTCCTATGATAATGGATATTGCTGATCATTACGGGCTCAGAACCGTATTCTTTGTGGAAGCCCTTAATAAATATTATTTTGGAGAAAAAGAAACAGCTGAAATATGCGCTTATATATCGGGGCGTAATCATGATATCCAATTGCATATTCATCCCAATTATCTGAATTTTACCTGTGAAAATCCTGGAAAACTAAAGTATTCCGATTTCATGGCTGATTACTCATTTGAACGTCAGGTTGAATTGCTGCAGGAAGCAAGACAGCTTTTTGCAGGATATGGAGTTAAGTCCCTGAATGCTTTCAGGGCAGGGTGTTATGGTGCTGATCTTAATACGCTGAAAGCCCTGAAAGAAACCGGTTTTTTAATCGACAGCTCTTTTGCACGATCTTATTGCAATGAAACTTGTTTCATACCTGAGACAAAGATAAATGATCTTGCAGAACTTGAGGGCATATATGAATTTCCAATCACAAGCTTTATTGAAAAATCACATGTACGTTCCACACGGTTCATGCCAATGGATATCAATGGTGTAAGCTTCCGTGAAATGAGGTATGCACTGGATCGTTCCAATGATGCCGGCCCTGGCAATATCGTTATAATCCTCCATTCTTTCAGTTTTATCAAGGCATATGACGTCCAGTATACAAAAGTCAGGCCAAGGGCTGTAATTATCAGAAGATTTAAAAAACTGTGCCGGTTTCTGGCAGAAAATAAAAACAGATTCAATGTGATGACTTTTTCAGAACTGACCCGGTCTAAGCTGGCGGATATGGCTGAAAACTCCAGGCATAATTATATCAGAGTGCCTTCATTGTATTCCCTTGCACGCGGAATTGAACAGGTCAGGGATAATCTGGCTTAAGGATGTTTTTTTGATGCACGTTATGCATATAGTGGGCAGTTTTGGCCCGGGTGGAGCTGAAATGGGCATAGTAAGGCTGATAAAAGGCATGAAAGACTTGCCGGTAAAGCATTCTGTCTGCAGCTTGAGTTCTGATCTGACCATGAAGTCCCATCTGCCGGATACAATTTGCTGCCACTCCCTGGAGATTGAAGGGCCATCCTTCTCTGCTTTTAAAAAGCTGGCCTCGCTTTTCCGGAAAACAGGTGTGGATATTGTTCATGTGAACAATATAGCTCCATGGTTTGATGCTGCTCTTGCCTCAAAGCTTGCAGGGTGCAGGTGCATTCAGACCTTTCACGGAGTTGAAGATATTACCATGAAATTTTCCACGATAAAAAAAATTCAGTTTTTTTTATCGTGGAAATTAAGCCATGGTCTGACCGCAGTTTCCAGCATGGCAGCCGAACTGTTTGCCCAACTGACCGGTATTGATGCTTCCCACATCACAATTATTGATAATGGAATTGATACTAAGTTTTTTTCACCACCCTCCGGGCCGGAGGAGAAAAAAAAACTTAGACAGAGCCTTGGCCTGCCGGAAAAACCTGTCCTGATAGGATGTGTTGCAGCCTTAAGGCCTGTGAAAAATCATGCAGGACTTATAGCTGCCTTTAAATCAGTTTTAAAGCAGGTCAAAACTCCGGCAGTGCTTGTACTTGTAGGAGACGGCCCGTTAAAGAGTGAATTACAGGATATGTGCGTTCAATACGGTATTTTGGAGCATGTGATATTTGCAGGACGCCGGGATAACGTTGAACAATACCTTAAATCATTTGATGTTTTTGCTCTTAATTCGAAGACAGAGGGATTGAGCTATGCTGTTCTGGAGGCAATGGCATGCGGCCTGCCTGTGGTGGCCAGCGATGTGGGAGGTAATTCTCAGGTTATTGAGAATTGTAAAAACGGGTTTCTTTATACGGAAGGAGATGTAAAAGCATTGTCTGAGATTCTGGTACAGTTGATTAGAAATAAGGAAATAATTTGTAAAGCTGGTATAAATGCAAGAAATAAAATTGCTGAAGATTATTCGCTGGGTTCAGTAATTCTGAAATATTTTACTTTATATAACAGTTTGTTATGAATATTGTTATTGCAGGAAGATTCAGCCCGCCGGTACTGGCATGCATAAGGAGCTGGGGAAGATGCGGCCACAGGGTGGGGTTTGTCTGCATAGACCTGGACAGGGGATTGAAGCCATACTCAAAATATCTTGATGATGTGGCAGGTATTGCTGCCTGCGATGTTTATACTGATGCCGGGATTTTAAAGATTGCTTCATTTCTGGATCAGTTTGATGCTGATGTCCTGTCATGCATAGACGATAATATTGCGTGCTGGTTAAGCAACAATGCATCTGAATTTGATGGAGATATATCACTTGCCCTGCCGTCTTCCGGAATGATTAAAAAAGTACTGTCAAAGGCGCGTCAGAATGAGATTGCTGCCAGGGCCGGGCTTAAGGTGCTGCCTGAATATATTATTACCAGTGACAATATTGATGCTGCTGTTAAACCGGAACATTTCCCTTTATGCCTGAGACCATCCAGGCCTTCTCTGATTCATCCCGCCTTCAAGGTCCACCTGGTATATTCCCATGAAGATCTTGATCATTTCGTCTCATCGATTTCCTTTGAAAAAGGAGGCAAAATCATCGCGCAACCCTTTAAGAATCTGCCTAATCTTGTTATTCACGGGATACGTTCGGAAAATGGCGAAACAGGAAGGTTATCTGCCTTTATCGTTGACAGAAAACTCGAAGGTGTCACCCTGACTTTACAGCCTTGCTCTGATTTAAACAGGGATCTTATCTTTAAATGCAGTGAATTTGTAAAACTTTTTGATCTTAAAGGCAATTTTCATTTTGAATTTCTTTTTGACCCTGTAACCGGGGATGCATTTTTTCTTGAAATCAATTTAAGATTCGGGGGTACAACAGCCAAAGTTCTTGCGTGTGGCTATGATGAACCTGTATATGCCCTTGAGGCATATGGTGTTGAATCTGCAAAATTACCAGGCCCTGAAATAAAGCCTGTGATTGTTTCAAATAAACAGGCTCTTCTTAAATATATGGCAAAGGCCTTAACCGGAAAGCTAAGCATACTGGATTATCCTGATGAACCATTGTATAAAAAAATGGCAATGGCTGCCAGAGGCTTTTTTAGTTTTCATGATGAGGTTTTGTGTCTGGATGACCTTTGGGGCGGCCTCAGGCTTTATCTGGATAATGTAATTCAAATTTTTAAAGGAGCGGCGGGATAATTATTCATGTGCGGAATCTGCGGAATATTCAATCTGGACGGGGCGCCGGTAGACCCTGACCTGATAGACAGGATGAACACCGCCATGATCCACAGAGGCCCTGACGGGGACGGAGTATTTGTTGATCATGGAGTCGGTCTTGGCCACCGCCGTTTAAGTATAATTGATCTGAGTACCGGGGATCAGCCCATGCTGAGCAGTGACGGTCAGATATGCATTGTTTTCAACGGAGAAATATATAATTTTCAGGAACTGAAAAAAAATCTTGAGAAAAAGGGCCACAGATTCACGACAAAAAGTGATACTGAGGTTATTATATACTCCTATGTGGAATGGGGTAAGGATTTTGTAAACAGGCTTCGGGGCATGTTTGCAATTGCCTTGTGGGACAACCGACGACAGATGCTTTTTCTGGCACGCGACAGGGTTGGCAAAAAACCATTATATTATTGTTATGACGGGAAAAGGCTTGTTTTTGCTTCTGAACTGAAATCAATACTTGAAGTGCCGGGCATTTCAAGAGAGATTGATTTTCATGCCCTTGATGATTATTTCAGCTTTGGTTATGTGCCATCGCCTAAAAGTATTTTTAAAGCTGTAAGAAAACTTGAATCCGGGCATGTGGCATGGTGCTCATCCGGGGGATTTGCCAGAAAGGAATACTGGGACATTGACATGAATTGTTCTGATCCCGCTATTACTGAAGAATCTGCCGTTGAAAGATTGAGAGAACTGTTTGACGAGGCTGTCAGAATAAGGCTTGTCAGTGATGTCCCCTTAGGCGCATTTTTGAGCGGCGGGGTGGATTCCAGTGCGGTGGTGGCTTCCATGGCAGGCATGATGGCGCCGGCTCCTGTCAGAACTTCATCCATAGGCTTTGATGAAGAAAAATTCAATGAACTTGAATTTGCCAAAACTGTATCCGATCTATACCACACTGATCACAGTCAGGCTGTTGTCAGGCCCGAAGCACTTGACATCATAGAAAAAATTGTCTGGCATTTTGATGAGCCATTTGCAGATTCTTCTGCCATTCCAACATGGTATGTTTCAAAAATTACAAGGCAGAATGTTATTGTGGCGTTATCTGGAGACGGAGGAGACGAAACATTTGCAGGTTATGTTCAGCGCTATGCCATGAACAGGTTTGAAGACAGGGTAAGAAACATGTTCCCGACTTTTGTCAGAAACACCCTGATAAAAGGGCTTGCATCTGTTTATCCAAGGATTGATGCTCTGCCAAGGCCTTTGAGGCTTAAAAAATTTTTAACCAACCTTTCTTTGTCGCTGGATAAGGCTTATTACAGGGATATGTGCTTTTATTTTTCTCCTGAAGACAAAGGCATACTTTATAGTCAGAACATGAAACAGGCAGTGGGTGATTATTCGTCATTTTCGGTGTTCAGCCCTTTTTTTGAACGTAATGTAAGTAAAGATCCGGTAACAAGGGCACAGTATATTGACATAAAAACCTATATGACTGAGGATATCCTTGTGAAAGTAGACAGGATGAGCATGGCACATTCCCTTGAAGTACGGGCCCCGATACTGGATCATGTACTCATGGAATTTGCGGGTACACTGCCTTCTGAATTTAAATTAAAGGCAGATCAGTCAAAATATATTTTTAAAAAAGCCAATGAGAAACGCCTCCCCAGTGATATACTTTACAGAAAAAAACAGGGATTTCGTGTACCATTGGCACAATGGCTGAAGGCAGGGCTGAAATCATATGCTTATGATATTCTTTTCGGGCGGCAAAGCGGCATCAGGGATTATTTGAATGCCGGGCATATAAAAAAAATGTGGGAGAGCCATCAGAGGGGTATAAATGACCATTCTTCACAGCTCTGGAATATTTTCATGTTTGAACTGTGGAGAAGACAGTTTTCGTAAAGGAGACAATCATGTACAGCAAACTTGTTAAACACCTTATTTTTCCGCTTCATGAAAAAATACTTGGCAGAGATACCTATAAATTTCTTGATGCTCTTTCAGAACAGCAGTATATGCCTGAAGACAAACTGGAAACGCTCCGGTTTGAAAAGCTTAAAGCCCTTTTGATCCATGCCGGGAATAATATTCCTTTTTATGGAGCGAGGTTTGCCGATGCAGGGTTTGATCCTGAAAAAATGCAATGCATTGAGGATATAAAAACATTGCCTCTGCTCTCCAAGGAGGAAATCCGCCACAACATCGAAAACATGAAATGGAATGCTTCACCTGGCGGTCTTACCCGCTATAACACAGGCGGATCTTCGGGCAAGCCCCTTGTTTTTTATTTTGACAGGAGAAGGCAGGCATATGACGCTGCTGCAAGGGCTTTGACTCATCAGTGGTGGGGGGTGGATATAGGCGACAGGGAACTTTATCTGTGGGGTTCTCCCCTTGAAATCACAAAACAGGATAAAATCAAGGATTTAAGGGATAAAATCACCAATGATCTTTTGATAAGCGCTTTTGAAATTTCCGAGCCGCAGATTCCAGATATTGTAAGGAAGTTGAAAAAATTTCGGCCAAAATGCCTGTTCGGGTATCCATCCACCATTGAACTTTTCTGCCGCATGGCGGAAAAACAGGGATATGATCTGGGTCATGAGGGTATTCAGGTTGTTTTTTCAACGGCAGAAGTGCTTTATGATCATCAGAGAAAAATCATAGGCAGTTTTTTCGGTAATGTTCCCGTTGTGGATTCCTATGGAAGCAGGGAGGGCGGATTTATATGTCATGAATGCAAAGAAGGCACCTATCATGTGATTGATCCAAATTATATTATTGAATATCTGAAGGATGGAAAAGATGTCGGGGCAGGGGAAGACGGTGAAGTTGTCCTGACTCATCTTGATGCCTGGGGCATGCCGTTTATAAGATACAGAACAGGAGATGTGGCACAGCCCGGAAAACCGGGATGCGCATGCGGCCGTACCTGGAGCACCATTCAAAATATTCAGGGCAGAACCACAGATTTTATTGTCACTCCGGACGGCAGATGGCAGCATGCATTGTCTGTCATTTATGTTGTAAGAGACATTGAAGGTGTGGATGAATTCAAGATTTTTCAGCACAGTGTTGAGGAAATTGAAGTTGTTTTGAAAATCCATGAAAATCTTTTTCCTGAAAATGGGGAAAAACGCATTGTGGCCGGATTTAAAAAACGTATGGGAGATTCTGTGAACGTAAAAGTGAAATTTACCGACTCCATACCGCGGGATGCTTCAGGAAAATACAGATATGTGGTTTCCGATGTGGGGGCATTTAATTCCCATTGATCTGGGAAATTCAGGGTCTGGCAGGACGGCAGTATTTATCGGGGGGCATTTGTAAAATTCTGGTTTCTCCCGTATGACCTGCCTGTTAAAATATTCAATTACGGCGGACTTGAGGAGAAAATCAGCAGATATGGAAGGCTATAGTTTCCTTGATAAATTTTTAAGGGAAGAAATAAATAAGTTTGAAACTTGCAAGAGGTAATTTTAATTTGAAAAGAATAACAGGTATTATAATCAGTGCAGCCGGATTGGTTTTGTTATGTATTTCGTTGTTTGCAGATCAGATTGGATTCGGTGATGTCGACCCTGATCATTTTGTGATTGGCTCAAAACAAATAACTGGTATCGTGATCGGCATTCTTGTATTTCTGACCGGTATATTTATCGTGATACGAAAAAAAAAATGAATCTGTACATACATCCGGGTTCGGGCTCCTGTCCGGAACAGATCTGTGGGTAAAATTTTTCGGCATATCAACTGGTACTGGCCGGTTCTTCTGATGGTTCTGATTTTTGTTGAATCATCCATCCCCATGGATGGAGGGCCGCACAATATTGCCTTTCTGACCAATCTGGATCCTGACCTTCAAAATTTGCTGCATATTCCTTTATATGGAACGCTTTCCTTTTTGTGGTTGAAGTTTTTTTTCAGATCAGGGCGGCCTTTGAAGCATGCGGTCGTTTATACTCTGATAATTACCATATGTTACGGGTGTCTTGACGAGTTTCATCAATCTTTTGTTCCCGGGCGTTATGGGGGACTTCTTGATATTTACCTGGATGCGGGCGGATCAGTGCTGGGTATTATGATGGGACTTAAATTTTAGGCGGCTGTTTTTATTTTTCCGGATGTTTTCATCATGGCTTATATGTGGTAGGATACAGGAAAACTAAAGAAGGAGAAGAATATAATGCCTGCGCTTGCCGAAAGAGTATCATTTCTTGAAGACCTGATGCAAAGGGTTGCCTACACTCAGATGCAGGCAAACATGTCCATTGATCAG
This sequence comes from uncultured Desulfobacula sp., assembly GCA_964446145.1. GTDB lineage: Bacteria > Desulfobacterota > Desulfobacteria > Desulfobacterales > Desulfobacteraceae > Desulfobacula. The sequence continues at coordinate 9,605 of CAYUOB010000055.1, forward strand.
CTTTCCAAAGAAATGCGCGAGTTCAAGGACGAGATGCATGATTTCAAGGATGAAATGCGTGATTTCAAGGATGAAATGCTTGAGTTCAAGGATCAGATGCGCGAATATAAAGACTGGTCAAAAGAGCAGATTACAAGGATGAACCGGCAGTGGGGGGATCTTGCAAATAAACTTGGTACAGTTGTGGAAGATATTGTGGCGCCCAATATTCCGGGGATTGCCAAAAGATATTTTGGGTGTGATGAATTGGATTATATTGCCATAAGAGTGAAAAAACGCAGTATTGCAGACCGCAGCAGGCGCAGGGAATTTGATGCAATTGCGGCTTGTGAAGGCATTTTTATAGTCAATGAAACCAAATCTTCTCCTGAAACAAGAGATATTGATCAGTTTGCGGAATTTATTGGCAGCAAAGAATTGTTTGATTATTTTCCGGAATACAGGGAATGCAGAATATGCCCTGTTTTTTCTTCTCTTTATATGGATGAGGCTTTTGTGGCTTACCTTTCCCGTAAAGGCATTTATGCCCTTGCCATGAAAAATGATACAATGGATATACTGAATTTTGACTCCATGAAGATGACATAGATCACAGCTGATAACAGGGGTGAATTACTATCATGGGCTGGAATCGTCAGAAAATGCCGGTTTCAGCCCTGAATTTTTGAAAATTACGAAAACTCAATGAAATTTATCAACAAAAATTTTATAAAACGTAAAATTTATAAGAACCTGCCCTGTGGAATCCGCCTGAAAGCATTGAGGTTTCTGCTTCCTGCCATGAATCTGGAACTGGATAATATTATTTTCAGGACAGCAGCAACTCCTGAAGATTATCTTGCTGCATTTAATCTGGTATATAAGGTGTTTGTCAGAACAGGTTATACAAAGCCCGGCCCGACTCCTTTCCGTCTGGCTCCCCAGCATTGCCATCCTGATTCAAGGATTTTTGTGGGTATGTGTAAAGATAGTGGGAAAATAATTTATTCTGTGAGCATTTTTCCTGATTCTGATAAAGGGCTTCCAATGGATATGGAGTTCAGAGAACAGCTTGATGCCTTGCGGTCACAGGGAAGATTCATTGTGGAAGCAGGGCATCTTGCCGCTGACCCTGAATTCAAGATGAATACCATGAATATTCCCATGCTTGGCAATAAAATTCTGTATCAGTATGCAACTCAATACCTTGGTGCTGATGATATAGTCATTACAACCCATCCCAGGCATTGCTGGGTGTATGAGGATCTTCTGCTATTTGAAAGGATAGGACAAATCAGTTCGTATTCATATGCAAACGACAATCCTGCCGTTGCCTTAAGGCTTGATCTGAGAACAATGAAAAAAAGATATGCCAGGGCTTATTCCGGAACTGTCAGAAAAAACAACCTGTATCATTTTTTTTGTACGGAAAAATCTGCGTCAATTATCCTGTCAGATGATTCTTTTGTCATAGAAAAGCAATTATTGGAAAATATTGAGTATCTATACGGGTTTAAATCTCAAAAAAAGCAGGATGATACTTTTTTTCAAGCCCTGTGAGCATGATTTTAAGCATGTCAGGATTGTTTTTGATCAGGGTTTTTTCAATTTCTTCTATTATTCCCAGGTATGGTGTTCGTTGTCCGTGATATTCAACTGGTTCTCCAATCTGATGAAAAAGAAACCCGTATTTTTTAAGGGCAAAGAACAGTTTTTTTTCAGTTATCATGTACCAGTGGGTAAGGCCCCTTCTGCGGCTTTCATGGTAAAGCACCTGATAAAGCCCCAGAACAATGATGGGGTTTTTTCTGCCGCGCATTTCTTTAGGGATGGATCCGTCATCGGGCAGCACCCCGCCTTCCTTTCTTTTCAGATAGGATTCCACTCCATACATGCCGTCAGCATTTCTTCTTCGAAGATCACGGCTTACTGCCAGCCTTGAAATTTCACCGATCTTTGAGCGTTCCGGTTTTTCTCCCACAAAGCCTGTTTGTGTCGCATGCTCTATGGGAAAGCCCTTTTCTGAATCCATGACCAGCCGGATTGTTCCCACAACTGAATTACTTTCATTGAGGCAGGCAAAATGTATTGAGTTCTCTTCATAATCATCTGTTTCAAGGCCGTTGGGGTGGTCTTCTTTTCTTTCAAACCCAAATTCCTCCACATAAACTTCGTGCCGCAGCCTGAAGGTGTCTTCCAGCACTGCTTTATCCTGAACCAGGCCGAACCTGAACTGTCCGTATTGGATGCTTTTGTCAATCATCAAATAAAATCCGGATTTAAAAATATAATTTAGTTATTATGATATCATGATCTAAACAAATACAATGACTATGAACTGCATTCTCAAGATTAAGTGTTTTATCCGTGTCTTGTCAAGATCTTTGTTAAAATTGTTCATTCAAGGTTGGCAAAGGAAAATATTTTTCGTATAGTGAGTAAACCAGAGCAATTAACACACTGATTTCATCATTTTTCGGGCAGATAAAATGTCAAATAGATATATAAATAATGAAGAACAATATTATCAGGATGCCTTTTCTAGAAACATAGGGCTTCTGACCCCTGCTGAACAGGAAATACTTAAAAATTCCAGGATTGCCATACCGGGTATGGGAGGCGTGGGCGGTATTCATCTGATGACAATGGCAAGATCCGGAATCGGCAGATTCAATATTGCTGATTTTGATATATATGAGCCGGTCAATGTGAACCGCCAGTTCGGCGCCACAACTGCATCCTTTGGCAGGCCAAAGCTTGATGTAATGAAAGAACAGGCTCTGACAGTGAATCCTTATCTGGAAATCAGGACTTTTCCGGACGGGCTTACCAGCGGCAACCTGGATGAATTTTTAAAAGATGTCGATGTGGTAATTGACGGGCTTGATTTTTTCAGTTTTGACATGCGCAGGCTTTTGTTCAACACGGCAAGGCAGAAAGGTATCCATGTGATCACGGCAGGGCCCATGGGGTTCAGCAGCGCACTTTTGATTTTTGCTCCTGACCGCGGTATGGGGTTTGATGAATATTTCAATATTACAGACAATATGGATCCTGAAGAACAGTCCCTGTCCTTTGCCCTTGGGCTTGCTCCGCGTCCGACTCATATCAAATATATGGATTTTTCCAGGGTTGATCTTAAAAAAAAGGCAGGGCCTTCACTCAATATTGCCTGTCAGATCTGTGCCGGTATGGCCGGAACCGAGGCCCTGCGTATCCTGCTTGATCGAAAGGGGCTAAAGCCTGTTCCGTATTATTTTCAGTTTGACCCGTATCTGATGAAACTGAGGAAAGGCAGGTTATATTTTGGCAATAAAAATCCTGTTCAGAAGATAAAGATGGCTGTTGTGAAAAGGATGATTGCTGCAAAGGCAGGTGGCACGGCGGCCAGGACTGCATTGCCAGAAGAACCTTCCTGCATTGTTTCCGATGGCGGCTGTATTGCAGATGATGTTAAAAAGTTTCTGGTGAAAGCAGGAATTCAGGCCCCTTCCGGAGATAATGCCCAGCCCTGGAAATTTATTTTATCAGACAATAAAATTTCAGTGAGAATTGACCCTGATGCTGACCGTTCGTTTTTCAATGTTGGCCAGACCGCTTCCATTATTTCATGCGGTGCTGTAATTGAAAATATTTTTATTGCATGCATAAGACTTGGAATTCAGCCTGAAATCAAATACCATGCAGGTGGCATGGAATCAGATATAGGAGCTGATATTATTCTTAATCCTGCTGCCCCTGATTCCGGTAAAGCAGGCGATTTTCTGTATGAAGCCATCTGGCAGCGTCATACCAACCGGACAATGTATACAAAAGAAAGTATTCCCGGGTCCGTGTTGCAGGAGTGCAGGGACTGTATTTTGTGTTTTCCGGGCACAAAGCTTTATACTTTGACCCGAAAACAGGACCTGAAAAAACTGGCAGGTATAATTTACAGAATTGACCGTATCAGAACGGAAAATCCTGCCCTGCATAAGCATCTGAACCAAATGATCAGATTCAGCCCTGAACAGGAGCAGAAAACCTGTGACGGCCTTCCCTTGAAGAATCTTGAAGCGGGATTTGCAGGTGAACTGTTTTTAAAATTTACAAGGCCCTGGCCTGTTATGAATGCGATGAACAAAATCGGAGCAGGCCGCATGGTTGCTTTTCATTCATATAAAACTGCTGTCTGCTCTTCTGCTGTAATGCTGATTGCTGTTGACGGCATGAAACCGGATGATTTAATTGCAGGGGGAAGGGTGCTTCAGAGAATCTGGCTTACTCTGACAGCCCTTGGCTGGCATGTGCAGCCCATGGCAGCGGCTCCTCTTTTTTACATGCGCATGGCTCTTGGGAAGGGCAATGAGTTCTCTGCCAGGCATCTGCATATGCTTGAATCGGTGAAGAAAGAGTATTTTAACCTGTTTCCCGGTCTTGAAAGTCAGATGGGGCAGGTAATGTTGTTCAGAATTGGCAGGGGCAGGCCCATAAAATGTCTTACAAGGCGGAGAAAACCCGAAACATTTTTGGAAAATTCATGAATATCATTGTAAAAACACAGAATATTTCAAAGATCTTTATGCTTGGCAAAACTGAGGTGCATGCACTGACAGATGTCAGCATTGATGCTTTTGAGGGGGAATTTCTTGCAATTGCAGGCCCGTCAGGCAGCGGCAAGACAACCCTGCTGAATCTTATAGGGTGCATTGACCAGCCCACAGCAGGTATTGTTAAAATTGACGGAGAAGTTATGACAGGGCTGTCTTCTTCCCGTCTTGCCGATATCAGAATGGCAAAATTGTCCTTTGTTTTTCAGACCTTTAATTTGATACCTGTTTTATCAGCCTTTGAAAATGTGGAATATCCCCTGCTCAAGATGGTCAGAAATAAAGCTGAACGCAGGGACAGGGTCTGTGAAGCCCTTGAGAATGTAGGGCTTGCAGATTTTATTACCCACAGACCGGACGAGCTAAGCGGAGGCCAGCGCCAGAGAGTGGCAATTGCAAGAGCGCTTGTTACGGAACCCAGGATCATACTGGCAGATGAGCCTACGGCAAACCTGGACCAGAAAACGGGCGGAGAAGTGCTTGAGCTTATGAAAACCATTAATGAAAGCAAGGGCACTCTTTTTATTTTTTCCACACATGATCCCAAAGTCATGAAGATGGCCTCACGCATAATAAGGATTACTGACGGCCGGGTTGCCGATTATAACCATTTTGACCGCAGGACAGGGGACAAGATTGCAGGATTTTCTTCTGAATATATCATAAGAAACAAGGGCAGAAGGGACCTGGACAGGTGAAAAATATGGAATATCCAGTCAGCATCAAACTTGCAGCAAGAAACGTTTTCAGAAACAGGATCAGAACTTTGATAACCCTTGCCGCCATTGCCTTTGGCTCTGTCTCAATCATAGTTGCAGGAGGCTTTTTTGAAGATACTTTCATGCTGATGAGAGAATCTGCAATTCATGGACAATATGGGCATATCCAGATACATGCCAAAGGTTTTGCTGATCATGGGTCATCTGCTCCGTTTGATTATCTCATTGAAAATCCTGACACTGTGATAAAAAAACTTGGTTCCCTTGATCATATAAAACTGATCACCCCGAGAATTTCCTTTTCTGCCATGGTAAGTACGGGCGACAACAGTGTTGCGGTGTATTGCCAGGGTATTAATCCTGATGAAGAGAAAATACTGAGCAGCATTGATAATATCAAACGGGCCGCACTGGGTCTCAGCATGGAGAAAGGCAGCAACCTTACCGGCAAGGACAGGTTCTCCGTGATTCTCGGCAGGGGGCTTGCAAAAAGTATCGGCGTGAAACCCGGTGATTCCATTGTGCTTTTAGCTAATACAGTGGGGGGTTCCATCAATGCCTTTGACATGACTGTAAAGGGCACATTTTTTACATCTTTCAAGGAATTTGACGACAGGGCCTTGAGGATGCCCATTGATATTGCAAAACAGCTCATCAGAACAGAGGGAATTCAGACTCTTGTGGTGGTGCTTGACAAAACCAGTAACACCTCTGTTGTAAAGAACGAGATCCTCAATACAATAAAATCCAGGCACATGGCCCTTGAAATCAGAACATGGAAACAGCTTGCCGATTTTTATAACAAGACAGTTGAATTGTACGGACGCCAGTTTTTTGTACTGAAGCTTATTATTACCATAATTGTTGTTTTAAGTATTTTTAACACAATTAATATGGCCATCTGGGAACGTACACGTGAAATCGGCACCATAATGGCAATGGGTTATAAGAAAATGGATATAATGAAGCTTTTTTTGGCTGAAGGCATGATTCTGGGGCTGCTTGGCGGAATAGCAGGCATCATTGCAGGTATTGCCGCAGCCAGGATTATTTCTTTTTTTGGTATTCCCATGCCGCCTCCGCCCGGGGCAACAGTGGGGTGGACAGCTTTTATCAAGGTCGTGCCGGACCTGTTGGTTTCATCCATGATAATATCTGTGAGCGCATCTCTTCTGTCATCATTTTATCCTGCATTCAAGGCATCAAATATGGTGATCACTGATGCGCTGCGGCACTATTAAAAATTACCGGAGATGAATATATTATGGAAAGAAAATTATTAAAATATTTTGTTGTGATTCTGACTCTGGCCTGTGTTCCCTTTGCCCATGCCGGCAAAAAAAGTATCAGTGCCGAAAAAATACTTCAATATGCCGATGAAATAAGGGCCCCTCAGACAGATTACATGGTTACGGCAAGGATTATAAGCAGAAAACCGGGAAAAAAAGATAAAACTGCTGTATATGAGATTTTCATGAAAGGCCGGGACAAAACTGTCATCAAGACCCTTAAGCCGGAGATTGACAGGGGAACTTCCCTTCTGATGCTGCGCTATGACCTGTGGGTGTTTTTAAAAACAATTTCCAAACCTCTTAGAATTTCACTCCAGCAGAGGCTTTTTGGAGAAGCTGCCAACGGGGATATAGCAAGGGCAAATTTTTCAGGTGATTATGAACCCTGTCTGAAAAATACCGTAACAATCAAGGGCAGACAATTCTATGTACTGGATCTTACCGCAATAAACGACAGAGTGACCTATCACAGAGTAAAACTATGGGTAATGAAGGATACTTTTTATCCCTTGAAAGGTGAATTTTATGCTTTTTCGGGAAAACTTCTTAAAATATGCTATTATACAAAATATAAAAAGATACTGGGAAAGATGCGGCCCACAAGGCTGGTGCTGGATAATCCGCTTGTCAGAGGGCAGAGAACAATTATCGACTATTATAATATGAAAAAAGCATCGTTTCCTGACAGGGTTTTTACAAAAAATTATATGAAAAAACTGAAATACTGATTTCAGGAGGGGCGCTGTAACGCCGTTGGCAGATATGAAAAACAAACCGGGTACGGATATCAGAGCAGTGTTTATTTGTATTATAATAATGTTCTTATGTCTTGTGAACGCTGAGCAGGGATTTTCCCTGCCTGCGGCACGGCTTGCAGCAGCAACCTACAATAATGGGCCGGGACATGAATCCCTCAAACTTGTTCTCACTGCTCAGCATCCTGAATTTTCATATTTTACACTGACTCATCCTGCAAGATTTGTCCTTGATATTAAAAAATGTTATTTCCCCAGGGTTCATGATGAGCTTGACACCGGGTCAGCCAGCATCAGAAAAATAAGGATATCCCAGTTCAGGCCGGATATTGTCAGGGTTGTGATAGATAAAAAACAATCCAGTGATATTATTGTCAGCAAAAAGGAAAGTTCAGGTTCCTCTCTTGTCTGCCTGTCAGTTTCTCCGGCAGAATCCTTCCATGAAAGAGCAAAAATCATCAAGCCTGTCATAAGTTTTGCTTCAGTATCTGACAAAGCTGATGAAACTGCAAACCTGAGCAGGGACTCTGAATCTGAACCTTCAGATCAAAAAAAAACGATTCCCGATACCCGGGATGATCTTGATTCTGTTTTTAATGTCGGGGAAAACGAAACCTCATCTTTGCCTGATATAATTCCAGAAGAATCCGGTACAGACAGAAATCTGCCTGAAGACGCAACTGCCTCAAAACTGTCCATTGGCGGCGACATAAGAAACAAAACCGCATTCAGGACAAGAAAACCGCGTGGATTTTCCATGATAAACAATACATTGAACCTGAAAGCATCAGGCACATTATCTGACAGCCTTTCCTATGTTCTTGCATCAAGGTTTTCCCATGACGCTGTTTTTGATCTGACAGATAATTATAATGACAATGTGGCAAGTGACCAGCGCCTCTGTGCTGATTTAAGGGATGCCTATATTGATATCGGCCTTGGAAATCTGGATTTCAGGCTCGGTAACCAGCAGATTGTATGGGGGCAGGCAGTGGGACTGTTTTTTGCCGATATTGTCAACCCAAAGGATTTAAGAGAATTTGTCCTGCCTGACCTGGATCAGACAAGAATTCCTGTTTTTGCGGCCAACATGGAATATTACATCAAAAACACCTATATCCAGATGATATTTATTCCTTTTCCTGAATTCAATAAATTTGGAAAGCCGGGTTCGGAATTTGATTTTTCCAGATCCCTTTATACGCAGAATGCAGATATTATCCTGAACGACCCTGAAGAGCCCGCCAACAGCCCTGACAATTCAGAAGCAGGGCTCCGCGTTTCAAAACTTGTCAATGGCTGGGATACATCTGTTTTCTATCTGTATGACATGTATAATTTTCCTGTAAACTACAGAACAGTATCCCTGAATCCTGCAGGGTCTGCCCATCCGGTCACAATTGCATATCATCCCAGGTATGAACGTATGCACAGGTTTGGGGCAACTTTTTCAAAATCCGTGTATGATGCGGTGTTCAAGGGTGAATTCATATATAATGACAAAATGTTTTTCATGTCATCCGATATCACAGACCTGGATGGAATTGAAAAAAGCCCTTCCCTGGACTGGCTGCTCGGGCTTGATTATACTTTTTTTACTTCACTGGAAACAAATTTTCAGCTCATGCAGACCATTATATTTGACCATAAACCGGAAATAATACAAAAACCTTATACAACTTCCTTTTCCATCTGGCTTAAAACCGGTTTTTTTGACAATTTTATCGAACCTGAATTTTTCCTTGTGGCTGGCTTTAACCAGGCCGATTACATGATCCGGCCCAAAATCACCTGCAATTACAGCGATTCTCTTAAATTCATTTTAGGTGCAGATCTTTTTTATGGAGAGGTTGACGGCAGTTTCGGGCTTTTTGATACAAGTGACAGGATTTATATCCAGATTCTGTATGGATTCTGATTATCCTGATTTTTTAATAGAATTTTTTTAAATTGATTTATGATTGTGAAAATAAAGTTATACTTTGTGAAATTTTTTTCATAAATTTTTATGAAGTATTTTTCTTGGGTTGTTTTTTTTAAATCTTACTATATGGTATTCAAAAAGCTTATAATTATAATAGACTGTAATATCAAGGCCTTTAATATATATATTGCATAGTAAAATTTATTTTCAGAGAATAATATTCTCTGGCACCATCATTGCATTGATACAGAAATAAAATTAAGATAAATTAAAAAGGAGGTGAAAAAGTACAATTAAACTTGTGGAAATGATTTTCTTGTAGAAATGATTTTTGGAATTAAATAAAACTAAAGAGGTTAAAAATGAGAAAAAAATTGATTGGTTTTTTATTAAGTATATTATTTGTATTCACGATTGCCGGTTCAGCAAATGCTTTGCCATGGAGCTGGGATTTCACTGCTGTTGGTGATGGCACTACATTAGGTTATGTTGGTTCTCCCGTAGGCTCTTCAATAGTTAATTTTAACAATTTCATGGGTGTAATAAACCGGAATGCTGTCCCAACACAGATTGTTCAGAGCTTTACTGGCGGGGCAGATGATACTGTTCTGGATAATGGAGATACATTCTCAGAATTTGGTTTTATTGAAACCATAAATATTGATGCCAATGCAGCATTTTTTGCTGATGCTAACGGAAGAAAAGATGCTGTATATATTGAATTTAGTAATTTATCCGGCTATATCACCGATTATGATGCTGGCAGCAACGCTCCAACAACCCTTGCTAACTATAGTACCAATTTTGCCGATGATAGCTTTAACCTGCATTTTCTTCCTGGGCTTGGAACGATCAAGATGTATCTTGACCAAGATGTAGCAACCACTGGGGGTATTACTGAACTTGCATCATTTACTCTCCTGAATGGAGCAGGAACTTCACCTGATTTTTTTCTGGGTCAGGCTGCAGAAGGCCAGTTTGGAATACAGCTTGGAGTTGCTTCAGTTGCCCCTGGGTTTTGGAAACTTGCTGATGGGACTTCCTTTGAGGATTGGATGAACACCTATGGTATTCCAAGCATATTTTTTGAAAGTTTTAATCTCGGAGCCACTTTTAAAAGTGTAAGTGATAATGGTTCAGATTTACTTATTAATGTGTTT
>CAYUOB010000056.1:0-19958 GCA_964446145.1 uncultured Desulfobacula sp.
GGCCTATGGAGACAGGGGGGCAGGTCAGGTGATAAAGCCTGGTTCCACCCTTGTTTTTGAGGTTGAGCTTCTGAATATCGTCAAGTGATGGCCGTGAAAGTTCTTGGTATTAACGCAAGCCCCAGGGTAAAAGTTCAGCCATTCCCTGTATTACAGAAATATTGACAAAAAAGGCGGGATGGAAAACCATCCCGCCGTTCATGATGATATTGAAAAACTTGTATCAGGACTCATTGATTAATATATCAGGAGTCACAATGCTTCCATGGGCATCTTTCAGGGCCAGAAGCCCCTGTTTCTGCTCTGCCAGAATATCAAACAGGATTGACGGAATTTTTTCTTCCTTTGCATAGGCTTTTTCCTGGAGATCGATGCGTTTGATGATATTGTCAATATACAGCGAAAATTGTCTGGTATACAGGTTTTTTCCATATTCCTTGTCAATGATTTGTGTGAACAGATCCTTTAGGTCTTCATATTTCGGAATATTGCCTATGGGAGTTGAGATAAACCCTGTTTCATTGTGTGCATAGCGTTCAAGCCATGCAAGCCAGACCTTCACATCCTTTTTTTCACCTAACAGGGCGGGAGAATCTCCGCCCCTTGCCTGGTCTGTCAGAAAATAATTAAGCCCTGCCATTACAGGCGTGTATTTTTTGTTTATTTTTTCATTTCCAAAGAATTTGAACTGGGCATTCATATAATCACCAAGTGCGCCCGGAATAAAAGGTGCATTTGCCCAGGGCGCCCTTTTGATGCCGGTGGCTCCGACCTCAGTTGCCGTGGCAGCAGAAACAATGCATGCGCCTATGACAACGCCTGCATCTGTGTTTTTTGCAACCCAGACCGGTGGCATGGTGTCAGCATCTCTGCCGCTGTATGTAAATACTCTTGTCAGAGCGCCTTCAGGGTTTTCCGCTTCAGAAGAGTAGTTTTCAAGGCAGCTTGAACGCAGGGTGCATCGTGAATTGGGATGGGACATGGGAACAGGTTTGCCCTCATTGTCTTTTTTTCCTTTATGCCATTCCCCCTGGAAATTGAAACCCTTGTCAGGATGTTCTTCATTGTTGCCCACCCAGTGAGGCGCTTTATTCTCGTCAATCAGGACGTTTGACCAGATAACCTCATATCCAGGCTTGCGCAGAATTTTCATCAGCAGAGGGTCTCCTTCGGAATTGACATTCTCCACTATGCCAAAGATTCCGCATTCAGGGTTAACTGATCTTATGCTGCCGTCGTCTGCTATCCACATCTGGGCCAGATCATCGCCGATGAACACATTGCCGGCCATTGCTGTGGTGGTTTTGCCGCATCCGCTCGGGGCAGCTCCTGCAAACCATGTTATCCTGCCGCCCGGGCCCTTTATTCCTGTGATGAACATGTGTTCGGACAATTCATTGCCGAAATTTTCATAAACAGCTTTATCCACGGCAAACCTGTGGTTGCCTTTTTTAAGAAGCAGTGTATTGCCTGCATATGTGCATTTCCAACTGAATGTTGTCCTGAATTTTCTGTCCATGAAAACCCTTGCATGGGGCAGGTCTTCCGGCCTGTTCAGTCCCTGGCTGTGAAGATTGGTGAAAAAGTGACCCCTTGCCTTGACTTCATTGTCAAAGTCTGTGAATGCATTTCTGTATAAAAGTTCGGCACTGTGGGCAACATAGGCTGAACTTGTTATTTCAAGGGCTGGATTTGAAACAGGGGAGCCTACAGGCCCGCGCATGTAAAATCCTATTATCATTGTCATGCCCTTCATGATGTCAGTCATGTTTGATTTGACCTGCCCAAGTGCTGTGGGCCTGTCCATGCGGTTGGCAAGGGAACTTACCTGGTCTTCAGGGTCTGCTATATAATAGGTACGGTCAATTATCCTGCCCTGTTCCTGTGCAAGGTCAAAATGGATGGTGTGGCCTTTCATGGCAAGGGGGGCTTCTTCCCTGTTTTCAAGGGCCAGGTTTCTGATGAATTTTTTATCTTCTTCAGAACCTGTGTTCACAAAAATCCGGCACGGGTTGCAAAGCACTATTGAATTTGCAATTCTCTGCCTTACTTCTGGGTTGGTGATCTGTGAAATTCTGGCAAGGTGTTCTTTGTCCATGTATCGGTTAAATACAGCCTGTACATCTTCAGCAGAACCTGTTTTTCCCAGCTGATCAATAATGTCCATGTCACATGCGGAATCTGTCATTTGATTATAATCTCCTGAATATTATTATTTATGTTTTACATAAAGTAAGTTATGTTTTTCTTCTAACATTAAATTTAATAAAATCAAATCTTATCTTGATTTTATTATGCGGGTTGTTGTGTATTGCAATGGGTCCGGCTCAATAGTATAAGAAATCTAATAGAATTAAACAAAGGGAATAATTTTGACGATTTTTGCGGATTTGCATAATCATACCAGAGCATCGGACGGGGATTTTTCCGCTTCTGCACTTGTTGAACAGGCTGCTGCCATGGGTATGAAAGCTGTTGCCATAACAGACCATGATACTCTGGCAGGGCTTGATGAAGCGGTGAAAGCCGGTAAAAAGTACAATATTGATGTTGTTTCTGGAGTTGAGATATCCATAAGGTTCAAGCGGTCATTTTTTACAGGAACCCTTCATCTTCTGACATATTTCTGCAATGACAGGCTGAAAGACAAAAAATTTGTATCGCAGTTTCACAGGCTTCTTTCTTCTGGAAGAGGGGAAAAACTTGTAAGGGCAAGGGTTGATATGATCAATCAATGCTTTGGCCCGGAAGGTGCTTCCCCGGTACTTGGCCGTAAACTGCAATTTGAAGATATTGCGGATTTAAGTTCCAATGCAACCCGCCGCCATTTTGCCATTGCTTTGGAGCAAAAACTCAATATCACCAGTGTGGAGCTGATAAATTCCATCATAGGCAATGAAAGCCCTGCATATCTGCCTTCTGGCATTGATCTCGGAGAAGCGGCAGACTTCATCAGAAAGGAAAATCTTTTGGGTGTTCTTGCCCACCCTGCTGCAGGTTCATTTCCCGGCAAAGGCCATTACAGGGAAGTTCTGCCGGCCCTTGAAATTGTTGAAAGGATTTTTCCTGAATTTCTTGATGCAGGGATAAAGGGAATTGAAGTATATTATCCGGGGCACACAGAGGAACACAAAATCCTTATGGCATCATGGGCTGAAAGGTATGGGCTTGTGCAGACAGGCGGATCTGACTGCCATGACAGGTATGTCCGTCCCCTTGGAGTCTGTGGGATCAGCCATCAGGATTATCAGGTGTTCAAAAGGGCGCTTGCTCCTTCTTCTCCATGCTGAACAACAGAAAAAGCAGGCCAAAACCGGCTGCAGTGATTATTGAGGCAGCCAGGAATGATATTTTATATGCATGTGCCTGGGTTTTTCCAAGGTAGATCATAAAGTCGGTTATCGGGCCTGCTATAAGGGTGCCTGCCGTACCCCAGCTTAAAAACAATGTTGCGTTGAATATGGAAAACAGCCTTGCCCTTCTGGAAGGCGGAATATATGATGAAGCCAGTTCATACGATGCAGCAAGGATAAGAACTTCTGAAACACCCATCAGAAAAGAACTTGTGCATATCCATGTCATGGAATCTGCAATTCCCAGTATCAGGAGTGACACAATGGCAGCCAGGGAGCCTGCTGCAAGAAGCATACGTTTTCCCGTCATATTGAGAAGAAGACCTGTAACAAGACCGGCAAGCACTATTCCGGCAGACCGAAGATTGACAACATGGCTCAGCACAAGTGAGGAAAGATGAGGGCCCGGATCAAGGATCAGATATTGGGCCATGGTCACTGCAACGGAATTTCTTCCAAAATGAATGAGGGTCATGGCAGCAATGAACATCATGAAAATACCGGAAGAATAATCCGGATCTTTGGGCGTGGCTGCCGGGCTGTGCTGCTTGTTTATTCCTCCTTCAGGCACCATGAACATGGGGAACACAGATAAAAACATTGCCCCTGCTGAGATAAAGAACAATATGCCCTGATAAAATCCCCATCCGGCAAATGCAGTTCCCATCCTGTCGTAAAACAGGCCGCCGGCAAGGACACCTGCCATTCTGCCCATACCGCCTATGCTTTCAAGTTTTCCCATGATTTTCCCCCGGTCATGCTGCTGATAAAGATCGGAAATCAGGGCGCTCCATCCTATGTTTGACATGGACCAGAAGATTTCAATTATACAAAGGCCTGCTATTATTACCCAGCCTGACATTATTTTTGTACCGGCAAGGCGGTGGGCATACCACAGGATTATTGTACCGGCTCCACCGAGAATTTCTCCCCAGATAATCAGGGAACGCCTTTTCTGATACCTGTCTGAGAGAATTCCCCATACATATCTTTGGGCAGCGACATTTAAAATCATGGGAAGGGTTGCAAACAATGTGGTCGCTGTTACGGAAAGCCCGAGAAAATGTCTCAGGTATATGGTAAGATAAGTGTAAAAAAGCCCGCGCCTGAACATGGCAAGCAGTTGAAAAGATGATATTCCCAGAAAAATTTTCATGAAAATCCTGTTGTAATCTGTTTTAGGTACTGGCACGGAATTAAATTCTGCCTTTATGCCGGACGGTATTCTGCACCGGAAGCATTCTTATATACACCAAACTTGTTCGTGTTTCAATTTATTTCAAGGACTATAATTCTGATATCGGAATAAATTGCTTGAATACGAGTCAGGTTTTTTTTATACTGAATTTATATAAATTCGCAGGCGCATTCGTTTTTTTTCGTTGATACACTTTTATATATTCATAATACGCGCCTTTTTTCCCGGAAATGGTGAGATGAAAAAGCAGATTCTATTTGTTGATGATGAAATCAATATCTTAAAAGGGCTTAAAAGAAGTCTGAGGCCTTTCAGGAAATATTGGGAAATGCAGTTTGTCAGTACCGGTGAAAAAGCGCTTCAGCTTATGGATGAAATAGCCTTTGATGTCATTGTTTCAGATATGCGCATGCCTGGAATGGATGGAATGCAGCTTTTGAACATGGTTCAGAAAAAATACCCCGGAGTTGCCAGGATAATCCTTTCAGGCCATTCAGACCGTGAGATCATAATGCGTTCTGTTAAGACCGCACACCAATATCTTTCCAAACCATGCGAAAAAGCAATGCTTGTTGCCACAATAGCCAGGGCATGTTCATTGCAGGATATACTGAATCAGAAAAACCTGAGGTACCTGCTCGGGGGAATTGCCACCATGCCGAGCATGCCCCTGCTCTATGCCAGAATCCTGGAGGAACTGGGTTCGCCTGATGCGAGCATGGCAGGTGTGGCAGCCATAATTGAGCAAGACCCGGGCATGACCGCAAAATTGCTTCAGCTTGTGAATTCCTCTTTTTTTGGTGTGTTCGGCCATATCTTAAATGTGAATGAAGCCCTTGTAATGCTGGGTATGGATGTGATCAGAACCCTTGTTCTGACAATGGAGGTGTTTTCTTCGTTGAATATTCAGGCTCTGGCAGTCATTGATGCGGACAGAATACGTGATCATTCCGTAAAGACCGCTGCAATTGCCAGGCAGATTGCAGGTCTGGAAAAAATGGATGCCGCTAAAACAGATCATGCAATGATGGCTTGTTTTCTTCATGATACGGGTAAATTTTTGTTTGCCCAGTATTATCCTGACCTTTACCGGGAAGTGATACAGATCATGGATAAAGAGCATTTAAGTTCATATGAGGCTGAAAAAAAGGTTTTTGATGTGACACATGCTGAACTGGGTGCTTATCTTCTGGGATTGTGGGGACTGCCTGATACGATAATTGAAGCCATTGCATTTCATCATACTCCCATGTCTTATCTTGCAAGTGAATTTGAATTATGCGGGCTTATCCATGTGTCAGAACTTATGGAACATCAGGAAGCGGCATGTCAGGGTGCATGGGAGGAACCTGCCGGCCTGGACATGGAATATATGAAAAAAGTGGGTAAAGACGATAAAATACTGCTTTGGTGCGATTACATAAGAACCGGCAGTGCCAGGGATGAAATTGCATAAAACCGGAGGAGTATGGTGATATATGAAAATTCTTGTTGCAGAGGATGATTATGTTTCAAGGCTTCTTGTGAAAAGAACCGTCAATAAAATCGGTCACAAAGTTCTGGAAGCTGAAAATGGTGTGCTTGCATGGCAGATATTTCAGGATCAGAGCCCTGAGATGATAATATCGGACTGGATGATGCCTGAGATGGACGGCCTGGAATTGTGCCGTAAAATCCGGGCAGCCGGCAGAAAACAGTATTCCTATGTCATGCTTCTGACAGCCAAGGACAGTACAAGCGATCTTGTGGAGGTTTTTGAAGCAGGCGCTGACGATTATATCATAAAACCGTTCAAGCCCGATGAACTGAGATCAAGAATCAAAACAGGAGAAAGAATTGTGGGCCTGGAAAGGGAGCATATACAGCTTCACCAGGAATTGCTTGACCAGAATAAAAAGCTTGATGATGCATTGCAGCACCTTAAGACCACACAGGCACAGATCCTTCAGGCGGAAAAAATGGCGTCAATAGGTCAGCTTGCAGCCGGGGTGGCCCATGAGATCAATAATCCCATAGGATTTATCGGAAGCAACCTTGATGCCCTAAGCGATTATATGAAAGATCTTTTTGCCATGATAAATGACTATAGAAAACTTGTGTCCATACTGCATGACTGCGGGGCTGAAACGATCTGCAAAGAGATGGAAAAGCAGCTTGAGGCAATATCAGAGCATGAAACTGAAATTGAAATAGATTATCTGATGGATGATATCCCTGAACTGCTGAATGATTGTTCAGAAGGAACTGCCAGGGTGGGCAGAATAGTGGGGGATCTTAAGAATTTTGCCCATCCCGGCAATGACAGGCAGGTCCTGGTGGATATCAACAAAGGCCTGGAATCCACATTGAACGTTGTTTACAATGAAATCAAATATAAAGCTGATATAAAAAAAGATTATGGCGATATTCCAATGGTGGAGGGTTATCCCCAGAAACTGAATCAGGTATTCATGAATATTCTTGTGAATGCTGCACAGGCCATTGAAGGAAAGGGGATAATTGAAATTCACACAAAAAAAGATGCAAATGATGTTGTGGTATCGATTTCAGATACTGGCTGCGGAATTGCAGAACAGGATATTCCAAGGATATTTGACCCGTTTTTTACCACCAAGGAGGTTGGAAAGGGAACCGGGCTTGGCATGAATATAGCCTATAATATAATAAAGGATCATAAAGGCACAATTGATGTTGAAAGCGTTCAGGGAAAGGGAACCACCTTTATAATCCGCCTGCCCGGTAAAACCTGATTAGGTATGCAGGATGATTTTTGCTGGCAAACATATGATAATCTGTATCTTTGCTGTGCTGACTGTCTGGTGCATTGACCTGTCCCCGGCATTGAGTGAAGATCATGTGCACACAGAAGCTTTTTTGTGTGACAGCCCTGCTGAGCTCTCAATTGATAAAAATGCCGATGCTTCAGGATTCTGGGCTGAACTGCTGGGCTGTGTTTCGGAAAAACCAGTTGCAGCTTTTCCTGACTGGATAAAGGTGCCTCTGGAGATCTGCCTTATTCTGCTGGCTCTTTTCGTGGTTTTTGTCATTATATTAAAAGGGCAGATAAAAAAAATTACAAGGCAGATCAATCAGAAATCAAGGCAGTTGATTGAAAGTGAGACCCAGTACCGTACCCTGTTTGAATCCACACCTGATGGGGTCATTGTTTCAGATGCAAACGGAAGAATTATATCTGCCAACCCGGCGGCAGCAGCCATTATGGGGTATGAAAGTGCTGAAGAGCTTATTGGAAAAGCTGGGTTTGATTTTTATTATAACCCTGAAGACAGAAAAACAATGCTGTCCCAGCTTATGGCAAAGGAGGAGCTTAAGGATTATCAGCTGACAATCAGGCAGGTCTCAGGCAGGCCAAGGGATCTTTTGTGCAGCCTCAGACTTATCAGGGATGACAATGGTGCTGTTTTGAGGATAAATGGCACATTAAGGGATATTACAGAGAAAAAGGCCCTTGAAGCTCAGTTGATGCAGGCTCAGAAAATGGAAGCTGTGGGAACTCTTGCCAGCGGCATAGCACATAATTTCAATAACCTTTTAATGGGAATCAAGGGCAGGGTATCCATTCTGCTGTCTGAAACAGACCTTCCAGCCATGACAAGGGAATTGCTTGAAGGAATCGAAGCTTGTGTTGATGATGCTTCAGACATGACAAAGCAGCTTCTGGGCTATGGCAGGGAAGGAAAATTTGAGGCAAAACCGGTTGATATTAATCAAATTGCTGCGGATCAGGTTAAGATGTTCGGGCAGGTAAGAAAGGATATTATCATTACTGAAAAATATGCAGATAATTTATGGCCTGTCAAGGCTGACCCAAACCAGATCAAACAGGTATTGATGAATTTATTTGTTAATGCGTGGCAGGCCATGCCTGAATCAGGAAAACTCTGTGTCTCAACATCCAATGAGAATGTGGACGAAACCTATGTAAAGGTTTTTGCCACAAACCCGGGAAATTATGTTAAAATTTCAGTGGCAGATAATGGAACTGGTATGGACAGGGCCACCCGACAGCGGATTTTTGATCCTTTTTTCACAACCAAAAAAAGGAGAACGGAACAGGGCTCGGCCTGGCATCGGCATATGGCATTATTAAAAATCATGGAGGATTTATCAATGTTTATTCTGAACTCGGCAAGGGCAGTGTATTTAATATTTATCTGCCTGCCACAGGAGAAAAAGTGAACAAAAAACCTGAACAGGCCCAGAAGAAAATTTCAGACGGCAGGGGTCATATACTTCTGGTGGACGATGAGGAGATGATTCTTGATGTAGGCAGCAGAATGCTCAGAAAACTTAATTATCAGGTCACAACAGCAGGCAGCGGCGGACAGGCCATTGAGCTTTATCAGGCAGGCTGGCAATCCTTTGATCTTGTTATCCTGGATATGATAATGCCTGATATGGGAGGAGCAAAACTTTATGGGAAGTTAAAGCAGATCAACCCTGATATCAAGGCTCTTCTTTCCAGTGGATACAGTGTTAATGAGCAGACATCTCAGATACTGGAACAAGGGTGTAACGGTTTTATCCAGAAGCCCTTCGGATTAAAGGAGCTTTCCATGAAATTGGGCAGCCTGGATTTTTAGGATGGTTTGGCTGTTCATTTATTACCTGTGAAGTTTACATTAAACCGGCAACAAGAATTTTAAATCCCATGACAACCAGAATAATACCTCCTGTTATTTCCATGTGCTGCCCTGATAATTTTTTCAGGTGTCTGCCTGCCATTATGGCGCCAACGGACATTGCTCCTGTAATCAGGCCTATCATAATGCCGGGATACCATATATTGATTTTCAGAACCGCGAGGCTGAGTCCCACAGCAAGGGCATCAATACTTGTGGCAATGCTCAGCATCACCATGGTTATTCCCCTTGAAGGGTCTTTCTTTTGTATTTCCGGTTTTTTGTCAAAACCTTCAGCTATCATTCTGATGCCTGTAAAACCTAGAAGTAAAAATGCAATCCAGTGACTTACGGAGTTGAACCTGGCGATGAATCCTGTTCCTGCATACCATCCTGCCACCGGCATGAGAAACTGGAACAGCCCGAAATGAAAGGCGAGCCTGAAAACAGCACGCGGAGTCCGGGCAAAACCTGCCGCAGCAGCAGCAAGGCTTACAGCGCTGGCATCCATGGCAAGGCCGACTGCAATACTTATTATTTCAATGTGGCTCATATGATGAAACAAAACAGGCAGCTGATGATGAAATCAGCAAAGATAATATATTTTTCATTAGGGCGGATATTCTCCTATCCTGATCTCATGCATCACCATGGACCCTGCGGCTTTATCCTGTCTGGCAAATTCCCTGATACAGCATCTGCCTGAACTCTGATTGAGAATCATGGAACAGTTCGGGCTGACAATTCTGGTTCCTGCCTGTATATGTTTACTGACTTTGATTTCAGGCAGGGCGGTTTTTTTTGCTGAAAATTCAACCAGCCTGTTCTTTGTATCACCAAGTTCAGCGGTCATGGATTCAAGTTCCCTGATACGCTTTTTTTTCTGTGCAATGCCTGCTGCAATTTCATCCTGACGTTCAAATCCTTTATCTATCTGTTTTTCAGCCTCAGCAGCTTTTTTGCGCATTGTATCTATATTTGCGGATAATTTCTGAAAGGCTGCCATATTGCCTGACGCTTTAAGAGCAGCCAGTTTTTTTTCAATATCCCTGATTTCAATTTGAGTCCTGTCCTGGATATAGGCCTGCTCTGAAATAAAGGCATGAAGCTCTGAATCTTCCTTTTCCAGTTCCTGTATCTCACCGGAAAGCTCCTTTATTGTTTTCATGTGCAGTTCAAGCCGGGAGTCAAAATCTGCTATTATGCGGTTGAGATGCTCATCCACTCCCATTGTCAGCCTGGAAGGGGTTGCAGATTCATTGCCGATGGCTCCTGCTTTTATGCCCATTTTTGCAGATATCACTGAATTGAGAATAATCCCGTTTTCATTGATGCATGCTCCACTTAAGTAAATTCTGGAATCAATTATTTCCCGCTGTATGATAAGGTCACCGAATGCATTTATTTTTGAATTATGGATAAATTTAGCCTGTATACATCCTTTTACATTTACAAGGTCTGTGTCCACAATACCCAAGGAAACATTCAGATCCCCTGAAATGTCGATTTGAGCCCCATTGATCTCCTTTGCCGTCAATGAAGAGCATTTGACTTTAAATCCTTGTTTTACTGTACCGTTTACAATTACGTTCCCTTCAAAATTGACATTACCTGTTTCAAAGCCAAGATCACCATTTATTTTGAATTCAGGACATACGCTGATATTGCCCAGGGCATCAAGATGGGGCTGACCTGATACTGCAGCATAAATTCTGGCCCCGTCTTCGGATATTCTGGCGCCCGGGCCCGGTGCAAAGGTTTTGTCCACAGGTTCCGGGACAATAATTTCATTTCCAAATACATCTGTTCCGTGCGAGCCGGGTTCAGGGAAAACCTTTGCAGCCAGAAAGGCTCCTTCGTCAACATAGGGAATTTCTCCCCTGTCCTGAAAATCAATACTGCCGTCTTCATCTATTTTGCCTGCATGCAGAAAATCAGTTGGAAAATGATACCTGACTTCAGCATCTTTTGGGTATTTTGGCGGTATGCCCCGGGCTATTATAAACGGATTTTTTTCTGTGCCTGCCTTATAAAGCCATGATTCTATTTCGTGATCAGGTTTTATGCCATTGATGATTCCGTGGCTTTCAAGAAATTGCCTTACATGAACAATGGTGAGCCCGGCAGGAGCACCTGGTTTCATTTTTATCATGGCTTCTGTGTTGTCCTGTGAAAGGTCAAGTTCGAAATATTCATCAGGTTCAATGAAATTTTCAGGTTGCCGTGCAATTTCAGTATTGATGGCAGTCCGGTTTCCTGTATTTTCAAGTGCACGCAGGGCAAGCATCAGAATCTTTTCGGTAAAATCATCTGCAACGGGTTCTGAACCCGGATTAACACGGCCCTTTTCAATGGGAACGGGGTCAAGCCTGATTCTGCTGGTAAAGGCAGCCTTTTCAAATATCAGTTTCATCTGGCCTGTTATCCTGTTGAAAAATTCAGGCAGGTTGTCCTTTGCCGGAATAAGATTATTTTTTTTTAAAATTCTTTTAAGTATGGCAGATGAATCTTCATGGATTGAGCCGCCCGCAGAAATTATTCTTGATTCAAGAATGCGGATTGTTTTGTCCCTTTTTTCAAGCCTTTCAGCATAGAGATCGTTTTTTTTCTTGAAGACATCTGCAAGCCGGAAAAGTTGCTGGTTCTGCCGTTTTGTGGTTCTTTTCAGGTTCTTTTGTCTAAGTATATTTTCGTAATCTTTGCAGCATCCATTGATTCTGGCGAGAAATTCACTGTCCTTGAAGGGAAGAATCAGGCAGGAATGAATTCCTGCCAGATTGATGGCATCTGCCAGAGCCTGAAGGTCTGATGAATCTGAAATCAGAACCCGTCTTGTGTCCGGTATCGCGGTTTTTGCAGCGGCAAGGATTCTGTCTCCTTTGATTTCAGGCATCATATATCCTGCAACAATGATGGAGAACGGATGATCCTTGCACTGTTCAATCAAATCCATGGCATCGGATGAGGTGCTTGCTGCCCTGACCCTGTATCCATTTGAGGACAGCAGCATCTTGATCCTGTTTCTCAATGCGACAGTGGATTCAACTACAAGGATTTTATGTTTTTTTGTCTGGGTTTCTATGGGATATCCTCTTTATGGTTTCAGGGGTTGATGAATTATGAGCTTTGGTATTTCAGGGTCTTGTGTGTCAATTTCCTTGAACCTCGAAGGCCCGAATTCCTGCTTGATAATCATTGAAGCCTGGGTGCCTTTTATTTTTGTTCCTGGATAAAGTTTTTTCAGGATTTTTATTTCAGCAGATCCTTTATTTTGCCTGAGGCTTTCCATGATATTCTTTTTCCGGGTCTGAATCTGCCTTATTTCATTGTTCAATGCATTGATTTTCTCTTCACATCCCTTTGATTTTTCAAGTATATTGTCCTGTTGAGCAAAAACAGCTCTGATTTTTTCATCTGCCTTGCGTACAGATGCTTCCAGCTCCTTTATTTCCTCTTTTGACACTTTAAGTTTTTTTCTGGATTTAAGATAATCTATTCTTTTGAGTATTTTTTCCTGGGCAAGAGTCCGGCCTGCAATATCAATGTGCAGCGAATTGAATATATTATCATATTTGTTTTTTTGTTCATTTATTATATCAATGCTTTTTGTGCAGTCTTCAATTTTTGCATCATATGTTGTTTCAAGCCATTGTATATGGTCATCACTGCCTGCCTTCAGGACTGAATATTCTGATTTTCCTGTGCCGACCTGTTTGAGGGTCATTCCTTTTCCGGCACAGATGGTGGATGCTGTAACTCTTCCTGTCTCATTATTGAGTGCTCCGCTTATAATGATGGTTGATTCCATGATTTCCCTTGTGATCATGACATCTTTAAATCCGTACAATTTTACCCTGTTCAGAAATTTTGCCTGGACATTGCCCTGTGTCTGGATGTCGGCATTTACTATGCCGTTGGATATTTGAAGATTTCCACTTGTTCTTATTACAGCTCCATTGATTTCATTTGCAGTAAGGTCCTCGCATTCCACAATAAAGCCTTCCCTTACCGTTCCTGTTACCAGGACATTTCCCCTGAATTTGATATTACCAGTTTTAAAATTGACATCTCCTTTTATGGTTAATGATTCAAAAACAGATACTGCTCCGTTTGCATCAATACTGGGCTGGCCGTCCCTGTCAGCTATGAGTCTGGTGCCGTCCTCCGATAATACAACTCCTTCTTTGCCCTGAAGCTGTATTTCATCTATTTCCTCCACCGGAATGGTTTCTCCGAAAATATCCATGCCAGGCCTTGGATCTTCCATTGGTGTTTTTTCAGCCAGAACCTGGCCTTTATGCACAAATGGAGCATCTCCCCTTGATCTGAAATCAATTGACCCGTCTTCATTTATGATTCCGGCAGTATCAGGGCCGGTATTGAAATGATAGATGATTTTTGAGGGCTTCCCGTGCCTTGGGGCAATACCCCTTGCAATGACGAGTTTTTCATTGGAGGTCTTACAATTTTTAATAAATGCCTTGATGACATTATCATCAACAATACCGTATTTTATTGATTTTGTTCTGATAATATTTTTTATTGGCTCAATATCATCTTTACCCAGCATTGACGAGGGTATCCATATCCATGCGCTGAGCCTGTCCTTTGCAATTTCAAGTTCAATAAACCCGCTGTCTGTCTGATGATCACCCTGGTCTTCCTGTTTTTCAGCCTTCTGGTCAGTACAGGGCGGTTTCAGGGCCTTTCCCCTGTCCTGGGCAGCCATTATTTCATCCCTGATTTCAGGGGGAATGGCTTTGAATTTTACCAGGATATCTCCGAGCAGGAGGGTTATGCCGCTGCTCTCGAACGTGTTTATTTGTTTGAGAAAGGCCCGGTCAATATCTTTTTTTGAAACAAGTTCCCTGTTCAGCAGCATTCTTGCAAATTCTCTGTCTGATACTCTTGTTTGAAGCATGGCAAGTTTGGCAAAAATGCGGCTTACATCCCGCCGTTTCAGAAACCCTTTTTCAAGCAGTACCCTGTCAATGGTCAGGGCTTCGGAAGACTGGCGCAGCTCTTCAAGGGCAGCCCGTGCCAGCCTGCGTTCATGCTCGGTAATGAATCCGTCATTTACTGCAAGTTCGTCAAATTCAGGAATTTTTGTGTAATTGTCTGATGCGGTATCAGTGTCAGGATCTGAACAGATACTGAAAAGACGGTCTTCAGATGCAATAATTACATTTTCTATTATCCTGTCGATCAGGTCAAAGGTTTCATCATCAAGGGTGTTGATGATGGCAGGGTTGACCTGAATATTGCCGGGTGAGAATTCCAGCATATTTCGTGCAGCAATGGCCTGCATCATTGAAATCAGTTCCCTGCCGGTTATCCTGAATGCATTTGAAAGATTTGCAGCATTCATTGTGATTGTCCTGGAAAGAAGTTCATCTAGACCTGCAAAATTTTCTTTTAGGGCGGCTTTGTTTTTTGCTTCCCTGATTTCTGCCTTAAGCCGGTCAATTTCCTGTTTTTTCTGCTTCAGGGTTTCAATGAATCTGTCAATTTCTTTTTTTCTTACCCCTGCCAGGTCAAACAGCCTGGCATTCTGGCGGTTGGTAATCCTGTAAAGACGCCTGCGTTCCTGAAAACTTTTGTATTTTTCAAGCTCGCCCATGATTCTGAGAACAAGGTCATCGTTATTCCATGGTTTTGTAATGTATTGATGAATTTCTCCCTTGTTTACGGCATCAATTATGGCATCAAAATCCGAGTAGCCTGTCATCAGCATGCGCCTGGATTCAGGGCTGAGCATGATGCTTTTTTCCAGAAACTGGCTGCCATTCATTCCAGGCATGCGCTGGTCGGACATGATCAGAAAGAATGGGGGGCTGGCAGTTTCAAGCAGTTTGATACCCTGCTCGGCATTAAGGGCTGATATTACTCTGGTGAACCCTTTTCTGCGCAGAACACGCCTCATGTTTTTGACAATGGGCTCATCATCGTCAACCACGAGTATGTCGTATTCGTTGTTATCCGGCATCTAATTCCCCCTGGATATTTTCTGGCATCTCAAATCCGTTTCTGGCTGCAATATCCTGGAATTGTTCATATAATTCCGCCACAACAGCAGCATACAATGATTGAAGCTTTACCGAATCAAGCATATGATTTTCCTTTAAAAGGGTTTCTATCTCGCTTATATAATCCCGGGGTTTGAATCCCTTTTCAAGCTGTTCGGTTAATTCGGCGATTTTCTTGTCCTTTTGCAGAATTGCCCTTTTATGGAGCTCAGCACTTTTTTTAAGGCCTGTATTAATTTTATAAAGTTTTGCATTTTGTTCCTTGGCAAGGGCAAAAAGACGGTTGTTCTCCATTATTAGCTCATATTGCTCAAGGCCCGCCTTTATTATTTCAGTCAGCATTCTGTTGTCCCACGGCTTTGTGATGTACCTGTGAATGGAACCTTTGTTGACGGCATCTGTGACAGCATTTACATCTGCATATCCGGTGATCAGGAAACGTATTGTGTCAGGCGAAAGCTTTTTTGCCTGTTCCAGAAATTCAGAACCTTCCATCCCAGGCATGCGCTGGTCTGACAGGATAAGCGAAAAAGGCCTGGCTTTTGCCTTGATGGCATCAATCGCAGCCTGGCCGGATTCAGCATAGACGTATTTTGCTCCAATACTTCTCATCAGACGCCCAAGAGCTTTTCCTATCTGTGCTTCATCATCAACAATCAATACAGTGTGGACAAACTTGTCTGCCATCAGGCCTCCTGATCAAAAATAAAGATTAATGGATGAACTTTGATTTTATAAATTTATCCTGATTTTCTCAAGTTCTTTTCTGGTGGTTGGCAGAATCTGCAGATTATACTTGCAAAAGAATAAATTATCCTTTAATGAAACCTGTATTTATGGATATTGATATTCAAAGGATTATTTATGACCGGTTTATCAGAATCATACAGATCAGGCCTGATCCAGGCAAGGCGCGCAGTGCAGCTTGTTTTTCTTTTCACCTGTATATTTATTGGAATAAGGTTTTATCTGTTTGTCTGCCAGGCTGGTTCAGGCGGGCCTGTTACCACCACAAGGCCTGCTGGTGTGGAAGCTTTTCTTCCCATAAGTGCTCTTGTGAGCTTTAAATATTTTTTATGCACCCGGACTGTGAGCCAGGTACATCCGGCAGGTCTGATTATTTTTACCATGATATGTTTTACTGCGCTTATGATGAAAAAGGTGTTTTGCAGCTGGATCTGTCCGTTCGGGCTTTTATCAGACTGTCTGGAAAATCTGCATTCATATGTATTTCCCCGGACATTTGATTTGCCGCGATGGCTGGATATCCCGATGAGGGGAACCAAATACCTTCTGGCTGGTTTTTTTATATGGGCTGTTTTTGTCAAAATGCGGGCTTCAGATCTGAACAGGTTTATTATGAGTACATATAATGTTTTTGCAGATGTGAAAATGCTGAATTTTTTTACAGATATTTCCGTACAGGTTTTTTGTGTGATTATGGTTCTTGTGGTGTTGTCCGTTGTGATTCCCCGTTTCTGGTGCAGGTATCTGTGCCCGTATGGAGCCCTGCTCGGAGTTCTGGGAATGTTCAGCCTGTGCAGAATACAAAGGAATCATGATCTTTGTATAGGATGCGGCAGGTGTGAAAGAATCTGCCCCGGCAGAATTTCCATCATGAATAAAAAACTTGTAAAGTCTTTTGAATGCACTTCCTGTCTCAGGTGTATTGAATCATGTCCTGAAAAGAATGCCATTGTCTTTTCAGTATTCCCCGGAAAAATTTCATTGAATCAGAGGAAGACAGCTCTGATATTATTAATATTTTTTGCGGTCTGTATTATTACAGCCATGATGACGGATCACTGGTCTGGCCACATTCCTGTGCAGGCATACCGAAGTTATCTTGTGCATCATGCAGCCTGAAAATCATCTGACGCTGTACAGACAGGATATATCAGGCCAGGGCATTGATCATCGATGATATGGAAACATTCATGTCATCAGGGCTGAAGCAGAACCGCATTTCTAGAAAATTTCTTCTCAGTTTTATAATCTCATCTCCTATATCCATTCCCCTGTTAATGAGATCGGCCATAAGGCCTGCAAGGATTCTGAAATCACTGTTTTTCATGCCGAACCGTGTCATTTCAGCAACTCCCATGCGCAGCGCTCCTGAAGCTGTGAAACCTTCTTCATCCGGTGCAGCCTGGTAATTGACAATTATATTGTTTGCTTCAAGTTTCTGTGCGGTTTCAGGGCCTTTTCCATATCCCACATTCACTATTACCTGGTGGGTTTCTGTAAAGCCCAGGTCAGGATCTCCGGCCACGTTCAGGCCGTTTTCCTTCAGAGCAGAGGCAAAAGCCTTTGCATTGGAGAGTACGGCTTTTTGGTATTCATCTTTGAAATGATTCATTTCAAGGGCTGCAAACAAAAGCCCTGTCATTGTGCCAAGGTGATGGTTGCTGACACTTCCGGGAAATGTACGCCTCTGAAAAGCCTCCCAGAGTTCATATTCAAGGTCGTCCCGGCTGAAGTCGGAAGCTATGACCCCGCGCTGTGTGCCAAAATAGGTTTTATGGGTTGAGCCTGTAACAATATGTGCGCCTTCTTTTAGAGGTTCCTGAAAATGCGGTCCGTAAAGTCCCAATACATGCGCCATGTCATACATTACAATGCATCCCGGGGCAAATTCATCAATAAGGTGTCGGATCCTTGCAACAGGTTCTTTGTGCAGTATCATGCTTTTGCCGAGAATGACAAGCTCGGGCTGATGTTCCTTGATCAGGTCTTCACATGCTTTGATGTCAATTTTATATGGATTATTTTTTTCCACGGGAAAATTGATACACGCAGGTTTTTCTGTTACAGGATCGCGGGCCACGAAATCGCGCAGCGCACCCATGGGCTGGGCGCTTAAATGCCCACCTCTTATGATGTGATTATTCATAACCTTTCTTAATCTTCTCTGTTCGCTTTTCCTGTCTGTTCTGTTCAAAAAATCCACAATGCCGCTGAAAACCGCAGTGTTTGCCATTTGTCCGGAAATTGGCCTTGATTCAATATTGGCGCATCCAAAAAATGTTTTAAGCTCTTCATTCAACAATGTTTCAACCTTGTTGATGAATTGTGTCCCCTGATAATAAAACACATCTTCACCTGAAAATGCTTTTATCTGTTTATGCTCAGCATACCGGTTGACAGGATCGCTTATGGAAAGAAGCCTTGTCAGGTATGACTGGCTCATTTCAGAAGGAATCAGATTGATGCATTGTTCTGTTCTCCATTTATGGTTGGCAATGGCCTTTGATATAAGCCATCCGGCCGTTGTATGTCTTGGTTCTTCTGTTTTTCCGGGTACTGGAAAATTTATCCGGTCGTGGGGAATTGAGCGTACAAAGGGTGGAGCCTCCGCACTCATGTGGTAGGGTACAACCACGGCTTTGCAGCGTTTTTTGCGTATCTCAATTTCAAGCTCTTCCCCTTCTGTGATGCTGCTGTCAATTAGAGCCAGGGCAATGGCTCTTTTTCTGATATTTTTTTTGAACCTTGCATTGAGTCCGCTTCCGTCAGGCTCCATATATGGGATCATGGTACCGGACGTGATGTATCCAACATGACGGTTTTGTGAAAAAATTTTGTGTCCCGCCCTTGCAATTCCCTTACCTGTAACGGCAACAGGCATGATCATTTTGGGCAGATCCTGTATGTCGCTGAAATCTTCATTCATGATTCTGGTAAGGGTGTTGTATTGTCGTAAAAGAGCATCTCTGCCCATGAAATCCTTTTTAAGTGGCGAAAAACTTACGGCAAATTTAGATAGTTTTGATGCAAAAACAGGAATTTCATTTCCATCATGATCCATGCCTAACTCATGCCCATATAATGGCAAGGATGCTTCAAGCCTTAATGTATCCCTTGCACCGAGCCCGATTGGCATGGCTCCTTTTTCCATTAGAATATCCCATATGGCAATACCATGTTCGTTATTGACAAATAGTTCAAATCCAAGAGGTTCTCCTGTGTATCCTGTTCTGGCAATGAGTGTTTCAATTCCGTTTATCTGCGCAATACTGAGACAGTTGCGGGCAGGATCGGGAAGACTGCCGGATGTGACTATCTGCTCCATTATGGATCTTGAAGAAGGCCCCTGCAATGAAATCATGGCCAGATCAAAGGTTTTATCTGTCATTTCAACATGTTCAAAGGATTTAAGCAGACTTTTAAAATGATTCACATCCTTTTCCCTGTTGGATGCATTTACAACAAGCAGGTATTCGTCTTTTTTAAACCGATACAGGTAGGCATCGTCAACTGCTCCGCCGTTTTCATTCTGGATCAGGGTGTACTGGCTTTCCCCTGTATCAAGGGCCATGGCATTGTTGGTAAGCGCATGCTGTAAAAAATCAGGCGCATTTCTGCCGGTGAAATAAAGCCTTCCCATGTGCGAAACATCGAAGATACCTGCTTTTGTGCGTGTTGCCATGTGTTCATTAATAATGCCTTCAGGGTATTGGATAGGCATTTCCCAGCCCCCGAATTCCACAAGTGTGGCTTTGAGTTCGCGGTGCTTTTCAAAAAAAACGGTTCTTAAAAGTTCGCTCATGGGATATTCTCCGTTTGCTGATGGTTTTGAAAAATATCTGTATTATTTATAATAAGAATAAAAAACGGTAATAAAAATTGTCTGATCTGTCAATGTTTAATAAAATATTTATATTTTACACAAAATTGTCATCAGCTTTTTATGGGCTGGCCGGTTTGTGCGGCTTTTCATGCCTGAATCCGGCAAGCA
>CAYUOB010000057.1:0-19690 GCA_964446145.1 uncultured Desulfobacula sp.
GTATGGTAACGGAAAGATCCTTTTTTATCCTTGCTTCACACGCATCAGATCCGCACCAGTGAGCCATAACAAAAGCTCCATTATCATATCCGCCGGCTTTTTTATAAAGCTCATAAAATTCATCGCGGTCATCAATCTGAAATGTATTTTCTTTTCTATAAGTTACCGCACGATTGAACAATGCATCCTGGATACTGTCAAGAATCTCTGCAATGCGGCCTGTGAATTCTTCCCTGTCCATTGTCTGCCTAACTGAGGAAGGCTCATCCCTTCGTGCCATGAATACAGTATTGGCAGCAATATCTCTGGGGCCAAGCTCAACCCTGACAGGGACACCTTTTTTAACCCATTCCCAGCCTCTGGCTCCGCCTATATCCCTGTCGTCAATTTCAACCTTTACGCGGCTGCCGTGGTATTGTTTTTCCTCCAGGGCTGCCTTGAGGTTCATTGCACTGTCCATGGTACTGCGGTTATCTTCTCCCTTTTTCAGAACAGGAAGAATGACAACATGGGCAGGTGCCACTCTTGGGGGCAGCACAAGGCCGTCATCATCGGAATGAACCATTATCATTCCTCCTATCATCCTTGTGGATGTCCCCCATGACGTTGTCCAGGCATATGCCTGCCTGCCTTCTTCAGTCTGAAATGTTATATCAGAGCCCTTTGCAAAATTCTGGCCGAGAAAATGTGAGGTACCTGCCTGAAGAGCCCTTTTGTCCTGCATCATGGCCTCAATGCATGTGGTGTCATCTGCACCTGGAAATCTTTCAGAAGCAGTTTTTCTTCCCCTGATCACCGGCATGGCAAGATGATCCTCCACAAATTTCGTATATATATCAAGCATGAGCATGGTACGCTGTTTTGCTTCCTCGGCAGTGGCATGGGCAGTATGGCCTTCCTGCCATAAAAATTCACTTGTGCGCAGAAACATCCTGGTGCGCATCTCCCATCTCACAACATTGGCCCACTGGTTCAGCACAAGGGGAAGATCCCTGTAGCTGTTTATCCATTTTGACATGGATTCTCCTATAATGGTTTCAGAAGTAGGCCTGACAATAAGGGGCTCAGTAAGCCTGCCCGCCGGTTTCAATCCGCCTTTATCATCCTTTTCAAGCTTATGATGGGTTACAACAGCACATTCCTTGGCAAAACCTTCCACATGCTCGGCTTCCTTTTCAAGATAACTCAATGGAATAAACAGGGGAAAATAGGCATTTTTTACACCGGTTTCCTTGAACAGGGCATCCATCTGATGCATGATATTTTCCCAAAGCGCATATCCCCAGGGTTTTATCACCATACATCCTCTTACAGATGAATTTTCAGCCATATCAGATGCCTTGATCACCTCCTGATACCAGCCAGGATAATCCTGAGCGCGTGTTGGCGTGATAGCTGTTTTTACCTTTTTTGCCATTAATTTTCCTCCAAAGTCTTTGTCATTTTGTCAATTTCCTGCAACAACTGATCAACAAGCTGATCCTGATCTATTTTCCTTATCACCTTTCCCCGTTTGAACAGAATTCCCTTTCCATCTCCCCCTGCAATGCCTATGTCAGCCTCCCTTGCCTCGCCAGGGCCATTGACCACACAGCCCATAATGGCAACTTTAATCTCAAAAGAGCTGTCAAGTAAAGCTTTTTCTACCTGCTCCGCAATCTCAAACAGATTGATCCTGCACCGTCCGCATGTGGGGCATGATATAAGTTCAGGCCCCCTGTTTCTGATTCCAAGCGCTCTTAATATTTCATATGCTGTTCTGACCTCTTCAACCGGATCACGGGTCAGGGAAACCCTCATGGTATCTCCAAGGCCGCCGGCCAGCAGCATGCCAATGCCTATGGCTGATTTTGTTATGCCGGCATAAAGCCCTCCAGCCTCAGTGACACCTACATGAAAAGGAACGTCTGTTTCATCTGCCAGAAGCCTGTAGGCTGTAACAGTCCTCTCAACATCCGAGGCTTTCAAAGACACTTTGATATCGTAAAAACCCAGGCCTTCAAGTATATTTATATTATCAAGGGCACTTTGAACCATGCCCCTGGCACCGGGGCCGAATTCATGTTCGATTTTTTTCTCAAGAGAGCCTGCATTCACTCCGATTCTTATGGGGATACCGTGATCAGAAGCGCATCGGGCTACAGCCTCAACCTTGTTCATATCCCCGATATTACCTGGATTTATCCTTAAGCCGTCAGCACCAGCCTCTGCCGATGCAATGGCAAGCCTGTAATCAAAATGGATATCAGCTATCAGGGGTATGTTTATCTGCTTTCTGATCTCTTTTATTGCAACAGCAGCATCCATATCCGGAACCGCCACCCGTATTATTTCACATCCTGCCTTTTCAAGGGCATTTATCTGTGCAACTGTGGCAGCCACATCCTGGGTCATGGTGTTGGTCATTGACTGAACCGATACAGGGTAATCCGAACCCACCTTAACATTGCCGACACTCAACATGCGGGTAGGCCTGCGTTTTTCAATAAAAGCCATTTTGCACCCTTTTAATATTCATCTAAACAAAAGCTTACAGTTTCACTGAATTCAACTGTAAGCCAAGGATATTTTCCACATTTAAGGATACCAGAGCCTGAGTGTTTATTCAAGCTGAGTATAATGTAAACGCCAATTACCGGCACTGAATTTTCAGACGCGGAATATCCTTAAAAATGCCTGACAGAAAATCAATACAATTATTCAGATTCTCAAGACTGAAAACCTCAAGGCTCACAATGCCGGTAAAATCTTCAAGAACAGACTTCACCTGGGCCATATGACGTTCAGAAAGCCTGCCAAGGCCTGTGTGGTCTCTTACCGGATCAACGGTGAAGTCCACCCCATGGAGATGTATTATTGGTATCTGATTTTTGTGTTCTGTAAAAATTCCAGGAAGGCTGAATCCGTATTTTATGCAGTGGCCTGCATCAAGACAGACCTTAAGAGCGAATTCTCTGACAATGGAGCTTACAAGCTCAAAGGGATAATCAAGGGTTTCAATGGTAATTATTCCGGGGTCTGAAAGACGTGGAACCAGAATTTCAAGTCCGGCACATACATTTTCCTGCCATTTTTCCAGAAACCCATGCTTTTTTACCTGTGTTTGTTCAGGCATTTCAAGGTGAAGCGTATGGGTTGAAGGATTTAAAGGTGCAAAAAGTTCAATGACCTTAAAAATGGTATCGACATTTCTTTGTCTTTGAACCACAGATTCACACACAAGGCCTGCATCAACAGGCAGATGAATATTGTACCTGAGGTTAAACCGCCTTGACAACGATATTAATTGTTTTACATCATGGTTTGAGGGCAGCACATTTTCAGGACGGCTTTCAAATATCAAAAGTTCGATTTCATCAAAATACGGCCCCAGTTCAAGGATATTGGGAATAATATGATCAGGGCAGATAAAGGAGGTGGTACCAAGCCTGAAAGGCCTTGCCATGGTCATAGATCCAGTACCTGACGTAATGTATGTTCAAGTTCATCAATCTCAAAAGGTTTGGTGAGATAATTTTTGGCTGCTTTGATAATCATGTCTTCCAGGTGTTCCTCTCTGTGGCCAGAAGAAATAATCACTTTGACTTCAGGGTCTATTTTAAGCATTTCCTGCAAAAGCTGCCTTCCTGACATCTTTGGCATAATTATGTCAAGAATTACCGCATCTATCAATTTATGATGTGTTCTGAAAATATCAAGGCCTTCTTCTCCGTCACAGGCAAGTATTACCTCATATCCAAAATCTTCCAATGCTGTTTTAATGGATTCGCGCACTGCTGTCTCATCATCCACAACAAGAATGATTTCACTTCCTCCCTGAATATTATACCCTGATTCGGTCAAGATACTATCATCTTCCGCCTTTGGAAGGAAAAGATGAAAGGCACTGCCCCGGCCCGGAACTGAACTGACTTCAATATGGCCGCCATGACGTTTTGTCACTATATCATGAACCATGGCAAGGCCAAGGCCCTGCCCCCTGTTTGTGTCATCTGTTTTTGTGGTAAAAAGCGGATTAAAAATTTTTTCCCGCACATTGTCTGCCATGCCTGTGCCGGTATCCTCAAAGATAAAATGATAAAATTCAGCTGATCCGTGATGATTGAATATGGACCCTGTAACAGGATCAGGCTCCGCGCTCATACGGATATAATCACCCTTTTCTATGCCCTTTTCCCGTATTGCCTGAACTGCATTTGTGGCAAGATTCATCAGAACCTGATGAATCTCATTGGCATCAGCACAGATAAAGAACCTGTGCCGGTCAAAATCCAGCTTTTTTTCTATTATTTTGTCACTTGTTTTTTCAAGCAGATTAAAAACTTCTTCTGCCACGGCATGCATATCAATATTTTTCTTTAAAGGAATACTATTGCGTGAAAGCTTCTGAAACTGCCTGATTATGGCAGCCCCTCTTTTCACTGCATTGATAATGTTCTGCACATATGTTTTCTGGGCGGCAGAAAAATTGTCGCCGGTCAGGCTCAGAATATTGAGATAGGCC
This sequence comes from uncultured Desulfobacula sp., assembly GCA_964446145.1. Taxonomy (GTDB): domain Bacteria; phylum Desulfobacterota; class Desulfobacteria; order Desulfobacterales; family Desulfobacteraceae; genus Desulfobacula. The sequence continues at coordinate 4,505 of CAYUOB010000057.1, forward strand.
ATTATTCCGGACAGAATATTATTGAAATCATGGGCTACTCCCTGTGCAAGAGTCCCCAGGGAATCCATGCGCTGGCGCTGCCTCAGCTGCTCCTCCAGCACTTCTATTTTTTTTCAAGCTCCTCGTAATCCGGTTTCATTGGCCTTTTCCCTCCGGGAATAAAAAACAATACAAGATTACCCTAAAAAACAAAAAGAATAAAGCATGAAATCATTGCAGCAACAAATGATGAAAACATCATTAGATTACAGGCCTGCCTGATCTTGTCCGGGTCAGGGTCTTTAAAATTTTCTCCTATGAACGGTTTTTCAACCATTATTCCATGATATATACTGGGGCCGCCAAGTTTGATTTCAAGGGCGGCAGCAAAACAGGCTTCAGGAAAACCTGCATTGGGGCTTTTATGACGCAGCCCCTGTGAAAACCCTGTTTTCAGTATGCTGATCTTCCTGTTCAAAGGAAAAAACAGGCCTGCAAATGAGATTATAAGAACAGACAACCTTGCAGGAATAAAATTGGCTGCATCGTCAATTCTGGCAGCTATTTTCCCAAACAAAATATATTTTTCATTTTTATACCCGACCATTGAATCCAGTGTATTAATCATCTTGTAGCAAAGGGCAAGGGGAGCACCTCCCACAAGCGCAAAAAACAAAGGAGACAAAAAACCGTCCACAAAATTTTCAGCCACTGTTTCCACACAGGCCCTTGTAACCGCTTTTTCATCAAGGTTCCGGGTCTGCCTGCCCACTATCATGGAAAGATATCTGCGGGCTTTTTCAATATCATTATGCACAAGGGCATCAAATACAGGCATGGCTGCATTTTCAAGGCTTTTGGATGAAAAGCAGAAAAATATCAATATGATCTGAACAAAATCGCCCGCACAAGGATGAACAAAAAGGGATAATTTTACCAGTATAAAACCCGCAAGCCAGGTTGAAAAGATAAGAAAAACCGCAAACAGCCCTCCTGAAATTACAGGGTTACTGAATACCCGCCTGAAACGGGGTTCAAAAAATGAAATTGCCCTGCCCATGAAAACCACAGGATGGGGAAGAAATTTAGGATCTGCAAAGATAAAATCAAGCAGAAAAGCCAAAGCAACAACATACCAGGCGATTTCAGTCATTTTCCATGCTTTCTTTTATTTTTGCTGATAAAAACTCATTGGTCCGCCTGTCTTTGAGGGAAAACCGGACATATGAGTCTGAAAGCCCTGCAAAATTGGAACAATTCCGGATCAGTATTTTTGATCTGCCAAGCTCTGCGCACAATCTGTCCGCCCTTACATGCCCTGTCAGCTCTGCCAGAATGAAACAGGTGCATGAATCTGTGAGCGCAATGGAACTGACATTGGCAAGGGCTGTACAGAATTTTTGTTTTTCCCTTTTAATATATTCCCGTGTTTTTTTATAAAAAGGCTCTATATTTTCAGGGAATTCAAAAATATATTCTATGGCAGCCTGTGCCAGGGCATTGACACTCCAGGGCTGGGAAAATGCATTTATTTTTTCCAGAATACATTCAGCTCCGCTTAAAAATCCGGTGCGCAGCCCCGGGATTGTAAAAATTTTTGACATCGAGGAAAGCACGGCAAGATTCTCATACCCCGTAAAAGATACCAATGAAACATCATCAGCATTATCCACAAAGGGAAGATATGATTCATCAATGATAAAAACGGTATCCCTGTGGCGCTCCAGAAGATAAACAAGCTGACTGCGCACAAGAAGTGATCCTGTGGGATTGTTGGGGTTGCAGATAAAAACCGTGTCAGCTTTCTTGGCCATATCTGAAATCCTGTCAATATCAGGCACAAACCTGTCCCCGGAAACGGCAAAACAGTACCTGTACGGAATATCATGCACTGCACATGCATCCTGATAATCTGAATAGCTCGGGCCTGCAATGAGCACTTTTTTAGATCCAAGTGCCAGGGGGATTGTATGAATAAACCATGTTGTCCCATTGCCTGCTGCAACATTCCGCACATCTATACCATGATAGGATGCAAACCCCTTGCGCATGGACAATGCATCCGGTTCAGGAAGGGAGCGTATCTTTTTCAGGCTCTTGGCCATGATTTTTTCCATCATTGCAGGAGGGCCGAGTGGATTCAGGTTGCTGCTCATGTCGATGATCTCCTCAACCGGGCAGCCGAGAAGATTTGCAAGCTGCCTTACATTGCCTCCATGACCTGTAATCATATATCAATTTTCCTTAAAAAACATGAGCTCCTGCCGCAAGCAGCAGGACAGCTTCCATCACTTCATTCATGGCTCCGAGCATGTCTCCTGTCACACAATTGAGAGTTTTTCCATAGAATCTGATTATAAACACAAGAGTTAAAAAAAATACAGCATTCAGAACAACAGCCCGGTAACCTGTGAACATGGAAAGCACAAAGGGAAAAAGCATGAATGCAAAATCCCTTATGCCAAGCTTTTTCTTAAAAAGATCAAGGCCGGTTCCGGTGTTTTGCCTGCCATAATCAAGATATTTTATGCCGAAAATCATTGAGCCCCTGGAATAGGCAGGTATTATACAGAAAAAAAGCCCTGTCATGACAGGAGAATTACCTGTTTTCATGCAATAAAGCCCTGCGGTTTTAAGTGCCAGAATACAGACAACCGCCACAAGGCCCATCATCCCTGTCCTGCTGTCTTTCATGATTTCAAGCGCCCTTTGCCTGGAGCGATGGCTGAATATTCCGTCAGCAGTATCTCCAAGCCCGTCAAGGTGAAAAGCCCCTGTTACAATTGCAAGAAAAACCACATCAAGGACAGAGGCGCATGCAGGAGTCCATAAAGCAGACACGCAGACATCAAAGGCCCATAGAACCCCTCCAACCACAAGGCCCACAACCGGAAAAAATTTTATCATGCCCACAGGAGAATATGCCACATTTTTACCGGCAGGTATAATGGTGATGAACATAAGAGCAGATCTGAAATCAGTAAATATTTTCTTCATGCCGGCCTGACTTCCGGTTTAATCTGAACAGGTATTCCCGCAATTGTCGTTACAACCCTGTCAGCCGCTTTTGCAACCCGTTGATTTACAAGCCCTGCATAATCCCTGAAGCAGCGGGCAAGCTGATTTTCCGGCACTATGCCCGCTCCCACCTCGTTCGAGACAAGAAAAACAGGGCAGGGGCATTGATCAAGGCTTTTCACCAGCATGTCAATATTTCTGAGTATATGATCCTGGTCACAGGAATGCATCAACAGATTGGACACCCATAAGGTAAGGCAATCCACAAGGATCACATCTGCATTGTTTGAGCACTGATCTATGGATTCATATATCAACACAGGTTCCTCAATTGTATGCCAGTCTCTTCCCCTCTGCTGCTGATGGGTTTCAACCCTTTTTTCCATTTCAGGATCCATTGGTACGGAAGTGGCAATAAAATATTTTTCACTGCCCTTAATCTGTCCGGCCTGATCCAGAGCAAATGAACTTTTTCCGCTTCTGCATCCTCCAACCACAAATATTATTTCTGATTTCAATACATTACCTCTAAATTCCGGGTAAACAGCCATGACATCACCGGTTACCCGTTCTATTTATATTATCCGCACAGGTGTTTGCAACTTAAAATTGACGAAACAGGATGAATTATACTTTACAATCATTTTATATTAATGTACGTGTTTTAAAAATAAATTTTGTTTTTCCGGGCAATATATTAAGGAGGCAGGAATGATAAACAGAAACACTGTCAGGGTACTGAGCCTTAAGCCTGTCACCCGGACAATGTGCCATGATTTCTATGTCAAAATCAATTCCGAATTCAACTCTCCTGAAGCCATAAAGGAATCTGTTTCATGGTGGCAGGATGACGGTGAAAAGCTCAACAATCTGTGGTGGGTTCTGAATTATTATTCGGACCGGCTTGATCCGGACAGGGATCTGAGGGCTTTTGTGGAGCGTCACCTTGATGTACTTGCAAAGAAAAAAGAACAGGGCCAGAACGATACAGCCATGAATTAATTGTCCCTGTCACTGCTGGCTCCCCATATATCCACTATTCGTGTATTCCCCGGATAATCCACTGTGCGGTAACAGGTTATGCTGGCAAGTTTTTTTGTGATCCTGCCAAGCCTTGTGGCCTGGGATTTGATGGAATTAATATTCTTTGCCTTGAACCTGTCCCTGCCGGAATCCATTTGCAATAATTCCGAATATCCAAGAATGGCCTGCAATGGCTGGTTTATCTCATGGCAGACAGCACCTGCCATTTCAAGCACCCCCTGCAGCCTTTCCTTTTCAAGCCTCTCTTTTTCAGCAGCCTTTCTGGTTGAATTATCAGTGACAATTGCAATGGTCCATGCCATTGGATCCGCAGGGTTTACCGAATTCAGGCGGATATGGGCAGGGAAAAGACTTTTGTCCTTTTTAATAAGATCAATCTCATAATCAGCCACTCCGCATGCTGTGAAACTTCTGTAAATATGTTCGCCTGTCAGTTCATACTCTTTAGTGTCAGGATAGATCATTCTTGTGCTTTTATTTTCAAAATCATTTTTTGATTCATATCCGAACATGCGCACCATTTCACTGTTAACCCATTTAAAGACCCGGTTCTGCACAAGAGCAATGCCTGCAGGGGAAGATTCCAGAATTTTCTCCAGAATATTTTTCTGGTTATTCAGTTTTTCATCAGCTTCCTTTCTTTCAATGGCAAGGGCAATATGCTGGGAAACAGAATTTAAAAGATCAAGGTCTGCCTTTTCATATGCATTTTCAGATTCATAGCTTTGCACCACAATGGCCCCTTTTACCCTGTCTCTGATTATCAGGGGAACACCAAGCCAGACTTTGCTGACCGGCCTGGCAGAGCCTGAGCCGAGACCGGGGCTGAGTCTTACAATATCCTTGCGGTAAAAAATCATGGGTTTTTTATTTTTGATGACCATTCCAGTGGAAGAGGGAATTTCAGTAAAATTAAAAATTTCCCTGGGAACTACATGTTTCACGTCCACATGAAAGGGAAAGGAAACTGAATCTTTTTCCCTGTTATAGATCGCAATATAAAAATTTTCAACATTCAGTATTCTGCCAAGGCTTTCATGGATTGTCTGATAGAGTTCGTCAAGATTCCGTGTATTTGTCACAGCCTCAGATATTTTAAATAAAACCTCAATGGTTATGGAAGGGTCTCTGGTTTTCATCCTGTTGTTAGCTCCGTAGTCTGCCAGTTTCAAACCCGGTTAAAATCTGTTGTTAAAAAGTCAAATTCAATATTATTTCACTAATCATAATTTTTTTCAAGCAATTCTTCTCACCAGATTCCTGCCCGATGAAGAAAACAAATGTCTGTAATTGGTGATGATTATTATCCACTGTTGTAAAATCTGATTTTATGCAATAATATTGTGATCTTAAAATTAAAAAAATTATTATAACAGCCGGAAACATAAAAACAAATAAGAATTTGGAACAACCTTAATGAAATCCTTTGAAGAAGTATCACTCCTGTATGAGATCAGCGAAACCCTGAACCAGCATATGGACATGAAAAAATCTCTGTTCAGGGTTTTAAGTGTCTTGTCTGATTCCCTTAATCTTGTCAGGGGAATTATTTTTCTTATCAATTCTGAAACCGGTGAAATACGTATTGAAATGGCACATGGTATTTCCGAGGAAACAACCCGCAAAATCACATATCTTCCAGGAGAAGGAATAATAGGAAGGGTAATTCAGACCGGAGAACCGGCTGTTGTCCAGAGAATCAGTGAAGAACCCCTGTTTCTGGACAAGACTAATTCAAGGGGAGTGCAGGAAGGCAGGGATTATTCCTTTATCTGCGTTCCCATCAAAAAGGACAGCAGAATCATAGGAGCAATCAGCGCAGACCGCCCCTTTGAGGGCAAAAAATCATTGCAGAAAGGCGAAAAACTGCTTTCAGTGGTTGCTGCAATGATTGCCCACCATGTTATCCATATGGAATCCATAAGGGTTGAGAAAGAAAGGCTGAAGTCAGAAAATTTAAGGTTAAAATCAGAGCTTGAAACCAGATACAGTTTTTCCAATATAATAGGCAATTCCAATAAAATGAGGGAGGTTCTGCAAATGGTTTCCCAGGTGTCATCTTCCTCTGCAACGGTTTTAATAAGAGGAGAAAGCGGCACAGGAAAGGAACTTATTGCAAATTCGGTTCACTATAACAGCCCCAGAAACAAAAAACCCTTCATCAAAATCAATTGCGCCGCCATACCTGAAAATCTGATAGAAAGCGAATTGTTCGGCCATGAAAAAGGAGCTTTTACAGGTGCATCTCACCTGAAAAAAGGAAAATTTGAAATGGCGGACGGCGGAACCATTTTTCTGGATGAAATAGGAAACATGTCCCTTGCAGCCCAGGTCAAACTGCTGCGTGTCCTTCAGGAAAAGGAATTTGAAAGGGTGGGAGGATACAAACCCATTAAAACCGATGTCAGAATAATTGCAGCCACAAATTCCAACCTTGAAGAAATGGGTCAGCAGGGCAGGTGCAGAGATGACCTTTATTTCAGGCTCAATGTGTTCCCCATTTACATGCCAAGCCTGAGAATGCGCAAAACAGACATTATTCTTCTTGCCGACCATTTTCTTGAAAAATATGGGAAGGAACATGGAAAGGATATAAAACGAATTACCACTCCTGCCATTGACATGATGATGGAATATCACTGGCCGGGGAATGTACGGGAACTTGAAAATTGCATTGAAAGAGCCGTGATCCTGTGCAATGAAGGAGCTGTTCACAGTTATCACCTCCCCCCGACTCTTCAGACAGGCACAGAATCCAGAACTCTTCCCAGGTCGCTTGAAGATGCAGTTGCACGCCTTGAAAAGGAAATACTGATGGATGCACTTAAAAATACCAGAGGAAACATAAAAAAAGCTGCCAAACTGATCGGAACCACGGTCAGGAAATTTTCATATAAAGCGGCAAAATACAATATCAACTATAAAGATTACAGGGTATAGGCATGATCATGAGAATGGAAGACTATATCAGGGCAATTGCAGGAGCATTTATTTTAATATCTCTGGGGCTTGGATATTTTTATTCTCCATACTGGTTCTGGTTCACGGCTCTCATAGGCCTGAACCTGCTTCAGTCGGCATTCACAAAATTCTGTCCGGGCGAACTTGTCCTGGAAAAAATATTTAAAATTCCACGACAATGAATAATGAATGCCGCAGACACTCAGAACCCGAAATCAGTTTCCCCTGATCCTGTCTGCACAATGTACAAAGGTATCTGTCTGCCTGAGCAGTTTCTGCGCACCCTTGATGCGATTTCAACAACAAGATCAGCATCAGGCAGGGCGCTGCCATTGAACCTGTCCTGTATGGCAAGGCCTGCAACATAAAAATGGTGAAACTCCACCCTTGCCTCCCTTAATGCATGGGCAAGATTTTCAATCAGCTCAGGCCTGTCATTAACGCCTGCAATAAGTGGTACATTGGCATATACATTGATGCCCCGGCCTATCAACAGCTGCGCTGCCCTGGCATGGGCATGTGTAATCTCCTCGGGCAGGATAAACCAGGTTTCCACCTCGATTCTGAAAGGATCGCCAGCAGAAAAATCACACCATTCAGATATCCTTTGTGCAAGTTCAAAGGTAAATTTTTCAGGATGACAATTAAAAACACGGCAGCATATTCTGGCGCAGATAACATGGGGCAGATCCTTAAGGCTGTCCATTATCCTTCCGGTTTTTTCCAGTGAAGAATCTGAAATATCATCCTGAATGATCACAACATCTGTAATATCCGGATTGTTCCTGACATAGGCAATGGCACTTTTGTCAGCATCAGGTTTCATTTCCACCCTGGTTTTATGAACCCTGGAAACCAGGGCGGATAAAGTCGGTTCAATTGAAGGTTTAAGCTCTGATTCACCAAGAAGATAATTTCTGACAATATCTGCATTCTCAGGCGGCAGGCCTGTTTCTGTATCACCATGGCCGGCATGGGCTGTTTTCCCCCTGAACAGGGTATCATCGCCCATATCAATCCTGAATCCTGCATCAAGAGTGCCTCCGGCGTTTATCCTGGACAAAGGCAGCTGTTCTGTGCTGCCCATGAATTGTTCAAAATATTCATTTGTATATGGGGTTCTTATCCAGACAAGTTTTTTATCCTGTTCATCTTTTTCCACTGCCCAGCCGCTTGTATTCCATTCAATTTTTCCAATGGGAGTTGCGGTACACAGTTTGGGAATGGCCCTGTCTGAAAAATTTTCCCTGAGATATTTTAAAGCCCTGAATGAATCAGCAATTGAAGCCCAGTATTTTTTTGTTCCGTGAATAGGGCTGCACGGTGTAAAAATATAATAAATCTGGGCGCCTGCCTGGCGCAGTAATTCAAACAGCCTGCCAAGGTCTCTGCCTTCTGTGTTCAGCCCCTTCAGAAAAGGTGTCTGAACATATACCTGAACCCCATTTTTCACAAGCTGTGATATGATATCAATACTCTGAACCGAAACCTCATCAGGGTGAACAAAATGAATTCCGATTTCAATGTATTTGCCGTTTTCAAGGCACAAAGCATTTTTTTCAACAAGATAATCAATATATTCGTTCCTGTTTTTTAAAAACAGGTCAGGGTAATATGAAACCGAACGGGTGGCAATTCTTATGGCCCTGACATGGTCAATTGTCACCAGCCCGTCCACAGCCGCATCAAGATTGGGCCTGTTCACAAGAGGCTCGCCGCCTGTGATCAGAATTTCCCTTATCTTCGGATGAGACCTTACATGATTCACAGCAGCTTTTACATCGTCAGTATCAGGAGTTTTCTGTTTTCTTGCACTTTTATGTTTTCTGAAACAGAACCGGCAATATACAGGGCAATGCATATCCAGCAAGAAAATTACCCGGTTGCTGTACATCTGCTCCAGAACTCCTTTTTTCAGGTGGCCGTCAAATGTAATTTCATCACCTGCCGGATCAAGCTCTTCTTCAAACGGAAGGTATTGATCTGCCACTCCCTTTGATACAAGGCTCTGACGGATGACATGATCTGAAAGCCTGACCGGAAACATATCAATAACCTTCTGGATATTCTCTTTATTTTCACTGGAAATACGCGCTGCCCTGTCAAGCTGATCTGCGGTTTTTATGCAATAAAGCCCTGTTCCGGGAAAAACCGTTTCAAGAATATGATAAAAAAACAGGGGCGGGATGGTAATGGTGTTTATTTCAATGCTCTCCTGTCTGTTTCCATTGTTTGACACTGCGGAAAATATGGCCTTGAAAAACTGCCCAAAATTATTTTCAAAACCGCACCTATTCACAAGAAGATCAAAAAGGTCTTCCTTTCTTCCATTTGGTTTTATGTCTTCAAAAAACTGCTTGCCCAGAAGCTTTTGAGTGCCATATTGCCTGAAAAAATTTCTGCAGGCCTTTTCAAGTTCCTCAATCCGATACATCAAGCCTTTCCTTATTATTAAAGTTCTGCGGACACTGTCCGGTACGGAGGTGGTTATGGCACCTGAAAAAAAAGATTTCAAGAAAATTTTAATGATCCATGAATCAATGCCGGGACTGTATTTTAAAACATGAATCTGATATAGAGTCGTAACAGGTGTTTTGAATCATGAGGAAAAGGCAGAAACATGAATAATAACAGCCATGAAGAAATTATCAATAAACTTGTTGCTTTGTCTGAATCCCTGTCAGGGCATTTGAGAAAAAGAGAAGCCGGGTTCCTTGCAACACTGCCCCTTGTTGAAGCCCAAGGAGAGATCCTTGAAATAGGAAGTTTCAAGGGAAAATCCACAATCATTCTTGCCAAAGCTGCACAATCTTTCTGTCAGCAGAAGATACATGCATGCGATCCGCTTTCCCTGCCATGTTCAACAGACCCGGATGATGCAAAGGGAGATGACCTGCCTGATATTTTCTATTCCAACATAAAAAAACATAATGTATATGACCGGATTAATTTTTTCAGAATGAAATCAGATGAGCTTGCCCGAACCTGGACAAAGCCGCTGAAAATTCTATGGATTGACGGTGATCATACATATAAGGGCGCCATATCAGATATCATGCTGTTTGAAAGGCACCTGTCGTCCGGAGCGATTGTCTGTCTGCATGATGTATTGCACGGGTTTGAAGGGCCTGTAAGAGCCTTTATTGAAAAAATTGTGCTTTCTCCACATTATGGAGACTGCGGCCTGTGCGGATCCATAGGATGGGGCCAGTTCACACCGGGCAGCCCGGCCACAAAACAGCAATGGAAAACAAAGTTTTCATTGCATGCAAAACTTTCAAGACTGATGCTGATGATTATTAAAAAAAACAATGGGTTCAAGATTAACGAGGGTTTGAGAAAATTATATAAAAGCCTTGTTCCCCACGGCCCCATAAACTCCATTGAATGGATTAAGGCAAGAAATACCCGTATAACCCAAATGACAGGTTAAAGGTTCCCCAAAATGAATTCATTCTGCTGTTCAGAAAAAGTCTGCTGCTCATCAGCCTTTCTTGTTCTGTATTTCGGGCCTTTGCCCGATTATTTCAAATACTGGGCAAAAACATGCGAACCCAATCATGAAACCTGCCATTTTTTTGTATACACCGACCAGACAAAATCAAAGTATCAATATAACAAAGCTGTAACCATTATCCCATATACTTTTGAACAATTATGCCGGGATGCTGCTGCCAGGTTTGATATTCATATTCCGGCAAAAAATACCAGAATTGCATGTGATTGCAGACTGCTCCTGTTCGGCCTGCGCAGAGGGGAAGAAAACCTGGATCAATATGACCTTGTCGGTTACACAGATCTTGATGTGATTTATGGAAAAATATGTAATTTTCTTCCTTTAAACCCAAAATCCTTTTCCATGATAAGTGCCCATGACAATCGTCCATGCGGGCCATTTACCCTGTATAGAAAATCAGTGCTGGACGATATCTGCACAGACAAAAAAATCAAGGCCTTTTTTGAATCCTCAAAAGCGGAATCATTCTACAGCACAAAATCATTCACCGATTCAAAATCAAAATTTATGCCCATGTCAGGGAACTCCGTAAAAGACAGGATTGCACATAGCATATGCTTTACCCACCTCGATGAATCAGACCTTCTGATATCAATTGCAATGAAACATGGTCCTGTCTGCTGCCGTGCCCATCCATTGCAGCCCACCATGACAGGAAGAATCAACCATCGGAAACCCCTGGCCCTGTGGCATAAAGGCCGTTTGTCAGTACGGGATGCCTTTGGAAGACAGGCAGAAGGAGCTGTTTTCCATTTTTCCAGATTTAAAAACAGATCACGGTTTAAAGTTTCAAATGACGGGCTGGATGCAGACAGGTTCGGAGTGTACAAATACGGAATTACAAGTATAAATTCAGGCCTGGCCAGCCTGAGACTGCATATTTCAATGCTTTATTGACCATAAAAACTGAACCTGCAGAATCCCGGAAAAACAGGAAACAATACTCGACAATTTTTTCAGGCAATGCAATGTATTCCCATATTGTGACAAAAAATATTACTTTTATGCAAATAATTACAAAAATATAAAATTATTGACAGAGATAATCTTCTTCTTTAGACTGAAATTTTTGGAATCAGGTTTAAATGCCTTTTTCCCCGAAATAAGCAGACCACTGCAATTTTTAAATATAATAAGGAGAAGTTATCATGTGCCGTCTGTTTGCACTTACCAGCAAAGACCCTGTGTCTCCCATGCTGGCAATAAAAGCCCTTGATGTAATGAAGGAAGGCCATGACGGATCAGGCGTGGGCCTTCTGCTCCAGGATCTGGGCGGCCCTTTTGAAGAAATGAAGGATGCCCCGATCCTTTCCGGAATCTTTACAGAAGAAGGTATCCGCAGACTGGACCTTTTCATGATGGATCAGGGCTTTCTCACCAAATACAAAATTTCCCTGAAACCCCCCAAAAAACCGGTTGAAGGGATTCCCAAAAGGGCATTATATCTTATCAGGGCATATGAGCTTCCAGAAGGCTGGGATACCCTGGATTCCGATGAATTGAGCGAACGCCTGATGATGATACGCCTTAAGATCCGCGAGATGGGCGAAGAAAAAAAAGACATGATTGTATTTTCCTTCTGGCCGGACACAATAATGATCAAGGAAATCGGCGATCCCATGCAGCTTGCCACCTATCTGGGCCTGGACAGAAAAGAGCTCAATGCACGAATTATAATGGCCCAGGGCAGACAGAACACAAATTACGGCATTGACCTTTATGCCTGCCACCCCTTTTTCATAAAAGGGTATTGTACCATGACAAACGGCGAAAACACAGCTTTTGTACCGATAAAGGATTTTCTTCTGTCAAGGGGTTATCCCGGCTACATAGGATATCAGTCAGACTCTGAGGTCTTTGCCCATATCCTTCATTATTCAATGGCCGGCATGGGCCTTGGTCTTGATGCCTACAAGCATGTCATCACTCCGCTCCAGGATGAAGTCATAAAAAACCATCCTGATGCACAGTTTTTATCACACCTTAAAAGAAGCTGCCGGCCTTTGATAATTGACGGGCCAAACTGCGTTATAGGCACCCTGCCTGACCATTCTGTCTTCATGGTTCAGGACAGAAAAAAACTGCGTCCCGGAGTTGTGGGAGGAAAACCCGGCCTGTTTGGATTCTCATCTGAATTATGCGGACTTGATGCGGTGATACCGGACCGGGACAAATCAAAGGATATTCAACCAATGCACATTGATACAGCAATTGTAAGCCCTGACCGTCAGGAGGTGAAAATATGTCGTCAAACAGAACCCTTGAACCTTCCTCTTTAAGCCTTAACGATCTGCCCTGGAAAATCAGATACAATAGAGACCTGTGTACCCTTTGCGGTCAGTGTACTGCTGTGTGTCCGGTCAAGGCAATCGAGCTGGGTGTATTTCAGAAAAGAATAATAAAAACTTCGGTTCAAAACAACACAACCCATTCAAACCGGTATGAAACCTTTTATGGAATCCGTCAGAAAACCGATGTGGCAAACGCCTGCATCGGGTGTGCCATGTGTACGCTTGTATGCCCCAACGACGCCATTGCGCCCGTAAAAAACCCCGGCCTTGACAGACTTAAATTCCATATAAACCAGCACGGAATTCCAAGAAGGAGGGGAGGAAGGCGCAATGAATCCTTTTCCGTCCTGGACAGAATAAAATTCACAAGAATTTCCATGCTCACAGACCCTGCCCTTGATGCAGGCAGACATGAATTTGAAATGCGGACTCTTCTGGGACGCGTGCTTTCTCCCAGGGAAAACATGAAGCGCCTCAGGGAAAAAGGCTGGATTCCCCCTGTCAGGGAAATCTATCCCCTGATCATAGGTGGAATGTCATTTGGAGCACTTTCACCAACAATGTGGGAAGGACTTCAGATGGGCGTGGCATATCTCAATGAAGAGCTTGGCATGCCAGTGCGCATCTCAACCGGAGAAGGAGGCTGCCCTCCCCGCCTGCTGCGGTCAAGGTTTTTAAAATATGTGATTCTTCAAATTGCTTCAGGATATTTTGGATGGGATGAGATTATTCATGCCATTCCGCACATGAAAGAAGATCCCTGCGCCATTGAAATCAAATACGGGCAGGGGGCAAAACCAGGAGATGGAGGGCTTTTGATGTGGCATAAAGTCAACAGGCTAATTGCAGCCATAAGGGGTGTTCCGCAGGGAATAAGCCTGCCCAGCCCTCCGACCCATCAGACCCAGTATTCCATTGAAGAATCTGTGGCCAAAATGATTCTGTCCATGTCCATGGCATGGGGATTCAGGGTACCGGTTTACCCCAAGATATCTGCTTCATCAACTTCACTTGCAGTTTTGAACAACCTTACGCGCAACGATTATGCTTCAGCCCTTGCCATTGACGGAGAAGACGGGGGAACAGGGGCTGCCTATACAGTATCCATGGATCACATGGGCCACCCCATTGCATCCTGCATAAGGGACAACTACCTGAACCTTGTAAAGCTCGGAAAACAGAATGAGGTTCCCATATTTGCAGGAGGCGGAATCGGAAAGAACGGCAATCTTGCAGCAAATGCGGCAGCACTGATCATGCTCGGCGCAAGCGGTGTTCAGGTCGGCAAATATGTCATGCAGGCTGCTGCCGGATGTATCGGCACAGAAGAAGACAGATGCAATGTATGCAATATCGGAATATGCCCAAAGGGAATCACATCACAGGATCCGCGGCTTTACAGGCGTCTTGATCCTGAAGCTGTGGCCCAGAGGCTTGTTGACATGTTTGTCTCCTTTGACACGGAACTTAAAAAAATTGTTGCCCCTCTGGGAAGGTCCACTTCCCTTCCCATTGGAATGTCAGATGCGCTTGGAATTGACGATTATGCGGCTGCTCAGCGCCTCAGTATAAAATATGTGGTTTAGGAGGTGAAAAATGGCAAAACATGCTTTCATTAAATTATCCGGCTACAAGGACGGCAAAAGAATCCCTTCCAGGGTTCTGGAGGAAATGATTCACCGTCATATCAGAAACGGCCGCAGAAATATTGAAATTCAGGGATTTGGTCAGCACGGCATAGGCGGAAGGCTGTGGGATGCCGGAAATGACAATGTCCATATAAGAATCACAGGACAGTCAGGACAGAGAACAGGCTCCCTTGGAACCTCCAACACTCTCATTGAAGTCATGGGCCCTGCATCCGATGATATAGGCTGGCTTAATGCAGGCAGTGAAATAATAGTTCACGGAAATGCCTCAAACGGAGCAATGAACGGTGCTGCACAGGGAAAAGTCTATATAGGCGGCTCAATAGGTGCCCGCGGCATGACCATGACAAAAAGGAACCCAAGATTTGATCCTCCTGAACTATGGGTGCTTGGCACTGCAGGGGATTATTTCGGGGAGTTCATGGCTGGCGGGATTGCCGTTATCTGCGGATACAATGCCAGTGAAAACGAGCAGGTTCTGGGATACAGGCCCCTTGTTGGAATGGTGGGCGGGCAAGTCTTTGTCAGGGGGAGAATTGATGATTTTTCCCAAAAAGATGCAAAACTTGCCGTCCTGACAGATGCAGAATGGGACTGGCTTAACTCCAATCTGAAAATCTTTCTTGAAAAAATCAAACAGACAGAACTTTTAAAAACCCTGACCGTACGTTCTCAATGGAAAGTGCTCAAGGCAAAGACTCCCCAGGAAAAAACCCAGGGCAATGAA
>CAYUOB010000058.1:0-19548 GCA_964446145.1 uncultured Desulfobacula sp.
GGGTCAATTTCGGAGGAGTGGCCGAGCGGCTGAAGGCGGCGGTCTTGAAAACCGTTAAGTGTCAAAGCTTCGTGGGTTCGAATCCTACCTCCTCCGCCATTTAGCATATCAAACGGAGAAATGGCCGAGTGGCTGAAGGCGCTCGCCTGCTAAGCGAGTATGGGGGGAAACTTCCATCGAGAGTTCGAATCTCTCTTTCTCCGCCATTTTTCTCTTCAAAACACCCCAGGGTATAAATTCAGAACTGAACCGAAGTTGTAAAAATCAGAATATCAATACCGTGGTTGGGTTCCTTTATTGAAGCATTGGAATAGTGCATATAGCTGAAATTAAGATCAAAAAATCCGATTCTCATGCCAGCGCCTATCCTGTCCTCAAACTGAAAATTTGTGGATAAATTACGGTCTGCAATATGATATCCATCAATGTAAGTCACACCGATGCCGCCTTCTATATAGGGTTTGATAAAATTTGCCCTGTCACCGAAATAATATGCAAAAACCGGTGAAAAGGCAGCGCCGTTAATGTCCTTGCTTTTATGCTCCCAACGATTAAAGGACAGTTCATAAAAACCTGAAAAATATCCAAGGCCTGTTTTAAGCCATTGGCCATCAAAATCCTTTTTAAGTCCCAGACGGTATATATCTATATCAGGGTCTGCCTGGCCATAACCGAAGGAAATGCCATAGCCTGAAGGTTCACCGGCCATTGCGCCGGTATGCAATACTCCGCAGATCAATAACATGGTTACCAATGCAACAATTTTTCTCATAATCATCCTTATTAAATATTTTTTATGCCTGTTCAACGGTATCAGTGCAGAACATCCGATAGTTTCCCCATTACTTAAAGCAAACCTGTGATTAGTTCAACTAAAAAATTAATATCAATTCTTCCCATGGCCTGTGCAGTGCAATTCATGCATTGTTACAGAAACCCGTAACCTGATTAATCCTTGACATAAAATTGAAGGAAGTTTATATCCTCTATCGATTACAAAAAGGGACTATTGGTGTTTTTCTAAAATGGAATTTAAATAAATATGCAGTTAAAACAAGTAGTTAAACAAAACAGAACTCAATTTGCCGAACAATGGTTTCAGGCAACAATAAATACTTACCCAGCCCAGACAGCAAAAATTCTCGCAAAAGATGCAGACAGGTTTGACAACCCGGTTGGTGCGGTAACACGCGAAACAATTGAGGATCTGGTTAAACTCATTATTGATGATGAGCTTGACCGGCAAACCCTTGAAAGGACTCTTGACCCTGTTATCAGAATAAGGGCTGTACAGGCCTTTTCTCCGGCCGAGGCTGTAAGCTTTGTCTTTGCCTTGAAAAAAATAGGAGAAAATATAATTGATGACAGCCTGGTGCATGAATTTGACATGCTTGTTGACAGAATAGCACTGGCTGCATTCAACAGATTCATGAAATGTAAAGAAGAAATATTCCTTTTAAAGGCCACTGAGAGCAAAAGACGTATTCACAGGGCTTTTGAAAGGGCAGGTTTAGTAGCTGAGCTGACAGAGGAAGAACTTGTCGGCTCTGTAAAATCTTAACATGGGCAACAGGATATAAGGCCTGTTTCCCATAAAACAATGAGGTGGTTATAATATGAATCAAAAGTACTTGATCCCCCTGGCAACTGTTTTCCTGCTTTTTTTAGTGGCATACACAGGGGTTGAGGGAGCAGGACTTCAATGGTTCTTCGGAATTGTTTTTCCCTATGTCGCGGTTATTGCCTTCCTGGCCGGTTTTGCATACAAGGTCATGGGCTGGGCATCTTCTGCTGTTCCGTTCCGGATTCCGACAACCTGCGGACAGCAGAAATCTCTGCCATGGATAAAACAGAATACCATTGACAATCCTGATACTTCAGCCGGTGTGTTCATGCGCATGATTCTTGAAATTTTTCTTTTCAGGTCTCTGTTCAGAAACACAAAAGCAGCCTTTCACAGGAATGCTTCCAACAAGCTTTCCTATTCATGGGAAATTTTTCTGTGGGTCGGAGCCCTCGCCTTTCATTATTCTTTTCTGGTGGTGGTACTCAGACATTTCAGATTTTTTTCCGCTCCTGTGCCGTCATGCCTTAAATTTCTGGAATCCATTGACGGGATAGTGCAGCTGGGACTGCCCGGAATCATGCTTTCCGGCGTTGTTCTTCTTCTTGCAGCCCTGTTCCTGCTTGCAAGGAGAATTTTTGACAAAAAAGTTGTATACATTTCCCAGGCAGCAGATTATTTTCCATTATTTCTGATCATTGCCATTGCAGCAACCGGTATTTCCATGAGGTATTTTACCAAAGTGGATATCATCGGAGTCAAAACTCTGACCATGGGCCTTGTCACATTTCATCCCACAATTCCGGAGGGAGTCGGCGGGCTTTTTTATGCCCATGTCTTTCTTGTGAGCATACTTTTTGCCTATTTCCCCTTGAGCAAACTCATGCACATGGGTGGAATCTTTTTAAGCCCCACAAGAAACATGGCAAACAATACCCGCGCCAAAAGACATGTGAACCCCTGGAATTATGATGTGAAAACCCATACTTATGAAGAGTATGAGGATGATTTCAGAGACAAAATGATTGAAGCTGGATTGCCAGTGGACAAGAAGGAGTAATAGATGTCTGACGAATTAAAACCCGATGAATTACTGGATAAAATAGACCATCGCCCAAGGTCAGGTTCAGAGCCCGCCGACTGGATGGATACAACGGCTTCAGTACAGATCAGGCCGGGCATGTATTGTTATGCGGCAAAACCTGAAAGCCTTGAAACTCTTGATATGCCCAATGCACGTGCATGGAACCCCCTTGATGAAGACTGGAAACTGCCGGACAACTGGCAGGAAATAATTCACCAGGGGATCAGGGACCGCCTGGAAAAATTCCGTACCTTCAAGGTATTCATGGATATCTGTGTAAGATGCGGGGCATGTGCTGACAAATGCCATTTTTTCCTTGGAACCGGCGATCCCAAGAACATGCCTGTTTTGCGTGCTGAATTGTTAAGATCTGTATATAGAAATGATTTCACCACAGCCGGAAAAATACTGAAAAAAATCCCTGGAGGTGCAAAACTTAACGGATCAAGACCGTTGACACTGGCTGTTCTCAAGGAATGGTGGTATTATTTCTTTCAGTGCACAGAATGCAGAAGATGCTCTGTGTTCTGCCCCTATGGGATTGATACTGCTGAAATCACCATCATGGGCAGGGAACTTTTAAACCTTCTGGGACTTAATATAGACTGGATTGCAACCCCTGTTTCCAATTGTTTCAGGACAGGTAACCACCTTGGTATTCAGCCCCATGCATTCAAGGATATGCTGGATTTCTTTGTGGAGGATATTGAGGATGTAACCGGGGTGAATTGTGCTCCCCAGTTTCAGAAAAAAGGAGCTGACATCCTGTTCATAACCCCTTCAGGAGATGTTTTTGCCGATCCGGGCACATACACATGCCAGGGCTATCTCATCCTTTTCCAGTACCTCAAGGAAAAATACGGTCTTGATGTTACCTGGAGCACATACGCATCTGAAGGCGGGAACTTCGGATTTTTCACTTCCCACGAAACCATGAAGCGCCTCAACGCAAAAATGTATGCAGAGGCAAAACGCCTTGGGGTCAAATGGATTCTGGGTGGAGAATGCGGCCACATGTGGCGTGTCATTCATCAGTACATGGATACGATGAACGGGCCTGCCGATTTTCTTGAAGAGCCTGTAAACCCCATTACAGGAACTAAATTTGAAAATGCAAAATCAACCAAAATGGTTCATATAATTGAATTTACGGCTGACCTTATCAAGCACGGAAAACTTGAGCTTGACAAGAGCCGTAATGCCAACAGGGTCATGACATTCCATGATTCATGCAACCCTGCAAGGGGTATGGGCCTTCTGGATGAACCCCGTTATGTTATTCAGAATGTATGTGACAATTTTTATGAAATGCCGCCTAACACCATCAGGGAACAGACTTTCTGCTGCGGTTCAGGAGCCGGTCTCAATGCCGGTGAGAACATGGAGCTGAGAATGGCAGGAGCCCTGCCAAGGGCCAATGCACTTAAATATGTCCATGAAAAATTCGGTGTAAACACACTTGGAACCATATGCGCCATTGACAGGGCTGCCCTCTCAACCCTGTGCGAATACTGGGTTCCTGATGTGGAAGTTGCCGGAATACATGAGCTGGTCGGGAACGCTCTGATCCTGCCCGGTGAAAAGAAAAGGACAGAAGACTTGAGGTTTGAACCCCTACCCGGCGCAGAGGAGGAAGAAGATGAATAAAAATATGATCATCACAGGGCTTGTGATTTTTGTCCTGGCCGTACTCTCACCATTCTGGTTCAATATGATCACAACGACACAGGCCGCTCCTGAACCGGAACTTCTGGGCCAGGCAAAAACAGCAAAAAAATGCGTTCTGGACAAATATGAGATGAGAGCTCATCACATGGCTCTTCTGGATGAATGGAGAGATTCCGTTGTCAGAAAATCAGACCGTAAGTACACTGGCACAAACGGCCATACATTCGGCATGAGCCTTTCAACCGGAAAAAATTCCTGCCTTGGCTGCCATGAAGACAAGACAAAATTCTGTGACAAATGCCATACCTATGTTTCGGTTGACCCATATTGCTGGGATTGTAACAAAGACCCCAAGGAGAATAAAAGATGGAAAAAAGCAGAAAACGATTACAAAAAGTAGCTAGCATTGCAACCGTTGGCATAGAAACTCTTCCGGCAATTAATTTTGCTTCATCCGAGTCTCATGGCAAGGCCCATGCGGTAAAAAGCGAAAATAAAGAAGCTCTCCATGCCGGCCGCTGGGGCATGGTGATAGACACCCGCAAACTGACGGACGAAATTGCAAGAAAAGTTATAGAAGCCTGCCATTATGCGCACAATGTTCCAGACTTCAATATTGAAGTGGATGAAAAAAAATATCCCGGAACAAGACCTGTCAACCACAAACAGGAAATCAAATGGATATGGGAAGAGCATTTTCACAATGCTTTTCCTGACAAGGAAGACGAATTCCTTGCAGAAAGATTCCATAACCTGCCATTCCTTGTAACCTGCAATCACTGCAAGAATGCTCCCTGTGTGCAGGCATGCCCGACACAGGCGACATTCAAGAGAGAAGACGGAATAGTCATGATGGACTTCCATCGCTGTATTGGATGCAGGTTCTGTATGGCTGCCTGCCCCTTCGGGTCAAGGAGCTTCAATTTCAGGGATCCAAGGCCCTTTATCAAAAAAGTGTGTCCTGATTATCCCACCCGCACCAAAGGTGTGGTTGAAAAATGCGATTTCTGTGCGGAACGCCTTGCAAAGGGGAAACTACCCCATTGTGCAGAGGTTTCAGAAGGTGCAATAATTGTCGGAGACCTTGAAAATCCTGAATCTGAAATCCGGGCCCTGTTAAAGGAAAATTATACAATCAGACGTAAACAGTCTCTGGGTACAGAGCCTTCTGTTTACTATATCATGTAAAAGGAGCGGATATGCTTGAAATAGCTATTAAAGGAAGTAAAAGATATTGGTTATGGATAGTCTTTCTGCTCGCTGTTATGGGAGCAGGACTAGTTTTTTACATTGATCAGTTCATGAACGGCCTGATGATAACCGGAATGAGCCGTGATGTGTCCTGGGGTTTTTATATTGCAAACTTTACATTTCTTGTTGGTGTGGCAGCAGGAGGTGTCATGGTTGTGATCCCGTATTACCTGCACAATTATGAAAGATTTCACAGAATTACAATTCTGGGTGAATTTCTGGCAGTTGCCTGCCTGATCATGTGTCTTCTTTTCATTGTGGTGGATCTCGGCCAGCCCATCAGAATGCTGAACGTGCTTTTATACCCCACACCCCACTCAATGCTGTTCTATGATATGATTGTTCTGAACGGCTACCTTTTTCTGAACATAGTCATTGGATGGAAGGTGCTTGAGGCTGAAAGAAATCAGGTTGAACCTCCTTTGTGGACAAAACCCCTGATTTATCTTTCCATTCCATTTGCCATCGGAATCCATACAGTAACCGCCTATCTTTACTGCGGTCTTCCGGGAAGAGGATTCTGGCTTACAGCGATTCTTGCCCCAAGATTCCTGGCATCTGCATTTGCAGCAGGCCCTGCATTTCTGATCATTCTTTGCTATCTGATCAGAAAATTCACAAAATTTGATCCGGGCTGGGAAGCCATGCAGACTCTTTCCAAAATTGTCTGCTATGCAATCATTGCCAACCTGTTCTTCTTTTTGTGCGAAGTGTTTGTATCATATTATTCCAACATTCCGGCGCATAAGGCGCATATCCAGTATCTTCTTTTCGGATACCACGGATATACAGCCCTTGTTCCCTGGATGTGGACAAGCCTGATTCTCATGACACTGGGAGCTGTTTTTCTGCTGATCCCGACCCTGAGAAGCAATGCAACCCTTTTACCTGTTTCATGTGCAATGATCTTTTTCGGCGCATGGATTGACAAGGGCCTTGGAATGATTTCCGGCGGATTTGTTCCGTCTCCTCTTCACCATGTGACTGAATACGCCCCCACAGGCCCTGAGATGGTAATAGCCTTTGGTGTATATGCCACAGGGTTTTTCATCCTGACAATCCTTTACAAGATTGCAACACGGGTTAAAGAAGAAGTGAGAGGCTGATCTGTTTATAAATTTCAGCCTGGCATATTAAAATGATTCAACAGGGGGAATTTCTTAGAAATTCCCCCTGCCGGTTTAAGGGCTTTTCCCATTAATGCATGATTTTCTAGAAGACAAAAAAAACAAGCTTCTTGCAGCAATTTATGAAGGCCGTTATAAAGATGCCGGATCTGTTTATTCCAGTGTTCATGATTATGCACGCAGCCATGCCAGGCTGTCTGAAAATGAAAAAAAATTTTTAAACCAGATTCAGGCAGTCATAAGAAGATTCAAACCCCTGTTCAGGAACAGCACAGCCCCTGAAATCCGGAAAATTTACTCATCACTGAAAAAAATCATAAGTGATTCAGCAAGACAATCAGCACGGAATCCGGGTTTTACTGATTTTCTTTCGTGGCAGGCAAAACTGGGCCTTTCTCCTGCACAGGAAAAACTCTTATACAAAACAGCAGTCAATCTTCAACTGACCACAGGGTGCAGCAATTTCTGCACAAGATGCAATGAATGGGCTCTTCCCCTTGTAAGAAAGCATTTTACCTGGCCTGCTGTCCGCAAAATTCTTGAAAACCTGGCAGAAAACAAAAATGACGGAATATGCCTGTATGCCGCATCAGACCCGCTTGACTGGGAAGACGGCAGCGCAAATATATGTGATATTGCTGAACTGTCAGAACAACTGGGACTCAGGTATCATATACTGACTAAAGTTCCCAGGGGAAAGGAGCATATTTTAAAAAAACTGCTGGCAAAAGGCATGGATATTTCAGTGAGCATAACATCAAAAAACAAAAACCGCATAATGAAAATTGAAAAGGACATGGACTGCCATATCACCCGGCAGCATGACCTTGACGAGCTTTTGATACCGGCCGGGTTTGATGAAGATTTTACCACAATAAAGCCCTCCATTACAGACGACTACGGCAGTGAAATCACACCTGACGGCGCATTCATCATTATTCCATCCTTTACAAGTGCATTGCACCCCTTTGGCCATGAAAAAATAAAAATAAACCGAAACACAGATTTTTTCCCTGTAAAAAAAACAGGGCGCATGGCCCTGCTTGCAGATTATTTCAAACCCCTTGAAATATACGATTTAAATGAAACAAAGACCTGCCTTGACCGGCTCCTTGATGTTCAGGTGGAATCTATTATCCTGGACAATGCAGATGACAGCCTGACACCGCCCGGCATGAGAAGCCTGAAGGAATATTTTTCAATATTTGAGGAAAAGCCAAGGCTCAGGCGTAAAAAAATGAGTATTTCCGTGATGAAACGCCTGAAAGGGCAATATCTGGGCAGCACTGGATTTAAAACACTGCCTTCTGCCACAAAAAAAATATATCTGAAAAAAATTGCAGGCCATGTGCAGCTGTGCAGCCGCAATCAGTGCAGGGCCCTGAAATTATCTGCTATATCGTTTTTTCTTGAATCGGTGATCCAATATGTGAAAACCCATAAAACACGGGTATCCATTCTCCGTCATCTTCTGAAACAGGAAACAGCGCAATACATGGAAAAATTCAGCAAATGGAAGGGCGTCCCTGTAAAAAAACTGATTGACAGCCCTGACACAGATGCCTTCACAATATTCAGATTCTGTGTCCTCAGTATTTTGGCAGGCTGTGCTGACGGGGGCTGTCTTGACCTGCCTGAAACCCATCCATGTGTCTACGATCCAGATACCGGACTTTTCATGCCCTGCCCTTCCCGCAATTTGTCGGCTGTTCAAGTTTATCTTGACAAAAACAAAACACAAGTATAGTATTAAGAGTTTTTTAAAATTGCGAAACGTATTGAAATAATTAAGGAGAGTTTAAACATGTACGCAGTTATCAGAACCGGAGGAAAACAGTATAAGGTTCAGGAAAACCAGATACTCAGGGTTGAAAAACTCGATGGCACCGAAGGTTCTCAGATTGAATTTGATGATGTCCTCATGTATTCAGACGGGGAAAACATAACCCTTGGAACTCCCAGGGTTGAAACGGCCTCAGTCAAAGCGCACATTATAGAACAGGGCAGAACAAAAAAAACACTGGTGTTCAAGTATAAACGCAGAAAAGGCTTCAGAAGAATGAAGGGCCATCGTCAGCATTATACTGAAATTAAAATTGATTCCATTACGGTTTAGAGTTTAAGGAGAAATCGGATGTCACACAAAAAAGCAGCAGGAAGTTCAAAAAACGGCCGCGACTCCAATGCGCAGCGCCGCGGAGTAAAAAAATTCGGCGGAGAAAGCGTTCTTGCAGGCAATATTCTTGTAAGACAGGTGGGCACAAAAATCCATCCCGGAAATAATGTGGGAATGGGCAAGGATTATACTCTTTTCTCCCTGATTGACGGTGTTGTTGCCTATGAAAGAAAGGGCCGCAACAGGAAAAAAGTCAGTGTTTATGAAGCGTGAAATTTGTAGATGAAGCATTTATCACTGTCAGGTCAGGTGACGGAGGCCGCGGATGCACAAGTTTCCGCAGGGAAAGATTTGTTGCAAAGGGCGGACCTGACGGTGGAGATGGCGGCGACGGCGGGAACGTTATTCTCAGGGCGGACCCCGGCAGACGCACCCTGTATGATTATCGCCGCCAGAAGCTTCACAGGGCTGAAAATGGAAAACCCGGCCAGGGAAGGCAGAAGCACGGCAGAAACGGCCGGGACTGCATATTGCCCATGCCGCCGGGAACCATTGTATCCAACGCTGACACCGATGAAATAATAATTGACCTTACACAGGCCGGAAAAGATTATGTAATTGCCCGCGGCGGCATGGGTGGCCGCGGAAACAAGCGTTTTGCAACCTCCACCAACAGGGCTCCCAGATATTCACAGCCAGGCACTCCAGGAATTGAACTTAATCTGAAACTGGAGCTGAAATTACTTGCAGATGTGGGACTTGTGGGGCTTCCCAATGCAGGCAAATCAACTCTCATAAGCAGTATATCAGCGGCACGCCCCAAGATCGCTGATTATCCTTTCACAACATTGACCCCTGTTCTTGGCATGGTTGAGCCTGATTTTGGCGAGCCTTTTGCCGTGGCTGATATTCCAGGATTGATTGAAGGCGCCCATGAAGGCACAGGCCTTGGAATCAGTTTTTTAAAACACATTGAAAGAACCGGCATTCTGGTGCACATGATTGATGCTTCAGAGATTGACCCTGACTTGCCCCTTGCATGTTTTGAGCTTGTCAACAATGAATTGTGCAGATACAGCAGAACCCTGGCAGAAAAAGACCAGATCATAGTTCTGAATAAAATCGACCTTCCCCATGCCGAAGAAAAGGCTGAAGCATTCTGCAATGCAGCAGACGGCACCAGAAAAATCTTTATCCTGTCTGCTGCAACCGGCAGAGGTATAAAAGAACTTGTGACCTTTCTGGCCTCCAGACTTGCAGAGAGCTAAAAGATGAGGGCAGGGATCTTCGGCGGCACATTCAACCCTTTTCACAATGGCCATATCACCATAATCAGGCATGTCAGGCAAAAATATCTTCTTGACCGGATTTTTCTGATTCCATGCGGATACCCTCCGCATAAACCCGGCATTGAAATAGCGCCTGCACATGACCGCTTTGCAATGGTTGAAAAGGCTGTTGCAGGCCTTGAAGGTTTTCTGGTTTCTGATATTGAATTGAAACGGAAAGGCCCTTCTTTCACCATAGACACAATCTGCGAATCCAAAAAAAGATACCCTGAATATGAATTTCATCTCATCATGGGTTCAGATGCTTTTCTTGATATTGCAACATGGAAACAGGGAAACAGAATCTTTGAACAGGTTAAGGTCATTATCATGTTAAGGGGACAATGGAAAAATTACAGACCCATCATATCCTTTATTGACGAAAACATATCAAAGGAGTACATGTTTGATGAGTCAAAGCTTGTATTTTCCCATGAAAAAAAGCAGGATATAATGATCTGTAAAGTACCCAGGATAGATATTTCCTCCACAATGATAAGACAGAACCTGAAACACAATAAAAGCATCACAGGCCTTGTTCCACCAGAGGTCGAAGAAATAATCAAAGCAAAGGAACTTTATATATGACAGAGTCCATATCCTTTCCTTCGGAAATCCATAAAAAAATTCTTGCTCCTGTGTTTGAAAGAAAAACAAAATCAGTTACTGCAATTGATGTCAGCCAACTGACATCATACACAGATACCCTTGTAATAATTGAAGTAAATTCAAACCGTCAGGTTAGTTCCATTGCCGAACATGTAATAAAGGCATTGAAAAAACTTAAAATCAAATCCATGGGAATTGAAGGGGTCAGAGAAGGTCAATGGGCACTGCTTGATTACGGAGATATTATTTTTCATGTTTTTAATTCTGAAACAAAGGCATTTTATGACCTGGAAGGTTTCTGGGCAGATGCACCACGCATGGATCTTTCCTGCTTTGAAACAAAATCCTGATTCAGAAAGGAAAATCAAATGAGTAAAACCACACCGGTCAACATTCTGATGATTCTGGACGGATGGGGCATTAATGAAAATACATTCGGCAATGCCGTGGCACAGGCTGACACCCCTTTTCTGGACTTTCTCACTGATCATTTTCCAAATTCAAGGCTTTTATGTTCAGGAGAAGCTGTGGGCCTTCCCCAGGGTACAATGGGCAATTCCGAAGTGGGACACATGAACATAGGGGCAGGCAGAAATGTTTTTCAGAGCTTTGTCAGGATAAACAGGGCCATAGAGGACAGATCCTTTTTCAGAATTCAGGCTCTTTGCGATATCATGGACAGGGCTGTATCAAAAGGCAAAAGCATTCACCTGATGGGCCTGCTTTCGGACGGAGGCGTGCACAGCCATATATCACATCTTTTTGCACTCATTGACATGGCAAAGCACAAATCAGCTGAAAATGTCTTTATCCATCCCATACTTGACGGCAGAGACACATCTCCCACAAGCGGAGCCGATTATATAACCAGGCTTGAAAAATATTGTGCCCGGAAAAAATGCGGGCGCATTGCAAGTATTGTGGGCCGGTACTGGGCAATGGACAGGGATACAAGATGGGACAGGGTTGAAAAGGCATACAGGCTTTTCACAAATGCAGAAGGCAAAATATCTGACAGTCCTGTAAAGGCTGTACACCAATCCTATGAAGCAGGTACAACCGATGAATTCTTTGAACCTGTTTTCATTGAAACAGGCGGTATTAACAAGAAAAAGGCTGTTATAGGTGATGGGGATGCCGTGATATTTTTCAATTTCAGGGCAGACCGGGCCAGGGAAATCACAAGAGCATTCACACAGACTGATTTTGCTGAATTCAAAAGAGACAGAAAAATTGATCTTGCAGGTTTTGTATGCATGACCATGTATGATGAAAATTTTGACCTGCCTGTTGCTTTCCCGCCTCTGCATCTTGACAATATCCTGGGCCAGACCCTGAGCCAAAACAATATTGCTCAGCTGAGAATAGCGGAAACCGAAAAATTTGCCCATGTTACCTATTTTTTCAATGGAGGTGATGAAAAAATATTCAAGGGAGAGGAACGCATATTGATTCCGTCTCCAAGGGATGTGGCAACCTATGATGAAAAACCTGAAATGAGTGCTTTAAAAATTGCACAAACTGCATGTGAAAAAATAGAATCAGGCTGTTTTCAGTTCATTGTCTTAAATTTTGCCAATATGGATATGGTGGGGCATACAGGTGTTCTGAAAGCTGCGGTAAAAGCATGCGAAACCGTTGACAGATGTGTGGAAAAGGTCGTCAAAGCTATATGGGATACAGGAGGGACAGCAATTATAACAGCAGACCATGGCAATTCAGAGCAGATGATTGCAGATGACGGATCTCCCCATACAGCACATACGCTTAATCCCGTAAGAATGATACTTGCAGGCCATGATTACAAAAATACAGATCTTGAAAACGGAATCCTCGGAGATATTGCGCCGACTGTTCTTAAAATACTGAATATTGAAAAACCAGCCGACATGACAGGAAAATGTCTGATATGAATTTTGATTATATTATTACCGATTACATAACAGGAAAACCAGTCAGAAACATGGGCCCTGAAGCCACCCGGCAGATTGTTGAAAGGTTGCTGGTACAGGAAAAGGGATATGCAAAAGATGATAAAAAAGTGAATGAACAGATAATTGATCAGATTAAAGGGCAGGATTATATTTCTTCCATTGACCTGATTGTTTTCTGCAATAAAAAAGCCTTTATGGCCATAACCTGTGTTGCAGGCTCAATCGGCTCCTATGAAAGGGAAATTCTGGCAGGAGCCAGGCTTGTCTATGATTATCAGATTCCGCTGGCAGTTTCCACTGATGCACGGGATGCCGCTGTCATGGATACAGTTTCCGGGAAAATACGGGGTCAGGGAATGGAGGCGATACCCTCAAAAGAACAGGCTGCCTTAATGACTGCTTCCATTGAATACCTGCCCTTTGATGAAAACAGAAAGGAGCGGGAAATGATAATTTACCGCTCCTTTAATCTTGAAAAAGTCAACCGTTAGCTGAACAGGGCACTGACCTGCCTGTCAGATGCCCTTTGGAACTTCTCTTCCGCAGTGCATACATACGCTTGCGCGCTTTTTGATTATTTCGGCGCAGTATGGGCATTCCCTTGTATAATGGCGTTCATGAAGCAGGGTTATTGCCTTTTGAACCGCATCCTGAAGCACTGGAGTGGGAAACTTATGGTTGAGCAGATGTTCAATTGCTTCAACTTCTCCAAGTTCGCCCACCATTTCAGCTGCCTTAAGCCTGGCCCTGGCCGGAATTGCAGGGTCAAGACAGATTTTTAAAATTTCATCCCAGTCCTTTGAAATATAAAAATCAGTAAGCACTGAAAAAGTTCTTTTCAGCAGTTCCTTTTTTGCTTCCTGCATTATGAGTACTTCATTGTCAAGTTTCTGGCCCTGCCCGCCCATCGGGCTGAACACAGGCATATATTCAAAATTTGTCCTTCCCGGCTCAACGTAGCAGCGGTATGATGCAGTTGTTTCCATTGTCTCGCTGAGGTTTTCCCAGCCTTTCTTATAGCTTGAGCATTCATCATTAAAACAGACAAAAAGATAGGGAGTGCCCCAGCCAAGCCCGTCACTGAAATTAATGGGAGGCACCTCCCACAAAGTCATTTCCACATTACAGTGCGGGCAGCGGGGCTTGTCCATTTTCATATATTTTTCAAGCAATTCTTCCTTTGTTTCAAATGCCATGATTTTCTTCTCCTTTGTCAGGCGTTTTGCTCAGCCTGCAAAGGTAATCACCTGCAAGGCTTTTGTCAAATTTCATCATTCAATAACAGCCAGTACATCTCCCTTGGCAACGGAATCTCCACTGGCAAAATTCACTGCCTTGACAACACCGGTTACAGGGGCTGGCAGTGCATTTTCCATTTTCATGGCCTCAATTACCACAACGGTTTCACCTTCGTTTACGGTGTCACCGACATTTTTTTCATATTTGATTATCATGCCTGGCATCGGGGCCTTGACCGGTGTTCCGTCTCCTGATGTGGAAGGGGCTTTTTCAGCAGGCGGCTCAGAAGAAGCAGGCTCAGCAGCAGGGGCAGGAGCAGGTTCAGGCGCGGCAGGCGCTGCCGGAGCAACAGGAGCAGGTGGCGCCTGGGGGGCCACTGCAGGCTGTGCCACAGGTGCAGCATAGGTAACAACAGGGCCGTCTGATGTCTCATCAACCTCAACCTCAAAAGCTTCTCCATCAATAAATACATTAAAACTTCTGACATGATCGCTTTTGGCAGGAAGTTTCTCGGGATCAGGCTTTTCCACAAGAAGGCCTTTTCTGGCCTTTTCCATCATTTCCTTCTGTTTTAATGCATCTTCAAGTGTAATTGGTTTGAGACTGTCAGGTACAGGTTCCTTGCCATATTTCTGCATGAGAAATTTTTTGCCTGTCACAGGAAAAAGGGTGTAGGTCAAAAGGTCTTCATCATCCACTGCAAGATCACCGATCTCTTTCTTTGCCTTTTCAAGCTCAGGTTCAAGAACCTGTGCAGGCCTGCATGTAATGGGTTCTTCCCCTCTTTCATAACCTTTAAGGGCCTTTTTCTGCACTTCAGGGTCAATGGGAATGCTGGTTTTGCCGTAAAGTCCGTAGCATAGATCCTTGACCTGGGCTGTAACCATTTTATACCGTTCTTCTGGAGTATCAAAAAGAACATTATTGACTGTCTGTATGCCAACAATCTGACTTGTCGGAGTCACCAGCGGAACCTGACCCAGCTCTTTTCTCACGCGCGGAAGCTCCTTGTACACCTCATCAATCTTGTCCAGAGCATCCATTTCACGAAGCTGGTTGACAAGGTTTGAAAGCATACCTCCGGGAGTCTGATGGAGAAGAACATTGATATCAATTACAGACATCTTGGTATCATCAAGAAGATGCCTGTATTTTGGCATTACTTCCTTTTCCAGGATCTCGTTGATCTGTGCCAAGGCATTGATATCAAAGCCTGTGTCTCTGTTTGTTCCAAGCAAAGACATTACAAACGGTTCCAGCGCTGCATGGGAAGTCCTGTATGCATAGGGGCTGAGGCATGTATCAATTATGTCAACCCCTGCTTCAATTGCCTTGAAATGAGTCATGGGAGACATGCCGGAAGTGAAATGGCTGTGAAGATGAATCAGGGGCTTCACGTTTTCCTTCAATGCCCTGATAAGCCTGTATGCATCATATGGAGCCATCAGCCCTGCCATATCCTTTACACAGATACTGTCAGCACCCATGTCTTCAAGTTCTTTTGCCTTTTTTATATAATATTCAAGATTATAGACATCTCCGCCTATTCTGGGCTCTGTCAGAGAATAGCATATACACCCCTGAAAATGGGCTCCACACTCCTTGATTACAGGAACAACAGTCTCAAAATTGCGAAAATCATTCAACGCATCAAAGGTTCTGAAAATTTCCATGCCATTGTCAACTGTTTTTTTCACAAACAGCTCTGCCACATCATCTGCATAATTCCTGTATCCCACAAGATTCTGCCCGCGCAGAAGCATGGAAAAAGGCGTCTTTTTAAAATAGCGTTTCAGGGTACGCAGCCTTTCCCAAGGATCTTCACCCAGAAAACGGTGCATGGTATCAAAGGTGGCGCCTCCCCATACTTCCACTGCCCAGAAACCGATTTCATCCATTTTTTCGGCAACAGGAATCATATCTTCTGTTCTTCCCCTTGTGGCAAAAAGAGACTGATGGCCGTCCCTTAATGATATATCCTCCACCATGAGGCGGTGTTCTGCTTCCGGTCTGTCCTTGCCGTATCTGATTTCAGTCATTTCAACCTGGCCGTGTTCACTCATTCATCTTCTCCTGACTTATAATTATTATGTTAATTTTTTATTTAAACATGCGAAGCTGCATCATTGCCCCTGCCTGCATCTGAGCCTGACGTCCTGAAACAGCCCATATATTCGGACATGGTGCCGCAATCTGAACCTGAGGCTGTACAAGGTTGTGTTCCGCCGGGCCGGGTGTCTGCAGCATTGCTGCAGCAGCAGCCTGTTCTCCGGTTCTGATAACCGTATAAACCGCTGCCACGGCTGCTGCAAGTTTTTTATCATCCATTTCAAATCCCCTTTTTATACCGGAATATTTCCATGTTTTTTGGCCGGTCTGAGTTCTCTTTTTGTTATCATGGCTTCCAGGGCATCAATAAGACGCGGCCTTGTTTCCGAAGGCCTTATCACTGCGTCCACATATCCTCTGGCAGCAGCACAGTACGGATTGGAAAATTTCTCATTGTACTCTTCTATTTTTTCCCTGCGCGTGGCTTCAGGATTGTCAGACGCCTTTATTGCCCTTGCATGTATTATATTGGCGGCTCCTTCCGCACCCATGACAGCAATCTGGGCAGTTGGCCATGCAAAAGCCATATCAGCTCCAAGATGCTTTGAACACATGGCAAGATATGATCCGCCATAATCTTTTCTTGTAATGAGTAAAAGTTTGGGTACAGTGGCTTCTGAATAACACCACAGAAGTTTTGCCCCGTGACGTATGATGCCGCCCCATTCCTGGTTGCTGCCCGGCAGATAGCCCGGCACATCTGCAATGGTCAGCATGGGAATATTAAAAGCATCACAGAAACGTATGAATCTTGTTGCCTTATCAGAAGCATCAATGTCCAGGCATCCTGCCAGAAAATTGGGCTGATTGGCAATAATGCCTATGACATGGCCGTTCATTCTCGCAAAACAGACAACAATATTCTTTGCAAAATACTGATGGGGCTCAAAAAATTCACCATCATCAACAATGGATTTTATGATATCCTTGATATCATAGGCCCTGTTGGGATTATCAGGAATAATTGAATCAAGAGCCCTGTCCATGCGCCCGGGATCATCCTTGGGAGCAGCATAGGGCGGGTCCTCCATATTGTTTGAAGGCAGATAGGATAAAAGCTTTTTCATCTGGATTATGGCATCTTCATCAGATTCACATGCAAATTGTGCCACACCTGATTTTTCATTGTGGGCCATTGCTCCGCCAAGATCTTCAAAGGTTATTTCCTCTCCTGTAACCGCCTTGATCACATTCGGGCCTGTGATGAACATATAGCTTGATTCCTTGACCATGAAGATAAAATCTGTCATGGCAGGGGAATAGACAGCTCCACCAGCAGTCGGCCCCATTATGGCTGAAATCTGCGGAATCACGCCTGAAGCTCCTGAATTTCTGAAAAAAATCTCGCCATACCCTGACAGGGCATCAATTCCCTCCTGAATCCTGGCTCCTCCTGAATCATTCATGCCTATAATCGGAGCACCTGCCTTCAGGGCCATATCCATGACCTTACATATTTTTTTGGCCTGCATTTCACCAAGGGAACCTGCCCTTGCAGTAAAATCCTGGGCATAGGCAAAAACAATCCTTCCGTCAACCTTTCCATGACCCGTAACAACACCGTCTGCCGGAATCTGTACATTTTCCATGCCAAAATTGGTACAGCGGTGGGTTACAAACATGTCAAGCTCCCTGAAGGTTCCTTTGTCAAACAGAACATCAAGGCGTTCCCTTGCATTGAGCTTGCCTTTTTCCCTCCGTTTGGCAAGGGCTTTTTCACCGCCCATTTCCATGATCTGCTTTTCCTTCTGCTCAAGTTCATTCAGTCTGTCAGATGTGAGTCCCATAATAATACAACCCTTTCCTTATTATTCTTTATATATTCCCTAAATTTCAATCTTCCAGGGTAAAGCGCCAGGCACAGAACCATTCTTCAGGATGGTCATCCGGCGGACATGCAATACACTCGGTGTGAATCCTTTTGTCAATGGCACAGGCAAAATAGGTATATTCAACCAGGCCGGCTGATTTACAGGGATAATCTGCAAGTTTTCTGCGTTTTCTTGCGGACTGCACCCTGCAGTCATTCATCTGGAATACAAAACTTTTAGAGCTTTCGTCAATGATCGATTGCCTGTTGATCAAAGAATACATCCTGAAATTCAATGCTTTTTTCAATCCTTCAAGCCCGCACCCCTCATCCAGGCCCAAAATTTTTTTTATGGCAAATGCCTCATAGGGAGAAAACTGTGCCCAGCATGAATCATTGCATCTTTTGGCATCATTCATGCCTTTGTCGGATTCAATCGCCTGAAACCACAAACCATCATTGACAAGCCAGTTTTTTGCCACAGCCTTCATCAGGTCTGCACGCTTTTCATCCGGCATTTCAACCAGTGCGGACGGCAATCCGTTTTCAAGTTCAAATCCCAGAACATCTGCAAATCTCTTCAGGCTGATACTGACAGTTTTCCTTGTGGCATTGTCCAGTATTTCAAGGGCTTTTTCCATTCCCATCTGATGGCGCACCTCAGTAAACCAGAGGCCATAGTGGACTACAATTCTTGTCAACATGTCAACAATTAATTGGGCCTGCATATTTTTGTCCAGGTCTGAAGGCCCGGAAACCTTGTCTGTCATGTGCTTTTCTCTCCTTTATGAATAATTTTAGCACCTTGAGCTGTTAAAATGAATTTTTAAACCTTAATTCAGACAGAAGCCAATGTCAACCCAGCCATGATACAGCTATAAAAAAGCTGAAAATTATTGAATGCCCGCCAAAAATAATCTATTGTAAAAAAAATAACAAGATTTCAACCTTTTTTCAGGGGCATGAAAAAAATGAGCATTAAAGTACACATACATGTAACACACCGCTGTCATACCGGAGGATGCAAGACCGTGGAAGTCAGGGGAACCACCATAGGAGAGGCATTAAAACATCTCGTTGATATGCATTCCGGGCTGAAAAAAGAGCTTTTTGACAAAAAAGGGAACCTTCAGAACTATATTGAAATTTACCTTAACGGCGCAAGCGCATATCCTGATGAGCTTGCAAAACCTGTAAAAGACGGAGATGAAATTCAGGTTGTAACATTTCTTGCGGGCGGATAACCTCAGATCAGATACAGGAACAATTTCCATGCTTGATGAAATAATAAAAACAAAATCAAAGATACATTCACGTGATATCAGCCTTGCGACATGGCCCCATGAAAACTCCAGAATAATAGTTCACGGAGTGCTGAAGGACATGCGTTATATAAATGTTTTTGATGTAACAGGAAAAATTCTGAAACCAGGAGTGATTCATCACATGGATGTGAAAATGATGATCAAATCCAGCCCTCTCTCAATAGAAAAAATACAAGCCCGGATGATACATGTTCCCATGAAAGAATGCCATACCACCATTGACACCGTTTCCAAGCTCACAGGGCTTGAAATCAAATCAGGATTTTCCACAAAAGTCAGAAGCATAATGGGCGGCAAAAAAGGATGTACCCATCTTTGCCACCTTATAATTGTAATGGGGCAGGAAATCGTCCATGGCTGGCTCACAAGCAAACGCAGCCAGCC
>CAYUOB010000059.1:0-9903 GCA_964446145.1 uncultured Desulfobacula sp.
ATTTGCGAGTATTTTTTGATCACATTGTTACTCCTGTTTGTTTTAATTTTCATTTATAAAATTTTTTAAAAATAATTGTGTCAAAAAAAAAAATGTCAAGACATGATATGGGAATGCACAATGGCAGAGTTTTAACGGACAGTCTTAAAAAAATTGAATTTTTCAATAATAACTGATATTAAGGAAGCTTAAATTTTAAGGAAGTTTTAATATGCATTATGAAGGCATGATCATAAGGCCGCCAAGCGAGGCCAACAGTATTCTGTTACAGGTCACACTGGGATGTTCCCATAACAAATGCACTTTCTGCGGTACATTCAGGGACAAACGCTTTGATATCAAAAAAGATGATGTCATATTTGAAGATATAGAATTTGCCAGAAAATACTGCCGGAATCAGAACCGCGTCTTTATCTGTGACGGGGATGCCATGATTGTTCCCCAAAAACGCCTGGTCAAAATTCTGGAAAGGATAAGACAGCGCCTTCCATGGGTGGAAAGAGTCGGACTTTATGCAAATACCAAAGGAATAGGCATGAAAACCGATGAGCAATTGAAACAATTGCATGACCTTGGTGTAAAAATAGCTTATATGGGCCTTGAATCAGGTGACGACCAGACCCTTAAGGACATAAGAAAAGGTGCTGATTCCGCAAAAATGATCCGCATGGGAAAACGGGTCAAAAAAGCGGGCATCAAATTATCGGTCACAGTCCTTATCGGCCTTGCAGGGCGGCAGAGATCAAAAATCCACGCGCGGGAAACAGGCCGGGTATTATCTGCAATGGATCCTGATTTTGTAGGCGCTCTGACCCTGATGCTCATACCGGGCACAGAACTCAATGACCAATATGAAAAAGGAGAATTTGAACTCCCGGGCCCTGAAGAAATGCTTGAGGAACTTGGAATAATGATTGCTTCAACCAATCTTTCAGACGGCCTTTTTCATGCGAACCATGCATCCAATTATCTTCCCATACGGGCAAAACTGCCTGAAGACAAAGAAAAAACACTTGAACTGATTTCACAGGCCCTCAGGGGTAATGTGGCTTTAAAGCCTGAGTTCATGAGAGCCTTGTAATTCAAATTTTATCATACAGGAGAAACCTGCCATGGCAAGTGCCGAAACCAATATTGACCAGTTAAGCATTACAACCATAAGAACCCTTTGCATGGATGCTGTCCAGAAAGCAAACTCAGGACATCCCGGAGCACCCATGGGGCTTGCACCTGCAGCATACGTATTGTTCAAAAAATTTTTAAAGCATAACCCTGCAAATCCGGCCTGGATAGACAGAGACAGGTTTGTTCTCTCAGGCGGGCATGGCTCATCGCTTTTATACAGTCTTTTATACCTGTTTGGATACGGGCTTGACCTTGATGATCTGAAAAATTTCAGACAATGGGGATCAAGAACGCCGGGCCATCCTGAATACGGCATGACTCCGGGAGTTGAAACCACCACTGGCCCCCTGGGACAGGGCATTGCAAATGCAGTGGGCATGGCAATGGCTGAAGCTCATCTTGCACAATGTTTCAACAGACAGGATAATGAAATAATAAATCATTACACCTATGTGATGTGCGGAGACGGTGACCTCATGGAAGGAGTGGCCTTTGAGGCAGCATCGCTTGCAGGCCACCTTGGGCTTGGAAAACTGATATGTCTTTATGATGACAATTCCATCACAATTGAAGGAAAAACAGATATTGCCTTTACTGAAGATGTACAGGCCAGGTTTGAAAGCCTTGGCTGGCACGTGGTAACAGTGGAGGACGGAAATGACACAGATGCCCTGCAAAAGGCCATACAGGCTGGTAAAGATGCAGTGGCAAGGCCCAGCCTCATCAGGATAAAAACCCATATTGCATACGGAAGCCCCAACAAGCAGGATTCTCCAGGGGCCCACGGTTCTCCCCTCGGCCCAGAGGAAATAAAGCTTACCAAACGTTTCTATGGCGCACCAGAAGATAAAACTTTTCATGTGCCCGAAGAAGTGCTTGAAAACTGCAGGAAAGCATTGAAATTCGGCAAGGGTTTTGAGGATGCCTGGCAGGAGGCCTTTGACAGATACAAAACCCGGTATCCTGAAGATGCTGCAAAATTTGTGGATGCCATCAGCTCTTTTCTGACAAAGGGCTGGTCAAGCCAGATTCCCCGGTTCAAACCCGAAGATGACCCCATTGCCACCAGGGCTGCCTCAGGCAAAGTTCTCAATGCCATTGCAGACAGGCTTGACACGCTCATGGGTGGTTCTGCCGACCTTGCGCCTTCAAATAAGACCTATATTGAAAATTCCATTGATTTTCAGAAAAATTCGTTCCAGGGCAGAAATATCAGATTCGGAGTGCGTGAGCATGCCATGGGAGCCATTCTCTCAGGCATGTATCTGCATTCAGGGGTACGTCCCTATGGAGGCACATTCCTTGTTTTTGCCGATTACATGCGGCCTGCAATAAGGGTTGCATCTCTCATGAAACTGCCTGTTATCTATGTTTTCACCCATGACAGTGTTGCCGTGGGAGAAGACGGCCCCACCCATCAACCTGTGGAGCACCTGGCATCGTTAAGGGCCATACCGAATCTTGTTGTCATAAGGCCTGCTGATGCCAATGAAACAGCACTCGCATGGAAACAGGCCCTTGTCACCCTTGATTCACCAACAGCATTGATCCTGAGCCGCCAGAAACTCCCCATACTTGACACTGCACAAAAAGACGGGGACTTTCAATATGGAGCATATGCTGTAAAATCTGTGGCACAGCCTGATATCATACTCATTGCCACGGGTTCTGAGGTTCATATCTGCATCAAGGCAGCAGAAACCCTTGAAAAAGACCATAATATCAGGGCCAATGTCGTTTCCATGCCTTCATGGGAATTGTTTGAAAAAGCTCCTGCCCCGTACAGGGAAAGAATTCTTCCTTCCGATGTGACAAAAAGGCTTGCAGTTGAAGCAGGAATCTCCATGGGTTGGGAAAAATACACAGGGCCCGAGGGAAAAATCATTGGGATAGATAAATTCGGGGCTTCAGCACCAGGCGGAACTGTTCTTGAAAAATACGGGTTTACACCGGAAAACATTGTTGAAAATGCCCTTGAACTTTTAAAGGCTTAAACCCCTGAAAAAGGAGGCCTGCCATGCAGATCAGCATTAAAACAGATGCAAGAACCCAGATGGTTGATATCACGGAAAAAGTAAAGGAAGCTGTAAAAAATTCAGGTATAAGAAACGGACTTGTACATATTTTTTCCATGCATACCACAGGCGCCGTGACAATCAATGAAAATGCCGACCCTGCCGTTGAGACGGATATTTTAAACACCATCAACAAAATTGTCCCGTGGGATGATAATTTCAGGCATATGGAAGGCAATTCAGCAGCCCATATAAAGGTCAGCCTTTTCGGGCCTTCAGAGCTGGTACCGCTCGAAAACGGTAATCTTGTGCTGGGAACATGGCAGGGAATCTATTTCTGTGAATTTGACGGCCCAAGAACACGCAGAGTAAATATTCAGGTTACAGGCCAATAACCCCGGGGAGGGTGCAGAACTCAGTTCAGGTCGTCTTTGGGCGGTTTGACCACAGGAACCCTGAAAACAGGAACACCCTCCTTTTCAAGAATCTTATCTTCCTCTTTTGTGGTTGTTCCCCTTATATTGCGGTATTCTTCTGCGCCGTAATGCATTTTCAGGGCCTGTTCTGTAAACTTAGAGCCGACATCCTCAAAATTTTTCTCAACATATTCAGCCACCTTTGCGGTCAGTTCCGCCATGGCTTCCTGGCCTGCCTGAAGAGCGCTTTCCGAGGGGCGGGGTGCTGAGCCTGAAGATTTTTTAATGGCAATGGGATGAAGTTTCTGCACGACTGCCGTGGTGTCGCAGACAGGGCAGGTTAAAATTCCCTGGTCCTGCTGATTTTTCAAATCTTCCTTATCATCGAACCACCCCTCAAAGGTATGGCCGTTTTCACATTCAAGATCAAATACTATCATTTTAATTAATCCGGTTTACACCTGTGGCAATATTAAAACAATAATCCCCCATTTTTTCATAACTGGAAACAAGAGCAATGAAAAACACCCCGACATCAACAGAGCATTCACCATTTCTAAGCCGTTCTATGTGCTGGTATCTCATATTTTCACGCATCTGGTCAATCAGATCTTCCTTTGCCAGGGCTTTCTGATAAAAATCAGGTGTCTTGTTATGCAGCTCATCAATGATAAGAGCCAGAAACCCGTTTACCTGCTCTGCAATTTCAACAAGGTCCTGTTTTGCTTTTTCACTTAATTCCAGGTTATTTTCATATATGCGTTCAAGCATCTTGGAAACATTTTCCATTGAATCTCCCAGACGCTCTATATTGTTTGTGATGCGCATAAGCTCTGATATTTCAGTGGCTTGGGATTCATTTACATCACCCTGATAAACCGTGGTCAGATATCTTATTATTATTTTCTGTGCTTCATCAAGATAATCCTCAATGATCTGCCTTTCACCCAGTACATCATCATCTCTTATTTTAAGGCATCCTGAAAGGTTACGCAATTTTTCAAGGGTAAATTCCATGACAGATATTATTTCACCCTTAACCTTGGCAAGTGCGCCTATGGGAGAATCAATAAATCCTGAATCAAATTCCGGAAGCCTGTATCTGCCGCCTGATTTTACAGAACGCGGAGATATGAAAACAGTAAGCTGAACAAGTTTTGGAAGAAAAATCAGAAAAATGCCGGCATTGATTACATTGAAAATCGTATGAGCATTGGCTATATACCTTGAAATATTGACGTATTCGCCATTGACCTGCTGCGACAGGGTACCTGCCCCAAATTTCAGGGTAACAACCTCAACAAGCTCCACAAACCAGGGAAAGATCAACACAATAATGACCACGCCTATCACATTGAAAATCGTATGGGCATTGGCTGTTCTGTGGGCTTCTATATTGTTTGAGCCTATTGTTGCAAGCTGAGCTGTAACTGTTGTGCCTATATTTTCACCCAGCACAAGGCCAAGTGCCGTGGGAAACGAAAGAAGGCCTGAGGTTGCAAGTGCCATGGTAAGACCCACTGTTGCCGATGAAGACTGCACAGCCACCGTGAGCAGGGTTCCCATGAGCACACATAAAAGAAGTCCGCCTATTGTGTCAGTGCTGAATGTTGTGAAGAACTGGATGAACTGGGGATCTGACTTAATAGGGGAAAGGCCGTGCTTCATTACAATCATTCCGTAAAACAAAAGGCCAAAGCCCAGGACTATATCCCCTATATATCTGAAATTGCGCCTCTTTGAAAAATATTTAAGCACAACTCCGATGGCAATGGCAGGAAGGGCAGCCTTTGTGAGTTTAAAGGCGATCATCTGTCCTGTGATGGTGGTGCCGATATTGGCTCCTATTACCACGCCCACAGCCTGTTCAAGGGACATGATTCCCGCGCTTACAAATCCTATCAGCATTACAGTTGTGGCGGAAGAAGACTGAATAATGGCTGTTACACCTGCACCTGTGGCGCATCCCATGAAACGGTTTCCCGAAATAGCTTCCAGAATCCGCTTTATTCTCTGCCCGGCTGTCGCCTGCAGGCCCTCGGTCATCATTTTCATCCCCAGGATGAAAAGCCCAAGCCCGCCAAGGGTTTGAATGATGATACCTGTAAGATTCAAATGGCCCCCTTATTATATAATTGTTCTGATACTGTCCAAACAAAAACCTGACAAATTTCAAACAAAAACAACAGGGTTATATATTAAACTGACAAATTTTTCAATTGGGAAATCCGTTTCATTTCCTCAGGGGTTCTGACACATGGAAAAAGAGTATTATTTGTAAAAACAGGATGTTGAGTTAAATCAAACTTTGAAAATTTTACAGCTTTGTCCCACATGGGTGTATGGGGAATCGGCGTATAATATGCAAGCACAGGCATTATCCCTGTTTTTTTCACAAGTTCCACAGATTTTTGCACATCATCAAGATTCTGGCCAGGAAGCCCGCATAAAAGATAGGCACCCACCTGGTTTCTTTCAAACCCTGCCTTTTTAAGACAATTGACTGCCCTGAAAAATTCATTTTCCCGCACTTTCACATCATGCTTCCTGCGGCTTGAAAAATCTGTTGTTTCAAGCCCGAGCCTGATGGTTTTAAACCCGGCCCTGAACATTAGTTCTGCTGCCTGAGTATTTATTTCCCTTACATGAAGGGCATTTGGAGTATGAAAAAAAGCCTTTATTTCAGAAGAAATGATTTTTTCCAGCATGGGAAACGCAAATTTTTGTGAATTTACCAGAAGAGCATCATCATAAAATGCAAAATTTTTAACCCCGAATTTTCCATGCCAATGCCTGATTTCCCTGAATACATTGTCAGGCGAGCGCCTCCTCAGGTCTGGCTCCAGATATGAACAGGCACAATATTCACATGAAAAAGGGCATCCCCTTGAAGTCAGCACAGGAATATAGGGTATGGCATTCATAAGATCAAAGGCGGGAAAGGGAAGGGCATCAAGATCCTCATTCACTTCCCTGCCCATGAAATCAAAACCTGTAATCTTTTTAATTATATTTCCAAGCCGGGCTTCACCCGGGCCCTTTACAACAAGATCTGCTCCTGCTGTATTTACTGCATGATCAAAACACAGGCTTGCATAAATCCCGCCCAGCACAACAGGAACATCAGGATAGACAGCTTTGGTTCTTTCAATGGTTTCCTTTACGCCTGAAGCCCAGTATGTCATCTGGGAAGTAACAAATATTATGTCAGGTTTTCCTGCTTTTCTCAGGTCCGCCTCAAACCATTGGGGCTTGATCCCGTATCTGCAGAATTTTCTTGGGA
The DNA here is from genome assembly GCA_964446145.1 of uncultured Desulfobacula sp. GTDB lineage: Bacteria > Desulfobacterota > Desulfobacteria > Desulfobacterales > Desulfobacteraceae > Desulfobacula. The sequence continues at coordinate 6,840 of CAYUOB010000059.1, forward strand.
TATGTTCAAGGCCGTGCAGAGGATCAATTCTGGTTTTACGAAAAGGGCCCCTTCCGTCCCATAAAACTTTCACAGGGCGGTTTTCCTGTGGATGAAACCTGTCAAGGCAGTCTATGAAGCTTACGGCAGCTCCATTTTCACGCAGTATTGAGGCAATGGATAAAAGGCCCAGCGGCCTTGCCCAGAAATCATAGGCAGCAAAATCATGAATCCAGGGATTTATGCACAGGATATGCAAAGGCTCAGTCTTCAAAATATGTCATGGAAGTTTTTTTGAGTTCTTCCCTGCTGAATAAAAGCTCATACTCATTCTCACCGGCAGCCCGGGAAATTTTGCGGGCAATGGCATGACATTGTTCCTCGTCAGAACCGTGTACCATGGTATAAAGATTATACTTCCATCCCGGAGCAGGGTCGCGGCGGTAGCAATGGGTCACTTCCCTGAAAGATGCCATTATCTTCCCTGTTTTTTCCACATTGTTTTCATCCACTTTCCAGGCAATCATGGCATTGGCCCGGAATCCTGATTTCTGATGTTTCAACGTGGCTCCAAACCGCCTTATTATTCCCCTGTCATTAAGGGTTTTCAGAACATCTAAAAATTCATCCTCGCTTATGCCCAGTTTATCGGCCATTTCAAGAAAAGGCTGCTCAACAACAGGAATATCAGCCTGCAACAATGATATGATCCTTTTTTCCAGCTTTGTCAGTTCAGCAGTGGTCATGATTATTTATATTCTTTCCTGATAAAATTTTACATAATGTTCAGGCCATTTTTTTCAGTGCAGAATCAATGTCCTTTTTTAAATCATCAATATCCTCAATCCCCACGGACAATCTTAACAATGAATCTGTAATACCGATTCTTCTGCGCTCTTTTGCTGACATTCCTGCATGTGAAGTAACAGCAGGGGAACATATGGTTGTTTCCACGCCGCCAAGGCTTACGGCAGGGCTTATAATTCCAAGCTGATCCAGAAAACAAAGCGGATCCCCTTTCCTGATTTCAAAGGAAAGCATGGCGCCGAACCCGGTCATCTGGCGCTTTGCAATATCATGGCCCCGGAAATTTTCAAGGCCGGGATAATACACCTTTGCAATATCAGGATGGGAATCCAGAAATTTTGCCATCTGCATTGCATTCTCAGTCTGGGCTGCAACTCTCACATTCAGGGTCTTCATGCTTCGTTCAAGAAGGTAACATGCCCTTGGATCAAGGCTTGGGCCCAATACTCTGGCAAGGCCCATGATTTTTTCCATCCTGTCTGCCGAGCATGCCAGAAGGCCGCAGCACAGGTCAGAATGCCCGCCAAGATACTTGGTTCCGCTGTGGACAATTATGTCCATGCCGTAGTCAGCAGGAGTCTGATTCACAGGGCTTGCAAAGGTATTGTCAATAATGGTTACAATATTGTTCTGCCTTGCAAAATCCGCAATCTGTTCAATATCAATAACTCCGAGCAAAGGATTGGTCGGAGACTCAACAACAATTATTTTTGTTTTATCGGTAACACCTGCTGTCACAGCATCTGCATCAGTGGACACAAATGTGCAGTCAATTGCAAAATGGGAAAACCATGTTTTTGCAAAATGACGGGTCCCTCCGTAAAGCGCATCCAGCATGACCACATGATCTCCTGCACCTGCATGTGCCAGGACTGCACAGGACATGGCAGCCATGCCTGAACTTAAAACAAGACCCTTTTCAGTATGCTCAAGCGCCGCAATCTTGTCTGCAACCGCATTCTGGTTCACGGTGTTGAAATATCTGGGATAAAAAGTTTCATCCCTGTTACGGTAATCATATGCAGATGAGGTGTAAACAGGCGTGGTCATGCCGCCGGTTGCCCTGTCCCTGATTTCTCCGCTGTGAACGGCAATGGTCTTCTTTTTCATTTATTTCCCTTTTTTCATGCGTTTTTCAGGAAAAAGGGCAAGAATATCCTCTTCCGATGCCTTGCACACGCCCCGCTCCGTAATAAACCCCGACACAAGCCTTGCAGGGGTAACATCAAAAGCATAATTGGCACATGGGCTTGATTCCGGCGGAACCAGCACTTCTGCCGGTTTACCGCCGCAAAGCCCCTGCACAAATCTGATCTCACCGGGATCTCTCTGTTCAATGGGAATACCGGTAATGCCGTCGTCGATTTCCCAGTCAAATGTGCTGGAAGGCAGCGCCACATAAAAGGGAATATTATTGTCCTTTGCCGCAAGAGCCTTCAGGTATGTGCCTATCTTGTTTGCCACGTCGCCGGAACGGGTTGTCCTGTCCGTTCCCACTATCACCATATCAACCATGCCGTGCTGCATTAAATGACCGCCTGCATTATCCGTAACAATGGTATGAGGAACCCCATGTTTTCCCAGCTCCCATGCTGTCAGGCGCGAGCCCTGGTTAAGGGGCCTTGTTTCATCCACCCAGACATGGACGCCGATTCCCCTGTCAAAGGCAGCATAAACAGGGGCCGTTGCCGTGCCGTATTCTATGCAGGCAAGCCATCCTGCATTGCAATGGGTAAGGATATTCACAATATCCCCCTTTTTTTTCCGGGCTGCTTCTTCTATCAGGGCAAGCCCTGCCTGGCCTATCTTAAAACAATTGTCTGCTTCCTGTTCAATTATGCCAAGTGCTTCATCAAGGGCAATCTTTATCCTTTTGTCATGGTGTTCACATTCCAGAACCTTTTGCAGAACCCTGTCAACAGCCCAGAAAAGATTCATGGCCGTAGGCCTTGCGCTTTTAAGCCTGGTGCATTCTTTAACAATATAATCATCATCTTTTCCCGCACCGTCCTGTACAAGACAGATATAAACCCCCATGGCGCCCGTTGCGCCTATAAGGGGAGCTCCCCTTACAACCATCTGCTGTATGGCATAAATGGTGTCATCCACAGTATTTAAATCCATGATAACAAGTTCATGGGGCAGAAAACGCTGATCAATCACCTTCACTTTCCGCGTTCCGGTCTCAAACCATATGGGGCGCATCTGTTTTCCGTCAACATTCACTGGTCAAATCTCCTGAAGGCTAAAAATCCCTGATAAAATTGTCTGCTTCTTT
>CAYUOB010000059.1:10003-19534 GCA_964446145.1 uncultured Desulfobacula sp.
TTTGATTGTCTCAGCGAACGCCTGCTGCCGGCTTTTAATTTGACATCATGCATCTGGGATATTTCCGATTCCCATTCACGGAAAAGATCCTTTGCCACCTTCCTTACGGAACTGATTCTTTTCTCAATCTGGTCAGCCCTTGATTCGCAATCTTCATAACTATCCTTAAGATTATCATAAAAAGTCTCAAGATCACCTCCGTCAAAGGAATACAATTCTCTTAATTTTTCAAGGGCGTCCTTGAACTCTTCCTGGGCCTTTGCCTGGCTGGTCTTGACCTCTTTTACATCATCAACAAGAATATGGCGCTTTTCCACGCCGAATTTTTCCATGGTTGCATAATACACACTGCTGCATCCGGACGATATCACAAGCAATACGCCTGATACAAGCACCAGCACCGCCAGCCTGCCCGCATTCATCTGATTGTTTTTTTTCATCATATACCACCCTGTCGTAACCATAATTTTATTCCATGACTTTTCTTATATCAGAAATACAGGGCATAGGAACAGCTTAATTTACAAAAGGCTGATGATGAATTCTCCTGCAGCTTCAGGACCGTGCTCCTGAACAATGCGTATTGTCTGCGAACCGATCACAGCAATATCTGCCCTGCCTTTCAGAAAATTGATATCTTTTCTGTCCCTGACACCAAAGCCCACGGCAAGGGGCAGGCAGGTCGCCCGCGAACATCTTTCAAGGTAAGTGCCAAGTTCATCTGAAAATGAAGTCTGCCTGCCTGTCACCCCTTTTCTTGCTGTGCAGTATACAAAACCTGAAGCATGGTCTGCCAGATATGACATACGTTCATCGCATGTTTCAGGAGTAAATATGAATATGGGGTCAAGATTATTACGAGTCATGGCACTGATATACCCTTTCCCCTCTTCAGGCGGAAGATCAGGAATAATGGCACCATAAAGCCCTATATCAGACATTCTGTCCGCAAAATTGCCCCAGCCGAACCTGAAACCAATATTTGCATAGGTCATGAATAAAAAAGGGATATCAAACCTGCGCGATACATCTTCGGCAAATTCAAGGCATCTGCTGACGCTTGATCCGTTTTCAAGGGCTTTCTGGTTTGCCTTTAAAATCACAGGGCCGTCAGCAATGGGCTCGGAAAAAGGTATTTGAAGCTCCATTAAATCAACGCCTGCTTCAACCATATTTTTTACAATTTCAAAGGATTTGTCAAACGAGGGATACCCTATGACAATATGAGCCATCAGAAGAATATCCCGCGACCTGCGGCGGGTTCTTATATATTTTTCAAGCATTGTATTGTTCTGCCTTTCCAATGATAAATTTTTCCCAGTTATGATCACCAAGTGCTTCTGCCACTGTAAATATATCCTTGTCTCCCCTGCCTGACTGATTGATAATGATAACCTCGTCCTTTGAAAGCATAGGCGCTGCCCTGAAGGCTGCTGCAAATGCATGGGCAGATTCAAGGGCTGGTATTATGCCCTCCTTTTTCATGGTCAGCTTAAGGGCCTGCACAACTTCAGAATCCTCTGCACTCTCAAATCTTGCCTTTCCCGTATCATGCATATGGGCAAGCAAAGGTGAAACCCCCACATAATCAAGGCCTGCTGAAATGGAATGAGTTTTTTTCATCTGCCCGTCATTATCCTGAAGAAAATAGGTTTTATAACCCTGGGCAATTCCGGGGCTTGCATCCCGCGAACACAGCCTTGATGCATGCTGACCTGAATCAATGCCAAGGCCGCCTGCTTCAACTCCAACCAGTTCAACCGGATCATCAAGAAACCCTGAAAAAATTCCCATGGCATTGGAGCCTCCTCCTACACAGGCATATACCCGCGCAGGAAACTTTCCCTCAGCTTCCAGAATCTGTTTTCGTGCCTCTTTTCCTATTATGGACTGAAAATAGGCAACCATTTCCGGAAAAGGATGGGGGCCGCATGCAGTTCCAAGAACATAGTGGGTTGTGTCCATATTGGTCACCCAGTCCCTGAATGCTTCATTAATGGCATCCTTGAGAATCTTTGTTCCGTCCCTGACCGGAACCACTTCCGCCCCAAGCTGTTCCATCCAGAAAACATTCGGTCTTTGGCGGGCCACATCTTTTTCTCCCATGTAAATTGTGCAGTCAAAACCGAATTTTGCAGCCATTGTGGCAGTTGCAACACCGTGCTGGCCTGCTCCTGTCTCTGCAATGACCCGTTTTTTGCCCATTTTCTGCACCAAAAGGCCCTGACCCATGACATTATTGGCTTTATGTGCCCCAGTATGATTGAGGTCTTCCCTTTTTATATAAATTTTTGCGCCCCCGAACCACCGGGTAAGGTTGGAGGCAAATGTAAGTGGCGTGGGCCTGCATGAATATGAGGACATGACAGATTTATATTCATGCCAGAACAAAGGGTCTTTTTTTATATTTTCAAAATGGGTTTCAAGTTCATCAAAGGTGGCTCTCAAAATTTCAGGCAGAAAAGCTCCGCCGTAATCACCATAATATCCTGTTTTTTTCATTTGTAATGCTCCTGGATAATGGAAACAACTCCGGTATACGTTATGATTCAAGGCTGATTGTCTGTGAAAATGCGAATCTGTCGGTTCTGCAGTATAATTTTGAAAACACTGCCTGGTTTGCTCCTGGAAAATCAAGACTTCTCTGAACCTCAAGTATGGGATCACCCGGGTCAATGGCAAGCAGTTTTGCAAGCCTGGCCGGTAATTGAACGATTTTAAAGCTCTGAGATCCTCTGCCAGGCTTGAGATAATACTTTTCAGAAATCACCTGGGAAAGAGACCTGTTTTCAAGACTGATCTTGTCAATGCCTGAAAAAAGCCTGGCATGGAGACAGAATTCCTCAAACAAAATTGGATCATCATCAACAAGAGTAAGCCTTGAGAAAAAAAAAGCCGGCTGGCCGTAAAAGGGATTGGATTTGTCTTCAATGCAGGGATCAAGCTGGATCGGATCTATGGTTTTTGATTCTGCCCTGATCCCTTTTTCAGAAAAAGCCCTGGACGTGCCTGCAAAGGAAAAAATATCAACCTGCCTGTCCTGATGCCTTACAAATGTTCCAGCACCTCTTTTACGGGTGACAAGGCCTTTTCTGACAAGGATTTCCATTGCCTGGCGCACAGTGGGGCGCCCGATTCCATAGTGCTTGGCCATGCTGGTTTCAGACGGTATCACATCACCGGGAGAATATTCACCAGATCTGATTCTCTCCATCAGAATATCTGCCAGCTGATGGTATAATGGAACAGGGGAATGTAAATTAAGCATGGTTGGCCTCAAATTATGTTAAAATATGAGGCCAATCATAAAGACGATATGTCAAGTTGTCAAGACATTTTTACAATATCACGATTATTTATCCACAAGCACCTTTTCAAGCTGTTCAACCATGAAATCCATTTCATCATCATTGATAACAAGGGGAGGAGAAATCCTTATGGTATGCCCATGACTGTCATTGACAATCAGGCCCAGTTTCAGGAGTTTACGGCAAAAATCCATGGCATTTCCGTCTTTAACTTCAATTCCGATGAAAAGCCCGCGGCCTCTTACCTCTTTGACATGGGAAGAACGCTTTGCAATGTCCTGGATCCGTTTTTTAAGAATCTTACCTTTTCTGGCTGACTGTTCAGCAAGCTTTTCCTCTTCAAACACCTTTAAGGCTGCTGTGCCTGCCACGCAGGCAAGGGGATATCCTCCAAAGGTTGAACCGTCAGATCCCTTGGAAAAAACCATGTCCATTATTTTTGAGCTGGTAATAAATACTGACAGGGGAACCAGCCCGCCTGACAAGGCTTTTCCAAGAATAACCCCATCAGGTACAATTCCTTCATGCTCAAAACAGAATTTTTTACCGGTTCTTCCCATTCCCACCTGAATTTCATCGCACACAAGAAGAAGGTCATGGGCATCGGCAAGCTGCCTTAAGCCTTTGAGAAATCCGTCAGGAGGAATATTCATTCCACCTTCCCCCTGCATGGGCTCCACAAGAATACCGCAGGTGTTTTCATTAATGGCATTTTTAACCGCCTCAAGATTACCAAATTCAACAGATACAAAACCAGGAGTCAGGGGCCCAAATCCTTCCCTGTACTTGGGAGTGGAGGAAAAGGAAACAACAGAAATCGTTCTGCCGTGAAAATTCTCATCAAATACAATGATTTCCTGTTTGCCGTCTTTAATGCCTTTTTGTTTGAACCCGTAATATCTCATGGTCTTAATTGCAGTTTCAACGGATTCAACACCTCCGTTTTTAGGCAATACCTTGTTGCCGCAATTGCCAAAACGCGGCGCCATCTGGGGAGCAAATTTTGCAGCTTCCGAAAGAAAAATGCCAAGAGGATCTGTAAAAACAACATTTGACAGCACAGAAGCATAATTTCCTATCAGGGCATCCATGACCGCATTGGTTATTGCGGGATGATGATGTCCTGAATTGGCGGCAGAATAGGCAGCAAGGCAATCCAGATACCTGTTGCCCTTTTCATCTGTAAGCCAGCACCCCTTTGCATGACGGACAACAAGATCGATCCTGTCATAGTGATGGGCACCAAAACCATCTTCCAGATTAAAAATGGTTTTGTCATTTTCATTGGAAAACCCTGTAAAATAATGAATTTTTCTCATTGCAGTCATTTTATACCTCCCCTGATTCTGGTTCTAATTATCTTCTTTTATTAGTTTATAAATCCGTTTTTCATCCTGAGTAAGTTCCTGGCCCTGATCCAGAATCTTTTCCAGAAAACAATGGTAAAAATCATGACGCAGGCTGTCCCGGTTAGCCACTATGAACCATTGATTGCGAGTCCAGTTTATCGGCGATGTCTCTTCTTTTCCTGTCTCAAATATACCCACAAGGGCCTCTGACTTGTCTGTAATAACCTCAAGAGAACGGCCGCCCACAATTTTTTCAAGGTGTTCGTGATCAGGATGAATAACCTGAACATCAAATTTTTTTTCAACCAGGCCCATGGCAATATAGCGAATCTTCACACCTCTTTGATCTGCCTTGATGAGGTGTCTGCCAAGATGACGGTCTGCTTCAGGAAAAAGCCGTATATATATCTCTTCTTCAGCATTTGAAATCATTTCAATTGCCTTTTCCATTACATTTTCATATCCTGTCAGGGTCCAGACATATTCAAAATCATTCTTACGCGATGCCCTTGCAATCTGATCCTCAAATTGTTCAATATGGTTGTCAAAGCTGCGTTTAAGACGCCGTACCAGTTCATCCGAAGGCAGGGGGGCATACTGGCCCGGATTAACCTCAATCACATAACCCTTTGCCTTGAGATTACGCAGCACATCATAGATTCTTGACCTTGCAATGCCTGAAATTTTGCTGAGCTGAGACCCATTTACGGGATGCCTGTTGATCAGCGCCATATAACAGGCCGCCTCATATTGAGAGAATCCAAGGGCTTTCAGATTTAAATATGTTTCCATTTTCTCTCCCCATTATGTTGCTACCTTAATAGCAACATAATCTTAAATTTATTATGTGTCAAGTCGAAAATATTCATGCCGGCCAGGTTGACTATATCAGGGTAATCAGGTAAATTCTTTAGATTCAGATATCTTTAATGCAAATCAAAAAAGGAGAGACTTAAATGGCGGGGCTGAATAAAGTAATGCTGATAGGAAGACTGGGAAGAGACCCTGAAATAAGGTATTCCCAGCAGGGTCTGGCTGTCGTCAACCTGTCCATTGCAACAAGTGAGCAATGGACTGACAAAAACACAGGTGAACGCCAGGAAAGAACAGAATGGCACAGGGTTGTTGTGTTTGGCAAACAGGCTGAAACCTGTGAAAAATATCTGTCCAAGGGCAGTCAGATATATATAGAAGGCAGGCTTCAGACAAGAAGCTATGAAAAGGACGGGCAAACTCACTACACAACAGAAATCATAGCATCAAACTTTCAGTTTCTGGGCGGACGCCAGGACAATTCCCAGGGCCAGAGCAGCAGCCCTTACCAGGGAAACACAGGGTTTAACAAACCTGCACCCTCTGACAATTTCCAGGGACAGACAAGCCCGGGCATGACAGGCGGGCAGCCCCCCATAGCCGATGATGATATCCCGTTCTGACCCCCTGAAAAAAAAGGGGGCTGAACCGCAGTCTTTTCTGCGGCACAGCCCCCCTGAATTCAGATTAACAATTATCAGCTGATCATTCTCAGCTGCTCTTTCATGGTAATATCATGCTTCATTTCCCTTAAAGGCTTTTTGCCTGCTTTTTTAAGCGTTTTATCGGGACGCACTGCAACACATATCTTTCTCAATTTTCCAACATTATTTTCCAGTTCATGGATTTTTGCCCTGGGCAAATCTGAAATACAACTATTATAAGTTTGCTGACTTTTTCTTTTTGCTTTAAAATCCTGGTGCCGTCTCAATGCTCTGTCTTTCATCATACTGGCTCCTTTATAATAGTATAAATTACATGCTCACTTTTTAAACAGCTTAAAAAAAGCGGCATTTATTACACATAATAATAAGCATCTGAAAATAGTTTGGCAAGCCTTAAATTTATCTGCGCCAGGGATGCTTTCGCCGCCATTGCCTGGGGCTTTCATACTCTCTGCCAAGAGACCAGATACCTTTCCCAAGGCGCTTTGCACTTGCTTCCGCTTTAAAATAGGGCCCTGAATCAAACCCTGACGGCAGCCTTCCCCGATACACCTCGGCAAATCCTGCTCTGACCATTGCCAGATTTACGTTTCTGCCATTTACATAAATTTCAGCAAGCTGACGATTATAGCCGCCCATGCCATAAGCTTTTATTCTGATTTCACCCCTTCCGAGCAGACGGGCAAGATAATTTTTTGCCTTAACAGCAAATGGCTGGGAGGGCTGTCCATCATGCCTGATTTCAGGACAGTCTATGCCCACAAGCCTGATCTTGAATATAAACCCTGAGCCTGAAACCTTGACCGTATCGCCGTCAAAAATCTTTAAAAGCCTGAAAACCCTGCTTCCATTCCTCTGAACACTTTCAGGGTCAGGCCTGGTTTCATTTAATTCCTCAACATTGTTGATGCCATGGGGCGGTGCAATATTGGTAAAATGCCTGACTCCATTTTCATCAACCCAGAAATAAATATTTCCGCACAATATGAAAATTGCCGCAACAGCCCACGAAACTTGCAATATTTTTTTTATAATCACTTTCTGCTTCTGCCTTAATGTCATGGAAAAACAAGCTTATCAAGAATAAGGCCATGAAACTGCATTGGCCGCCCGGAACCATTTCCGCTATCACAGATGAATATCCATCCAATATGGGAATCACATTCCCTACAGACTTCAATTTTCCAGGAATAACCTGCAAACCATGTAAATTCAGAAGAAAGCCCGGAAACGGGGATACAGCCTTCCGCACCTGAAAAGCACCCTATTTCAAACACATGCCCGTGGGGATTGGCAAAAACATGCGAAAAACTGCTGCTGACAAGAATCTTATGGCAGGGGCGGGTTATTATATTATTGCAGACCCTGCACACAATGACCCGGTCTTCTTCAGACAGGGTATCATGTTGGCGCATGGTGTCAATTTCCAGAAAAAAATGCATTATGCCCTTGATTATCAGGATTAACGGTCATATCTATTTTTCAGTATAAAAAAAATATATTATGAGTTCAAGGAGTTTGCCCATGAGTATCTATTATGTGGACGGGAAATTTGTTTCTTCACAAAAAGCTGTAATTCCGGTTGATGACCTTGCTGTTCTGCGCGGATATGGAATCTGCGATATAATGCGTACATACAGAGGCAAACCGTATTTTCTTGATGAGCATATAAAAAGGCTGGAACAGTCAGCAGCAAGCACGGGAATTGTTCTCCCATGGGGAAAAAATACAATCAGGTCCATCATTCTTGAAACCCTGGGAAAAAACATGGATTGGATTATAAAACCGGGGCACCGCGCCGATGATGGGGCATGTATGAATGAAGCCAACATAAGAATTGTGATTACAGGCGGCTCAAGCCCTGATTTTTTCACTCCTTCAGGCAATCCCCGCCTTATAGTGCTCGTAACTCCCATGAAAAAACTGCCTGATGAATGGTATACAGAAGGGGTCAAGGTCATTACCATTGAACAGGAACGGGCCATACCAGATGCCAAGATCACCTCATATATTCCAGCTGCCCTTGCCCTGCAAAAGGCCAGGAAAAACAATGCTGTCGAGGCGATATATGTCAACGGGGCAGATGAAGTGCTTGAGGGTACGACCAGCAATCTTTTCGCCTTTTTCGGATCAAAACTTATAACCCCTGCACACGGTGTGCTAAAGGGCATCACAAGAAAACTTATCCTGTCGCTTGCTTCAGAAATGTTCTGGGTAGAGGAAAAACAGATATCCAGGAAAGAACTGCTTGATGCCGATGAAGTTTTCATTACAGGCACGAACAAGGGAGTGGTTCCGGTGATTCAGGTTGACAACTCAACAATAGGCAATGGAAAGCCTGGCAAACATACCCTTGAAATCATTAAAGCCCTGAACAGGCATGCAATGAAATTCAAAGAATCATGACCACGCCTGTTTATATACAAACAAGGCTCAAAGGGCTTTTGGTTCGCCATCTTGTTTGACAGGCCCTTTGGATTATTTTATATTTATTATTATGAAAATGAAAAACATCATAAAATCATTAAAAGAATCCAGTGGAAAAGAAATTGCAGCAGCCATTGCCTCTTTTGGTTTTCTTATATACATGGTCATTACGATTATTCTGGACTGGTTTTTCCCGGCTCATTATCTTGCAGCCTTTAATGGTTTTATAGGAACTGTTCTGGCTGACCTTTTTGTCTGGGGTTTTCTTGGTTTTATGTTCATCACCATCATTGCTGTAATCTATGCCCTCATGATTCTGTCGCGCTGACAGCTTCGGCAACTGCTGTCTGGAACAGGGTCCAGCCCCGTATTCAAAAATTCTGATTCAAATTGTTGGCGGTCATTTCACGCTAATCAAACGGACTGAAAAACGTGCCCGTCTGCAAGACTGTTCCTGCCCGCGGCAAAGACCAGTATCCACTCAGGAACTTTTACGTTTTCCCTGTCGATTTTTGCTGTAAGGCTTAAAATTCCATGCATTGCAAATTTCTCCAGAATAATTTATCTTTATTGCAGCAAGCGGTTCAGGGCTAACCTGTCCTTCGGTTTTTACCGTTGATGAGGCAGCAGGGCGTGCCGACCCTGCGCTTGCTTTCTCATCATCAGGGATATACGATTTCCCGGATTTTTGATTTCTGCCAATTCTGTTTTGTCCTTGTCCTTCATTTTCCTTTCATCCTTTTATTGATTTTCTGCTTGCATTTTGCCAATTTTTGGGTAATATTTTTATTCATCCTAAACGTCCTTTCATGCTTGCTTTGGGATTAATATAATATTGATACAAACAGATTATCAGACATGCTTACCCGAACAGAGGCCGGATATTAATTCAAAGGGTTGACAGAGAAAGGGGATTAAAAAATGAATAAATTTTATCCTGGGCCACCATATTTTTTTATTTGCATGAAA
>CAYUOB010000060.1:0-19459 GCA_964446145.1 uncultured Desulfobacula sp.
GGTATATGGCATATTGCCTTGACTGTGTTGACGGGCCTGTGGCACGCCTCACCGCTGCATGCTCTGAATCAGGCAGATATTTTGATCATATTTCAGATCTTGCAGGAGACCTTTTTGTCCTTTTCTGTATTGCGCAGGGAAGAGGGATCTTATTTTCAAGGCCCATAATCGCCATGGGCCTTATGCATGTTTTTGAAGCCTATACAAGTTATCTTGCAGGGATTGTGCTTTCATACCGGAAAGGCCGGGAAAGTGCACCTGTTTTTTCAAACGGGCTGCCATTGGCATATCAGAGATACAGAAATTTTTTCTTTTCCAGAAATTTCAAGTCTTTTATATCCTTTCCTGATTATACTTTCATGGTTTTTATTGTGTTTCCCCTGATGAACAGGCCCATTGCCGGTCTTGCAACAGGATTCTATTGTCTTGTTCTTGTCTGTGTATATACCTGTTTTTCAAGTTTCTGGGCCATTCATTCAGGAGATGCCGTGTTCCCTTAAGGCATTGATAATCATATCTGGTGTGATTTTTTTCATGCATTCATTATTGTTAGGGCACGGGGCAGTGGTACCGAACCTTGTGCAGGGGCTGCAGGAAACTTTTGCATTTATCACTATATGGTTTTTGCCCCTGGGCGCCCATTTTTCCATAATTCCAGGCCCGAAAAGGGAAATTGTGGGAATGCCGCATACCACACCAAGGTGCAGAATACCTGAGTCTGTACTTATTAATATGCAGGCTTTGGCAAATAATTGAACAGTCTCGGCAATTGAAAGCCTGGCACACAGGTTAATGGTTTTTTTTGCCCTGCACATTGCCATTATATTCCTGCACATGTTTTTTTCCTTTGACCCGCCGATCAGGACAGGGATGATATTTTTTTTGTCAATCCAGTCAATCACCCCGGCCCATCTGTCCTCAGGCCAGTGGCGTTCGTTTATGGTGGCTCCCGGGAACAGGCAGATGAATTTTTTGTGGCCCAGAATTGAAAGTTTATTTTTGAAAACACAATCAAGGCCTGGATTAAAATAGGGCAGATCAAACCTGAAATGTGGTTCCATGGGGTATGTCAGGGTAAAAAGCTGCCAGAACATTTCAGCCTCATAGGTTTTATGGTCATATTCACAGGTTTTATGATATATTTTCTGCCTGGAACAGGTTTTAAACCCTATCCTGAAATCTGCCCTTGTCAGTCCTGAAAAAACTGCAGATAAAAAATGGGACTGCTCTGTATCAAATACTGCATTGTATTGTTTTGTGCATAGTTTTATTAAAGATCTGATTTCCTGATATGAAAAGATTTCATGCACAAAAGGGGCTGAAAGAAAAATTTGCTGGTTTCTGGGTTCACACAGAATATCAATTCTGACCTTGAACCTTGTTGCAATATATTTTAAAACGGGCAGCAGCAGCAGGGCATCACCCATGCCGCCCGGCCTTATCACCAGAATTTTTTTAAAAACAGCCTGCCTGGAAAATTTTTTTACGGGTCCAGGAAATAATTTTACAAGCCAGGGCCCCATGAGTGCATCTAAAAGTTTGATGAATTTTATGCGCTTCATCATGGGTGATAGATCACCATGGTTAAAAACAGCAGAAATATTAATGTTGTCAGTAAAAGCTGCCTGTCTGAAAACAAGGCTTTTATGGGATCAGACCCTTTTCCCTGATCTGTCAGGTAAAGAAATCTGAAAATGCCGTATGCTGCCGGTATAACGGAAAAGATAACCAGTTTGCCGTGTTCAAGGGCATAAAGGGAATAAACAACAAGGGTAATGCTGCTGCATGACCATAAAAGAAAATTGAGAAATTCAACCGAATATCCGGCCTGGCTCTGCCTGTGCTGTATTGCCGCAGATTTTCCAAGGATTTTAAGCTCAGTAAGGCGTTTTGCAATGGATATCATCATGGCAATGAAAAAAACCGTCAGAAAAAGCCAGCTTGAAATCGTGATATTACAGGCTGCCCCGCCTGCCAGCACTCTTATTACAAAGCCCATTGCCACAATAAAAACCTCAAGAAGGACAATTGATTTAAAATACAGGCTGTAACTGAGAGTCAGGATAATATACAGGCCTGCATATGCAATGAACATAGGGCAAAGGTCTGATACTGCAAGGATTGCAAGGCAGGCCAGAATCAATATTCCTGAAAGTGCCAGCGCACTTTTGCCGGATACGCTGCCGGTACAAAAAGGTCTGTATCTCTTGCGTGGATGTATCCTGTCTTTTTTCCTGTCTGTCCAGTCATTGAGAATATAACCCAGTGCTGAAATTATGCAGAAAATGACAAAACCTGCCCCTGCCTGCCGTATCCTGGTGCTTATAAGCCTGCCTGAAAAAAACACAGGCGCAAACACAAGAAGATTTTTTATCCACTGATATGGGCGTATAAGCTTTATATGATCTTTGCATGAAACAGACATTTAAATATCATTCTGACAATATTCCGGGATAATATGACAATTTTTGATAAAAAAATTCAAAAATTGTTTGTAAATAGTCCATGTCTTTTTTTTATAATTTTGAATCTGTCTGGGTTGTTTTTATAAATTGTAATAATATCAAACAATTAAAGATTAATTTAATGATTTTGCCCAGTCTGGCATTTTTCTTGTACTT
Organism: uncultured Desulfobacula sp.; assembly: GCA_964446145.1. Classification (GTDB taxonomy): domain Bacteria; phylum Desulfobacterota; class Desulfobacteria; order Desulfobacterales; family Desulfobacteraceae; genus Desulfobacula. The sequence continues at coordinate 2,622 of CAYUOB010000060.1, forward strand.
AAACCTGAACAAAAGACAGTCTTAAAAAGTTTAAATTAATTAACATAAAACAATGGAGGTGACAAATGTTTAATTGGCTTAAAAAACACAGGAATCAAAAAGGATTTACCCTGATCGAACTCATGATTGTTATTGCAATCATAGGTATTCTTGCTGCAATTGCAATCCCGCAGTTTTCCAGCTACAGGGCAAAGGCATACAATTCAGCGTCAGTAAGCGATGCCAGGAACATGAGAACTGATCTTGAAGCCTATTATGCAGAATGGGAAATGTATCCGAACTAAAATTCATGACCATATGGTATTGAAATTTAAATTTTAAAACAGGAGATATAACAATGAGAAAAATAACAATTGCAATAATAAGCCTTTTCATGGTCCTTTCTTTTACTGCCATGGCATCTGCTGCGGAAAACCATAACAGCACAGCCGTTGCAGCTGTAACGATAAACAAAAGCTCCACCTGCCCGGGGCCACCCCTTACTTTTAACCCTTCACCCAGCACATTGATGTCTTTTTCTACAACTGCCACCGCTTTCACCATCATTGCTGCAAGTTCAAAGACCAATAAAGACACAGGCATTGAATACGGGCTTGTTTCAGATACAAGTGTGGTCTATCAGAAAACCCAGACAACTGCAGGTAAGGTAACCGATGCTCCAACTGCAGGTACCCTGCCTTCAGATTTCAAGGATAAAGCAGGAAATACAGCTCCCGCAAGTTAGAGCCCTGCAGCATATTTTAATATTAAAAAACAGCCCCTGGTGCATGAAGGGGCTGTTTTTTTTATTGTATTTTTTGCATGAATATTGTTAATTGGGAACCATGCCTGAAATCCTGATGGAAAATATAACCAAAACCTATGTTTCAGACTTCACCAGAAGAAAGAAAACAGCGGTTGACAATGTCTCTTTTTCAATTGACAGGGGCGACAGCTTTGGAATTATAGGCAGAAACGGGGCCGGAAAAAGCAGCATAATCAAGATGGTGCTGGGTTTTATAACCCCTGATTCAGGCAGGATACTGATCTCAGGCAAAACTCCGTCAGACCCGGATTCCAGACTCAGGCTGGGTTACCTGCCGGAGAACCCATATTTTTACCATAATCTGACCCCCATGGAATTGTTGATGTTCAGTTGTTCGGCATCCGGCATTGACAAGGGCAAAGCCCTGTCCAGGATTGAATCTCTGCTGCACACAACAGGCATTTATTCCGAACGCAACCATAAACTCAGGACATTTTCCAAGGGGATGATCCAGCGCACAGGCATATGTTTTGCCCTTGTGCATGACCCTGATGTCATCATACTTGATGAACCCATGTCCGGGCTTGATCCCTGTGGAAGAAAAATGGTGATTGATATTATAACGGAGCTTAAACAGTCCGGAAAAACTATCATGTTCTGCTCCCATATCCTGAATGATGTGGAACGGATATGCGACAGGGTGGGCATCATGGACAAGGGTAAATTGAAAAAAGTATTTACCCATGACCAGATACAGGAAAAATCATGCGACTCAGAAAACCTTGAACAGGTTTTTTTTCATACCATAAAAGAGGCCTGATCATGATAAAAAGAGTTTATGCCCTGGCAGTGCTTACATTTAAGGAAGGAGTCAGGGACAGGGCATTGTTTGGCATTGCACTTTTTTCACTTGCCATGATGGCAGGATCAATTGCCGTTGTAAGCATGTTCATGAGACAGCTTGACAAGGTGACAGCAGACATGAACCTTTCCGCCATTACCTTTGCCGGGCTTCTTCTTTGTTTTTTCGTTTGTATCAATCTTATGTCAAAGGATATTGACCGCCATACCATTTATTGTGTAATGTCCAAGCCCTTTTCCCGCACCCAGTATATATGGGGTAAATACTTCGGGCTTATGCTTCTTGTGGTCACTGGTCTTGGAATTTTGACCGCATGCAGCACCCTTGCAATATTCACGGTTAAATCAGGATACTCGCAATATTTCCGCGAATTTACCTGGAAAGCCTTTTTTGCGGCGGTTTATGCTGAGATATTGATGTTTTCCGTACTTAACGCCATTATTGTGTTTTTTTCCACAATCACCACAAGCTCTTTTATAACTCTTTTGTTCAGCATATCAACATATATAGCCGGCCAGACCATTGAAGAGGTTGTATTGTTCTTAAATACAAGATTTGCATCTGACATGGTCATGTCCGGGCCCATACATTATTTCATCGAGGTGATCAGGTATGTGCTTCCGAACCTGTCAGTATTTGACATCAAGGTCAGGGCTGCCCACGGCATTTTTGTGTCATGGGATTATCTTGGCTGCATAAGCTGCTATGCTGTTGCCTATGTGGCTGTTTTATTGATATTGGCTTCTTTTATATTCAGAAGAAGGCAGTTATGACAAGGCATGGCTTTATTCCGGTTATTCTGCTTGCGGTTTCAATGGTATGCTGTGTTATGCTTTACCAGGGGCTTGCTGAAAAAAGACAGAAATTTCTTGATCAGGATTTCATGGGCTATGTTCTGCCTTCCAGTGCTGTCCGCCCTGTTTCTTTTGAATTCAGGGGAATTGTATCTGATTTTCTTTTTCTGAAGATTTCCACATTTCTGGGGGCAAAATTCATAAAAAGACAATTGCTGGAGGAAAAACATGCACAATTTCTTTATGATTACACAGATACAATCACAGATCTTGACCCCTGGTTCTGGGACGCCTATCTTGTTGCAGATATGATTTTATCCTGGGATTTTAAAAGGATCAGACTTGCCAATACACTGCTTTTTAAGGCTGAAAAATACAGGCCTCATGATTTCAGGGTGCCTTACCAGATAGGGTTTAATTATTTTTATTTTCTCAAGGATAATGCCCGCGGAGCAAAATACCTCATGAAAGCGTCAGCACTGCCCGGATCGCCTGCATATCTGCCTTCCCTTGCCGCAAGGCTTTCAATGTATCAGAACCAGTATGGCCCGGCCATTGTGTTTTTAAAGCAAACCCTGGCAAAAGTCAGAAACCGGGTGCTGAAAAAACAGTTTCAGATGCGTCTTGATACCCTGGTATTAATGGCGGGCCTTGAAAAAAAAGTACATGAATACAGGGCAAAATTCGGGGTTTACCCTGAAACCCTGTCTGACCTTGTGAAAAAGAATATGATAAAATCAATTCCTGATGATCCCTATGGCGGAAAATTTATTCTTTTGAAGAATAAAAGAGTATATACCACCAGTAAAATGATCCGCAAATGGAAATAGAAGACAAATCAGTTTCAGATTGGAAGTTTTTTTTCATCTGCCTTGTGATTGTCATGGCAGTTTATCTGCCGGTCAATTATTTCGGGGCTGTGAATATGGATGATACAGAGATTTTTACCCGTTTTTCCACTCACGATAAACCACCTGATTTTTTTTCCATGTTCATGCGGCCTGCTGCAAGCAGGTATTACAGGCCTCTTCTTGCCATTTCCTTTTATCTGGACTCTCTTGTGTGGGGACATTCCATAAAAGGTTATCACCTGACAAATTACCTGGTTCATGTGTTAAATGCGGTTCTTGTGTTTCTGCTTGTTTTAAAGCTGGCTGCCGCGGCAAGGGACAAGTTTTTGTATGCAGGCGTTGCCATGCTTATGGCAGGCCTGCATCCTCTTACATGCGAATCTGTTGCATGGATTTCAGGGCGTTCTGACATTGCAGGCACTTTGTTTGTTCTGGCTGGTGCGAATTTCTATTTCATGAAATCCAGGCTCAGGTTTGTGCTGGTTCCGTTGGCAGTCTTTGCGGGAATGTTGTGCAAGGAAAATGCCCTTGCCGGTATGCTGGTTATCGTGCTGATGGATATATATGTCAATTATTCCCGGAAAGAACGATGGCCTATGGTACTTGAAAAGGCAGCAGTATGGGCATGCCTTATGGCCATTGTATGTGTATTATATCTGTCTTTAAGAACAAACGGATGGCATGTCCATTCACATACAGGGCTTTTGCCTCATTTAAAATCAGGCACAGCAGCGGGCGGTCATGAAAAATATTTAAGGTTTTTTCAGGTTTTTCCGGCCATTGGCTTTTATATGAAAAAACTTGTTGTCCCTTTTCCTCTTAATTTTGCCATTTCACACATTGACACACAAATATATTCAATTGTGTTTTTTCTTCTGTTGCTTTTCAATGTTATATGCTGGTTTAAGGGTAAAAAATATGCGGTTTTTATCACCCTTGTCATGATTATTTCTTTTTTTCCGGCTCTTCCCGTTATATTTGGTGCAGTTTCCTGGGTTCCGTTTGCAGAACGCTATCTGTATCTCAGTGTGCATGTGGGGGCTGTGTGTCTTGCCGCAATATGTCAGGCAAAATTTCATGATCTTAGCTTTTCCGCTGTGAAAATCCGGAACGCAGTGTTTGCTTTCATTATTGCCATATCCGCCTTTACAACCCTTAACCGTGAATTTGTCTGGAAAGACAGCCGCACCCTGTGGAGTGACACCCTTAAAAAAAATCCCTGTTCCAGCATGGTATTATTCAAATATGGCCAGGCTTTTGGAAAGGATACAGGTTTCCGGGCATGGAAAAGGGCAATTGCCCTTTCAGGGGATTTCAAATATATGGATCTGACCTGCTTGGGAATTGCTGAATATGAGGCCAGGGCTCATCATTATGAAAAAGCAGGTGAATTTATTGAAAAAGCGCTTAAAACCAGGAAAACTTATAAAAACCTGTGCCGTGCAGCGGAAATAATCCAGTCCTTTGAAATACCTGATTATGAACAAAAACAATTGTGGATTAAAAAAGCCATCAGGTATTATTCCACGGCATATAAAAAAAAGAAGAACGCCTTTATTCTGTTTGAAACTGCAAAACTCATGAAACAAGCCGGTATGGATTCAGGGGCTGTGGCAGTGCTGAAAAAACTGATAACAGAATACCCGGATTCAAAATATGCGGTTTATGCTGCCAGGCTGCTTGAACGCCGGGGTAAATCCGTATCTCCGGGATAAGGTTGCCATGTGCCGGGTTTGACTTTTTTACTGAATCGTTTTAGAAGAAAGCATTGGCCACGTACGTTATATTCAAATTAAGGAGAAATCATGAAAATTATAAAATCTGCTGCTGTTGTCATGGCAATTTTTCTGATTACAGGCTGTTTTGGGGATACATTTATTACCAAGGGCCCTGAAAAGGATCAGACCGCCCCGCCCCAGGCCAAATCCAGAAAAACCACTGCAGTGTACTATGATTTTGAAGACATACTTGTTCCAATGGAACTGAAAATTGTGAAGGACCGCACTGTTGTGATTTCAACTCCGGGATTCACTTCCGGTATCATTACCCTGAAAGGCAGGGTGGAAAGACGGTCTTTGTTCAATTTTTTCAATACAAACATGCAAAAGGACAACTGGAACGTGATAAGCCAGATCAAGTCTCCCGGCACAACAATAATGGTATTTCAGAAAGCATCCAGGACATCTGTAATAACAATAAGGGATGAACAGATCTATACCTATGTGGAAATAGGGGTGGCTCCCACAATTTCAGGCAGTGCCGGAACAGGCAGCTCAGGATTTTCCGAATCCAGTATAAGCGAATGAATATGCTTGAAAACAAAAATATTCTCCTTGGGGTGACAGGGGGAATAGCAGCTTATAAGGCTGTTGAGCTTTTAAGACTTCTGAAAAGGGCAGGGGCCTGCGTAAATGTGGTCATGACAGAAAGTGCGCAACATTTTGTCACAAGAACCACATTTGAAGTTTTGTCTGAAAATCCCGTGCTGACCGATCTTTTTTCCGATACTGGCTCCAGAGTAAAGCATATTGAGCTTGCACAAAGCGCAGACGCCGCAGTAATAGCGCCTGCAACGGCAAATTTCATTGCAAAGCTTGCCCACGGCCTTGCTGATGATGCCCTGAGCACTGTTATGCTTGCTGTTACCTGTCCTGTTATGATCTGTCCTTCCATGAATACCCATATGTATGAGAATGTCAGGGTACAGAACAATCTTGATATTCTTGAATCCGACGGCATTCATGTTCTTGACCCTGATTCAGGTGCACTGGCGTGCAAAACAGTGGGGGCAGGGCGGCTGCCTGATCCGTGGTTTATTTTTGACAGGATAGATGCAATGCTGACCAAAAAAGATCTTGAAGGCAGGAAAGTTCTTGTTTCTGCAGGGCCTACCATTGAAGCCATTGATCCTGTCCGGTTTATCAGCAATCATTCTTCCGGCAAGATGGGTTATGCAATTGCAAGGGCTGCTGAAAAGCGGGGAGCAGATGTGGTACTGGTGTCAGGGCCTGTGGGCATTGATCCTCCAGTGGGAGTTGATACGTTGAACGTAATGTCCTGCCGTGATATGGCAGACCAGATGCTTATGCATGCTCCTGATGCCGATATAATCATCAAGGTTGCTGCTGTCGCGGATTACAGACCTGAAAGCCCTGAATCCTTAAAAATAAAGAAAAAGGATAATTCAGACGGGCTTTCGGTATCAATGGTTGAAAATCCCGATATTCTGAAACTCATCGGAAAAACAAAAAAAAACGGCCAGTTTGTGGCGGGGTTTGCTGCTGAAACACATGATCTTGAGAAAAACGCCCTTGCAAAAATCAGAAAAAAGAATCTTGACATGATTGTGGCAAATATTGTGGGTCAGCCCGGTTCAGGATTCAGGGCAGATACAAACAAGGTCAGGCTGTTTTTCAAAGACGGGGCTGTTGAAGATGTTCCGCTTATGGAAAAGGAAAAAATCGCTGATATTCTGATAGACTGGATTTTAAAGAAAATTTCGGGTGGAGGTTATGGAGCTGAAACCTGAATCTGATGTACCAGCGGACCCTGTAAAGATAGTACAGGATTTTTCAGACTGGCTGTATGAATACTCAAGGACACTCAGCACTTTTATTGAACTGCCCCGGGACTGCCTTGAAATCATGGAGAAATGGGGAACAGAGCCTGAAGTTCCAGGGGAGCGGTTTCCCGAGTTTAAAGGCAGCTTTGATGCTGATGTTTTTATTGTGGACAGTGAAGGAACTTTTTTTGAAGGTAAACCGGGAAACCTGCTTGTTAAGATTTTAAAAGCCATGCATCTTGATCCCGCCAGTGTTTTCATCTGCAGGCCGTGCAGCGCGCAAGCACTTGAGAACGCAGTGACAAGGGTAGGCCCTGATATCATCATAGCGCTTGGCAAAAGGGCTGCCAATTGTGTTCTGGGAAACAGGTCTTCTGTTGAGGAACTGCGCGGAAAATTTTATTTCTATAAAGGCATCAGGGTAATGCCCAGCTTTCATCCTTCACTTCTTTTGGAAAAACCTGAACTGAAGCGCCATGTCTGGAATGACATGAAGCTTGTAATGGCCCTGCCGGAATTCAGCCATGAAGATTCCTGATGATTTCATTGCAGCGCTTGAAGCTGAAAAAGGTTATTCTTCCCATACATGCCGGGCCTACCGGTCAGATATTTCAGATTTTATTTCTTTTTTTCTGGAAAAAAGATTTCAGGAAACCAACCAGAATCAGGATCTGCTTGAAACCAGGATCAGATTGATTGATAAAAATATGATCCGTAATTATCTTGCCTGTCTTGTGCGTGAAAAAAAATCCAAACGCACCATTGCCAGGAAATTATCTTCCATAAAGGCATTTTTCGACTACCTTGTCAGGGCAGGTACCATTGAGTCGAATCCTGCTGATACGGTTCCTTTTCCAAAGCTTGAGAAAACCATACCAAGGTTTCTGGGAATTGATGAGCTTTTTCATCTTCTTGATTCCATTAAAACAGATACCTGGCTTGATAAACGCAATCTTGCCATGTTTGAAACCTTTTATTCAACAGGTATGAGAGTATCCGAGATAAGCAGCCTTGATATGGATGATATTGACTTTCAGCGCCGGATGATTAGAGTTTCCGGAAAAGGATCAAAGGAAAGGATTGTGCCGGTGGGTCAAAGAGCGCTTCATGCCGTGGAAAAATACAGGTCAGCATTAAAGGAGAATTTTGTTCCTGTATTTGTGAACAGAAATTTTTCCCGGCTCAGTGCAAGATCCATAAGGCGTATTCTGGATAAACTTGTCCGGGAATGCCAGTTGAGCATGCCTGTTTCTCCGCATATGCTGCGCCATTCATTTGCAACTCACATGCTGGATGCAGGAGCCGATCTCAGAGGTATTCAGGAGATTCTCGGCCATGCAAGCCTTTCCACAACCCAGATCTATACCCATGTGAGTCTGGACAGGCTCATGCAGATTTATGACAGGGCTCATCCCAGAAGCTGAATTTTTAAAAAGGTAAAATTGAATATGTTGAAATTTCATGGAACCACCATTCTTGCTTTAAGGCATAAGGATGGTGTCGTGGTCGCAGGCGACGGTCAGGTGACACTTGGCAATGTTGTGACAAAACACAGGGCAAGAAAGGTCAGAAGAATTTATCATGATAAGATCATTGTGGGATTTGCAGGGGCTACAGCAGATGCCCTGACACTTTCTGAAAAACTTGAAACAAAGCTTGAGCAATATAATGGGAGTCTGACAAGGGCCAGTGTTGAGCTTGCCCGTGAGTGGAGAACAGATAAATATCTGAGGCGGCTTGAAGCCATGATGATTGCAGCGGACAGGGAAAATACATATCTTCTGTCCGGAAACGGAGATGTGATTGAACCTGATACCGGTGTCATCAGCATAGGGTCAGGCAGTACAGCAGCCCAGTCAGCTGCGCTTGCCCTGATGGAAAATACAGACCTGCCCGCAGAGCAGATTGTTGAAAAAGCCATGAAAATAGCTTCTGACCTGTGTATTTACACCAATCATCATCTTACAATTGAAAAATTGTGACAAGGCCTGAACTTTAGCATGTAATATGAGTTTTTTTATTATATAAAATGAAGGTGACAACCAAATCATGAAAGATTTAAAACCCAAGCAGATTGTGAATGATCTGGACAAATATATCATAGGCCAGGATGATGCAAAAAAATCAGTGGCCATTGCACTCAGAAACCGTTGGAGGAGAAGGCAGCTTGACAAGGACCTTCAGGAAGAGATTGTCCCGAAGAATATTATTCTGATAGGCCCTACAGGTGTGGGCAAGACTGAAATTGCAAGAAGGCTTGCAAACCTTGCGGATTCTCCCTTTTATAAGGTGGAGGCCTCAAAATTCACTGAAGTCGGTTATGTGGGCAGGGATGTTGAATCCATGATAAGGGATATTGTGGAACTGACCGTAAATGACCTGAAAGCAAGGCACCAGGAGGCGGTTCAGGAAAAAGCATCTGCAATTGCAGAAGAAAGGATACTTGATATTCTGCTTCCGCCTGCATCGCCTGTGAATGGGCCTGATAGCGCTGATCTTGATATTGTCATAACAGACAGAGGGGAAGGCAGGGAGCAGTCTTCTGCGTCAACCAGGGAGAAATTGAGAAAGATGCTCAGGCAAGGCAGGCTTGATTCAAGGCAGATTGAGATTGAGCTTGCGGACAAATCTTCTCCAATGGTTGAAATATTTTCAAATACAGGCATTGAGGAGATGGGGATCAATATGAAGGATATGCTGGGAAACCTCATGCCCAAAAATACAAGGCGCAGAAAAATTAAAATCAGGGAAGCCATGAAGCTTGTGACCCAGGAAGAGGCAGCTCATCTTGTGGACATGGATCAGATAAAATCTGAAGCCGTTGCAAGGGTTGAACAGTCAGGAATAATTTTTATTGATGAAATTGACAAGATAGCAGGCAAACATGATAATCACGGACCTGAGGTTTCAAAGGAAGGGGTGCAAAGAGATCTTCTTCCGATTGTGGAGGGAAGCTCCGTTCCGACAAAATATGGCATTGTAAAAACAGATCATATACTTTTCATTGCATCGGGAGCTTTTCATGTCTCAAAACCCTCTGACCTCATTCCTGAGCTTCAGGGGCGCTTTCCCATACGGGTTGAACTGAATTCACTGGGAGCAGATGATTTTAAAAGAATTCTGACTGAACCTAAAAATGCTCTTGTGCTGCAGTATATTGCTCTGCTAAGAACAGAAGGAGTGGAACTTGAGTTCACAGATCAGGCAATCGAGAAAATTGCCGGTATTGCCGTTGATGTGAATGCTGCAACGGAAAATATTGGTGCGCGAAGGCTGCATACCCTCATGGAGAAGCTGCTGGAAGACATACTTTTTGCCGCACCGGATATAGAGGAAAAAAAGATTGTCATTGATGCTGATTTTGTGGAAAAACAATTGATGAACATTGTGGAGAATGAAGATCTTACAAGGTATATCCTATGAACCGCAGCGTAGCTGACATATTGATTGAGGCACTGCCCTATATCAGAAAGTTTTCAGGCAAGACCATTGTGGTGAAATACGGCGGCCATGCCATGAAGGATGAGAATCTTAAAAAGGATTTTGCCAATGATATCACCCTGCTCAAATATATAGGAGTAAATCCTGTGGTGGTTCATGGAGGAGGCCCGCAGATCAACAGGGTTCTGGATGCCATGGGAATCACATCCAGGTTTATCAGGGGAATGCGCTATACTGACGATGCAACAATGGATGTTGTGGAGATGGTTCTGGGCGGAAAAGTCAACAAGGAGATTGTTGCAGGAATAAACCGTCAGGGCGGCAGGGCGGTCGGCCTTACAGGAAAGGACGGCATGCTGATTACAGCAGAAAAAATGACTTTGTATTTCCAGGAAGATGAAACCAAACCGCCTGAAATCATTGATCCGGGTATGGTGGGGAATGTTTCCGATATTAATCCTGATATTATTCATACTCTTGTTCTGAAGGGATTTATACCTGTTATCGCACCGGTGGGATTCGGAAAAAAGGGAGAGACATACAATATCAATGCAGATGTTGTGGCATCAAAACTGGCATCTGCATTGAATGCTGAGCGGCTCATACTTCTGACCGATGTGGACGGGGTGCTGGACGGAAACAATAACCTTGTATCCTCCATTGAGACTGAAGGAATTTCAGAAATGATAGAATCAGGACAGATCAGCGGCGGCATGATTCCAAAGGTTGAATGTGCCCTAAATGCTGTGAAGGAAGGGGTTGGAAAATCCCATATCATTAACGGCAGGCTGCCCCATGCTCTTTTGCTGGAACTTTTTACGGATTCCGGAATCGGCACTCAGGTGTTTTCAGACTGATTTTTACTGAAAAAGGATTTGATATGGATTCAATAAAAGCAACCGAAGATTTTGTATTTCAGACATATTCAAGGGTCGGCAGGCCGTTTGTCAGGGGACAGGGCGCTTTTCTGTGGGATGATAAAGGCAGAAAATATACTGATTTTCTGGCAGGCATTGCAGTGTGCAGCCTTGGACATTGCCACCCCGCAGTAACAGGGGCAATAACACGCCAGGCCAGGACTCTTGTCCATGTGTCAAATCTGTTTTATACAGAGCCACAGGCGCACCTTGCAAAAAAACTGTGCGAAAAAACCTTTGCAGACCGGGTGTTTTTTGCAAATTCAGGGGCTGAAGCCAATGAAGCTGCCATAAAACTTGCCAGAAGATATTTCCAGAAAAAAGGTGAAAAGAGCAGGGTAAATATAATTACCATGAACCAGTCTTTTCACGGACGAACCATGGCAACCCTCAGCGCAACAGGCCAGGACAAGATAAAGGATGGATTTTCTCCTCTGCTTGAAGGTTTTTCCCATGTTCCTTTCAATGATATCGGTGCTCTTGAAGATGCAATTGATGACAATGTATGTGCTGTCATGATGGAGCCGGTTCAGGGGGAAGGCGGAATTGTGCCTGCTGAACAGGATTATCTTAAAGCTGTGCGCAGGCTTTGTGATGAAAAAGGCATATTTCTTATTTTTGATGAAATCCAGTGTGGAATGGGAAGATGCGGTGCTTTCTGCGCACATGAACTTTACGGGGTCGCACCTGATATAATGACTCTTGCCAAGGCCCTTGGAAACGGCCTTCCCATAGGTGCCATGCTTGCAGATTCCAGGGCTGCACAGGGGTTTGATCCAGGCAGCCATGCAAGCACTTTCGGAGGAACTCCTCTTGTCTGTGCAGCTGCAATTGAAGTGGTTAATATCATCAGTGATGATGTGTTCCTTGAGCAGGTGCGCAGAAAAGGCGCTTATTTTGTCAAAAAACTTGAAGAACTTAAGACCCGGCATTCAGCAGTGGTGGATGTGAGGGGAAAAGGTCTTCTTCTGGGACTTGAAATTGACCATGATGCCGGGTTCTTTGTTAAGGCTCTGATGGATAAAGGTTTCATCATCAACGGTATTCAGAACAGGGTTTTAAGGTTTGCGCCGCCCCTGATAATTGAGGAAAATGAAATTGACCGGCTGACAGAAACTCTGGACAGCCTTTTATGATTTATGGAGAATTTATATTTTGAAAAAAGATCTGTTATCATTACTTGACCTTGACAGGGAAGATTTTGAAAACCTTTTTAAAAGGGCAATCCAGTTAAAAAAAAGATATGCCAAGGGAATTTTTGACAAAATTCTGGCAGGAAAAACCCTTGGACTTATTTTTGACAAAAAATCAACCAGAACAAGGGTGGCATTTGAGACTGCAATGATTCAGCTTGGAGGCCATCCCATCTATATGAGTGCACAGGATACCCAGATTTCCAGAAACGAACCTGCCAAGGACACAGCAAGGGTGCTTTCCAGATACATTGACTGTCTTGCCATGAGAACCTTTGATCACTCAATTGTTGAGGAATTTGCACAGAGCTCTTCCATTCCCGTTGTCAATGCCCTGACAGACTCATTTCATCCGTGTCAGATTCTGAGCGATATCATGACTATTATCGAACACAGGGGCGGATATAAAAATGTGAAAATCGCATGGATTGGAGACGGTAACAATGTGGCCAATTCATGGATAAATGCGGCAAGCGTTCTCGGGCTTGAACTTGTTGTGGCCTGTCCGGACGGATTTCATGTCAGTCAGGATATCCTTGAGGCTGCAAAAGTGAATGAAAAGGACAATATTCTGCTTACCAATGATCCACAAGAAGCTGTGAAAAACGCAGATGTGGTGTATACTGATGTATGGGCCAGCATGGGCGAGGAAGAGGAACTTTCAGGCAGGCTTTCCGTTTTCAGGAAATTTCAGGTGAATCGTGACCTGCTTTCATATGCCAGGGACGATGTGCTTGTCATGCATTGTCTGCCTGCCCACAGGGGCGAGGAAATAGCAGAGGATGTTCTTGAGGCTTTGGACGGTGTTTTCTGGGATCAGGCTGAAAACAAGCGCCATATGCATAAAGCCATTCTGGAAGCCCTGATTTTAAAACAATAAGAGAAATTTAATCCAATGAATCATAATCCCGAAGACAGATCATCTGGCAGTGAAAAATTGTGGGGAGGCAGGTTCTCCCTTGCTACAGACAAACTTGTTGAAAAGTTTAATGCATCCATTGATTTTGACAAACGCCTTTATGAATGTGATATCCAGGGAAGTATCGCTCATCTTAAGATGATGGCAAAACAGTCCATTATAACTGATGAAGAGGCAGACATACTGATAAAAGGCCTTGGCAGGGTAAAAAGAAAAATTGCAGATAATGAGATGAATTTTTCCCACAGCCTTGAAGACATTCACATGCACATTGAAACCGAGCTTGGCAGGATTGCCGGAGATGTGGCAAGAAAACTGCATACAGGCCGCAGCCGCAATGACCAGATTGCCCTTGATGTGAGGCTTTATCTGAAAAAGGAAACTCTTGCCGTCATTGACCTGATAAGACAGTTTCAGAAGGCTCTTGTGAAAATGGCAAAAAAGCATCTTGATGTTGTGATGCCGGGCTATACCCATTTGCAGCGTGCCCAGCCTGTATTGTTGTCCCATCACCTCATGGCCTATTATGAAATGATGAAAAGGGATATTGCAAGGTTTGAAGACTGTCTGAAGCGTATTGATGTCATGCCCCTGGGAGCTGCTGCGCTTGCAGGAACAACCTATCCAATAGACAGGCATTTCACGGGGAAGGTATTGTCATTTGGAGAAATTTCGGAAAACAGTATTGATTCTGTGTCAGACAGGGATTTTGTCATGGAGTTTATTTCACATGCCTCCATATGCATGATTCATCTTTCAAGGCTGTCCGAGGAACTGATATTATGGAGTTCTTCCGAGTTCTCATTTATCACGGTTTCAGATGCCTTTACCACAGGATCCAGTATCATGCCGCAGAAGAAAAATCCTGATGTGGCGGAACTTGTAAGGGGAAAAACAGGCCGTGTGGTGGGTAACCTTATCTCAATTCTCACTTTGATGAAATCCCTGCCCCTGGCATATAACAAGGACATGCAGGAGGATAAGGAACCATTGTTTGATACCGTGGACACCCTTAAGATATGCCTTGAGATTTATGCCCGCATGTTTGCCAATATTGAAGTGCATGCAGACAGAATGTATGATGCATGCACACAGGGTTTTTTAAATGCAACTGATCTTGCTGACTATCTTGTTTCAAAGGGCATGCCCTTCAGGACTGCGCATATGGTGGCAGGCAGGGCTGTTGCCTGCGCCCTTGATCAGGGCAAAGAACTGGATGAGCTTGACATTGATGATTTCAGACAGCTGAGTGAGCTGATAGAGCCTGATGTATATGAATTCATCACAATCGAGAAAATGATTTCAAGGCGGATTTCATATGGCGGAACCGGGTTTGAAAATGTAAAAAAAGCTGTTGAAAAAGCCTGTATGGAGCTTGGTATACAATGAACGGGAAAAATATATGCACCATTGCTGTTTTGTTGTGTTTCTGCGCTGTCCTGCCCTTTGTTACGGGATGCGGTCAGAAGGGCCCTCCTCTGCCGCCCGAAATAAAGGGGCAGAAAATTGCACCCCCCCATGGTTTGAAATATCTTGTCAGGGGAAACAGGATTATTTTATCCTGGAAACATGTCCCTGACAGGGAGAAAGCAGCAGTCATGCCCCGCGCTTTCCATGTTTTCATGGCAAAAAGGACAGTTCAGGCATGTGAGGGCTGCCCTTTTCAGTTCAAACGGGTCGGAACCGCTTACATGCCGTCAAAGCAGTTTGCGCTTATCCTGCAAAAGGGATTCCGTTATTATTTCAGGGTTCAGGCAGTGGGGCCCGGCAACATGAAAAGCGGGTATTCAAAAACAGTTCAGGTTGAGTTCTGACAATAAAATGCATTTTCATACTGCATATCTGAGTATCGGGTCAAATGTGGGCTCAAGAAGGAAAAATCTTGGTGCTGCCATTGAAATTCTGGGAATATCAGATGAAATTGATGTAATATCTGTTTCCAAATTCTACAGAACCCAGCCCCAGAACTACACAGATCAGGACTGGTTTGTCAATGCAGCCCTGAAAATCAGGACATCACTTGACCCTGATGCCCTGCTTCTGGCCCTTAAATCGGTTGAAAGAGTGCTTGACAGAAATGGTAAGCCATTCAGGTTCGGGCCGAGGATAATAGATCTTGATATTATTTATTATGATGAACTTATTTTTAAAAATCAATGTCTTGAAATTCCACATCCCAGAATGCATGAAAGATGCTTTGTATTAATTCCCATGTGTGATATAGGAGCTGATGCTGTGCATCCGGTTTTTCATCTGAAACCGGGTGACCTGCTTGAAAATATTGAAAAAAAAGAGACCCAGGAGGTTATTCTTCTGGATAAGGAGGATTAAATTGAAGTTTTTTATTGATACCGCCAATATTGAACAGATCAGGGACGCCAATGACATGGGCATGGTTGACGGGGTCACCACAAACCCGTCCTTGATTGCAAAGGAAGACGGTGAATTCAAACAAATTATTGCAGATATATGTAAGATTGTAAAAGGCCCTGTCAGTGCTGAGGTAATCAGTCTTGAATATGATGGAATGGTAAGTGAAGCAAGACAGCTTGCCCGGATCGCAGATAATATAACGGTTAAAATTCCCATGACCGTTGAAGGGCTTAAGGCTGTCAAAACATTATCTGATGAAGGAATAAAGACAAATGTTACCCTTGTGTTTTCAGCTCTTCAGGCATTGATGGCTGCCAAGGCCGGTGCCACTTTTGTAAGCCCTTTTGTGGGAAGACTTGATGACCTTGCCCAGGAAGGTATGGGGCTGATCGAAGAAATAGTACAGATTTATGCAAATTATGATTTTAATACTGAGATTATTGTGGCAAGTGTCAGAAATCCGCTTCATGTGCTTGATTCCGCACTCATAGGCGCAGATATTGCAACAATTCCCTATGGCGTGCTGAAGAAACTTGCATCACACCACATGACAGACAAGGGGATTGATGCCTTTCTTGCCGACTGGAATAAAAAGAACGGATAGTGCTTTCCATGAACAGATTTTCCAGAATATCAGGGTTCATCATGACCCCTAATTTCATGACATTGTCAAGAATAGGAGCCATTCCCGTTATTGTGGTTCTCTTAATGTCTGAATCAAGGCTTACCACATTTATTGCTGCTCTGCTGTTCTGCATTGCAGCAATAACAGATTATTTTGACGGGTACCTTGCACGTACAAGGGGGCTTGTCACGAACCTTGGCAAGATAATAGACCCTCTGGCAGACAAACTGCTGGTAGTTTCAACCCTTGTCATGCTTGCCTGGCTGCATTTTATCCCCGGCTGGATTGTCTGTATCATAATAGGAAGGGAAATTTCAGTGACAGGATTAAGATGCGTGCTCATTGAAAACGGGCAGGATGTGGCAGCTTCATGGCTTGGAAAATATAAGACAGGGTTTCAGATAGCAGCCCTGATACCATTGCTTATCCATTATAATTATTTTGGTATCCATTTTAATGCCATAGGCCAGTTTTTCCTGTATGCCGCCCTGATTTTCACCATCTGGTCCGGAACTGATTATTTTATCAAAGCCAGAAAATTTCTTTCATTTTAAAT
>CAYUOB010000061.1:0-19274 GCA_964446145.1 uncultured Desulfobacula sp.
TTGCCCGGCAGTTGAACGGCCTTTTGTCATAAACCATGCATGTGTCATTTTTCAGCAATGGGCATTTGCCCCATTCAGGGTTGTTCTCTTCTTCGGGGATATCATGGCCTTCCGCGCATAAGACAGCAAACCTGTTAAGGCTTGTTTTGGGGATATATCTTTTTTCCGGGAACCGGAACCGGATGGTTTCAGCTGTTTTTATTTTTTCAGATTCATCAAGGCTGTCTGTCAGATACAGGCATTCAAGCCTGGTCAGGGTAACATTGCATGTGCAGCAGGCAGAACATTTTTTTCTGCAGGCTGTCTTGAAAAATTCAATTGTTTCATCGTAAAGGGTGTAGATTTTTTCCAATGCCTTGATTGCAGGCCCGTGTGATTCCATTTTTCCTCTTTTTTTGCATATAGTTGCGGTTTTTTAACCCAAGTCCCCATTGGGTATGCAATTACTCCGGTTTTTTTTATGTGTCAAATCTGGTGTGCAGGAAGGCCATGATATTTGTGGATTGTTGCCGAATTTAATTCGGTAAAATTCCGAATTTTCTTAAATAAAATTTTAAATTTTCCTTGACATAGGAATTTTATTAGAGTTAAAAACAAATATAACGAATTACATTTTATCAAATTTAAATATTGACGAATTTGATTCAGGAGGCTGCATGGACAGGATTGACTGCCATATATTAAAATCGCTTCAGCAGGACGGACGGAAAAAAAACAGTGAGCTTGCAAAGGAAACAGGTCTTGCTCCGTCCACCATGCTTGACAGGGTGAAAAAGCTGGAAGACAAAGGCATTGTCAAGGGATATAAGGCAGTGATGGACCCTGTGAAACTGGGCCTGAAAGCCCAGGGATTTGCCTGTATTTCGCTTGACAGGCACAGGGTTAAGGATATTCAGGTGCTGGAAGATGAAATCAAGAAAATTCCCAGTGTGAGAGCATGTTATCATATTACAGGCCGGTTTGATTATCTTTTGCATGTTGTTGCTCCGGAACTGGGCGATCTTGGCACCCTGGTGAAGGAGCAGCTTGCCACCATACCGGGCATGGGCAGGATCGAGACATTCATAGTATATGCTGAAGTGAAGCCAGATCATGGATGGCCCATTGATGCGGCTCTTATGGAGTGATTTCGCTTCAGGCGGTTAATTATCGGTAAAATTAAGGAGGAAAACATGGCTGGAAAAAAAGCAATCCACGATTTTTACAGGATGAAGCAGGCAGGTTAAAAGGTTACCTGGCTTACTTCATATGATTATCCAACTGCAAGTTTTGCTCAGGCTGCAGGCCTTGACATGATTCTTGTGGGAGATTCTCTTGGCATGTGTGTTTACGGCTATAAGAGCACGGTTCCTGTTACCATGGATCAGTGCATTGTCCATTGTGAGGCTGTAAGGCGCGGAGCCCCTGATACTTTTGTGGTAGGTGACATGCCCTTTATGAGTTATCAGGCTTCTGACGAGGACGCAGTAAGGAATGCAGGCAGGTTTCTCAAGGAAGCTGATGTGGATGCGGTCAAGCTTGAAGGCGGGGTCAGGGTTGTTTCAAGAATCAGGGCAATTGTGGAAGCGGGCATTGTTGTTATAGGTCATATAGGTTTGACCCCGCAGAGCTCAGGTGTGCTTGGCGGGCATAAAGCCCAGGGCAGGACAGCAGAGGATGCAATGATGGTGGTTGAAGATGCCCTTGCTGTCCAGGAGGCAGGCGCTCAACTGCTGCTGGTTGAAGCTGTTCCGCCTGAGGTCTCGGGATACATTGCCAAAGCCCTTGATATTCCTGTGTTTTCAATAGGGGCTGGTAAAGAATGTGATGGCCAGCTTTTAATTGTGAGTGATCTTATAGGGCAGTTTCAGACTTTTACGCCCAAGTTTGTGAAAAAATATTGTGATATTGCCTCAATCATCACAGATGCCATGAAAGCCTATTGCAAAGATGTGCGCCAGGGAAATTTTCCTGAGGACCAGCATTGTTATCACATGCTGGAAGGAGAAAAGGAAAAATTTCTTGCCCGCATAAAAAAATAGCCAGGAGGAATACTGCCATGACAGATTTAGACATTCTGAAAATTAATCCAGGGGATATTGACCCTGTGAACCGGTTTCTTGCCGACCCTGACAATGAAATGACAAAAGAGCTCAGGCAGCTCATTGAAAAATTCGGGGGTGCAGAGGCAATCAATGAGAAAGCAGCCAGGGCAAGAAATCCTGAAACCCTGATGCAGCGCCTTAAGGCCATAAATTCTCCCTATGTTGCAGACATTGAATGGCTGATGGAACAGCGTGATAAAAAGGCATTTATATCAATGGATGAATACTGCTGCAATGTATTGGGAAAAAACAATAATGCAGGCTCAATTGATTTTTCAAATGCAGTTACCCTTGAAATCAGCGCCATGCAGTTTTTCCCGTGGTTAATTGCCCAGGCCAGGCAGGCAATTGAAAAAAGAGAATTGATGCCGGGCAGAATTATCCGCGTAAGAAACATGGCGGAACAGGCAAAGGATAATGGAGACATTATTGCCACGGCACTTGCCATGCAGATAATCGGTGCAAGCTATGTGGAGTCTCTGGATACCCGCGGAACAGACGGCAGTAACGTGCATCTGGGAGGGCCTGATACCATCACAGGGTATTTTGGAGGAATAGGGCAGCCCAATGATTATCCGGTCAAATGGGCGGAGGAATTTCTTGAATATTATACTGAATACGGGATTCAACAGGTTCTCAACGTCAATCCCGGCACTGTTCTGCTCGGTTATATGATGTACAGGCTTGGCATTGATATAAAGTTCAAGATTTCTGTATATGTGGGAAATGACAACCCCTGGTTCATATTGTGGACATTGATGACAGCACGGCTTTTTGCCAGAGAAGACGGAACAACTCCGCTTGCAGGGTTTAATCTTTCCAACTCAGTCAATAATGAAACCATAATTAAGGCAGCAAAGATACGAAAATCCCTTGGCCTTGAAAAACAGGTGCGGTTTGAACATCATATCACAGAGACCTTCAGGTCTATTGTTGTGCAGCCCTATAACAGGAGGGCTGAGCTTGTTGAACTGGCCAAAAAAGTTCCCAATATCTCAGCCAAGCATGAGGGCGGTGAATTTGATATTGAAAAAGAAAGGCAGCATCCATCTGATATTCTGGAGTATTTTCTGTCAAAACAGGATATAATGGATAATAATCTTATGGACGACCTGAAGCAGAACTACCTTGACAAGCACCATTCACTCAACCTTACAGCCATGGCGTTGATCAGGTCGGGCACAGGTGTCATTGCCGCTGCCAACCTGCACTGATGAAAAAAAAGGAGAGAAAAACAATGATTCCATCAAGAATGAAAGAATTTCTGCAGGACAGGCTGCCGGAAAATGTATGGAAAACCCGTCTGATCAGGGACGGTTCTCTGCGTTTTCTTGAGTTCGGCCCCCTTGACCTTGACAGGCTTCAGCGTCTGGGTATAAGGCCGGACCGCCTGGGCCCGCGTCTTGTTTCCTGCATGTGGGATGAAGAAAGCCCTCTTGAAATCGGGGGGTATCTTGTGGTGGACAATCTTGCCATGGGGCAGCCGTCAATGGGAGGAACCCGTATGCTGCCGGATATTACCCCGGATATAATTCATAACCTTGCCAGAGGCATGACACTTAAAAATGCTGCGGCAGATCTTCCGTTCGGCGGAGGCAAATCAGGCATAGTAAGGCCGGACAAGCTTGACGAGAACCAGCGTTATGAAGTGGTCAGGGGTTTTGGCAGGCTTTTGAGGCGGTATGCGGAAATTTATATTCCAGGCCCTGATGTGGGAACCAATGATGCGGACATGAAAATATTTGCCATTGAAAACGGGCTTGACAATGTTGTGTCAAAGCCTGCTGACATGGGCGGCAACCGGATTGACGAGCTGGGAGGGGCTGCCAACGGCGTTGTTGTGGCAATCAAAGCTGTGCTTGAACATCTGCCTAAGCTCAGGCAGCTGCCCCAGTTCAGGAACATGGAAATCCCTGACCCGGATAAGATGGACATACTCATTCAGGGATTCGGGGCAGTAGGCGCACATGTTCCAAGAATATTCCATGAATATGACCCTGAATCCTGTCCTGTCATAAGAGGGATCAGTGATGAAAACGGATACCTGCTCAGCAGAGACGGTCTGCCGTGGAAACAATTGTTTGAAATGTGGCAGGATTTCGGAGCAGTTACACAAAAATATTTTCATGACCATATCCTGCACAAAAAGGAACCCGGCACCCAAAATATGATTTTTTCCAATTGTTCCGATAATCTCCTTGCTGAATCTGCTTTCTGTTTTATTCCTGCTTCACCTGTATCCAATTATCTGGATATTCATGATAATACAAATCCTTCAATGACCACTGACAGGATGGGAAAATGGCAGGTAATTGTGGAAGGCGCCAACACATATTCGCCCAATCCTGCAAAAAAGGCAGAACGCAGAAGAATGGAGCGTCATGTATTCCGCGACAAGGGGATTCTGATAGCCACTGATTATCTTGTTAATTCCGGAGGAGTGATTTATGCAGCCCATGAGCGCATAGTTCCGACCCCTGATCATCTTCTGGTTCCTGCAGACAGGCTTGGCAGGCCTGAAGCTGTGGAGGAATGGCTTGAGAAAAATCAGGATGAGTTTTCAGAACTTGCTGAAACAAGAAGAAAAGCAGGCATCAAAAAACTTGAAACCGTGATACGCAGAAATATGGAGGAACTCATTGACGGTCTGTGCAGGGATGCGGACAGCCTGCCATGTGAGATTGCTGAAAAAATCAGTGTGCAGCGTATTGCTGCAATGGAAAAATCGCGTACAGCAAGGGATATTATGGAGCCTGCGCCCACGATCAGTGTTGATAAAAGCGTGACTGAGGCTACTGCCTGCCCTGCTGCACCGGCACCCGGTTTAGCATCAGCCTGATTGTACAAACGCTCAGGTCTTTTCTATTGTAATTTTCAATGAACTGCCGTATTTTGAAATTCTTAATTGAATGATTCAGACATGAATGATCCTGTCAGGAGAAAAAAATGAAGCCCCATGTATATTTCATAGATTTGAAGGCCAGTTCAAGGGAAAATCTGCACCAGAAGTTTTCACGCCTTGTCAGGACGGCCGGCATTGAAAATATTTTAAAGGAAAAGGATCTTGCAGCAATTAAAATACATTTTGGAGAGCAGGGCAATACAGCATATATCAGGCCTGTTTTCATACGTACCCTGATACAGGTGATAAGAGAGTTCAGTGCAGAGCCCTTCCTTACAGATGCCAACACTCTTTACGTGGGAACCAGATCCAATGCTGTATCACATATCCATACTGCCGTGGAAAACGGGTTTTCCTATTCTTCCATGGATGCTGTGCCGATCATTATTGCAGACGGACTCAGGGGTAAAAGCGAAATTCGTGTTGAACTTGGACTTAAAAACTGCAGCTGCGCATATATAGGTTCTGAAATTGTGGACGCTGATGCCATAATTTCAGTGGCGCATTTCAAGGGTCATGAACTTGCCGGTTTTGGCGGTACTTTAAAAAACATAGGAATGGGCAGCGCATCAAGAAGAGGAAAGCTTGACCAGCATTCCAGTGTCAGCCCCAGGATAAAACGCAAAACCTGCACAGGGTGTGGAGAGTGTGCAAGGCACTGTCCCGGCAACGCCATAACCCTTAAGGAGAAGAAAGCCTGGATTGATACCGGAAAATGCATAGGTTGCGCTGAATGCATAGTAAGATGCCCCACACACTCCATTAATATCAACTGGAACCAGACTGTTCCTGTATTTATGGAGAGAATGGTTGAATATGCATATGCTGTTCTTAAAAACAAACAGGACAAAGCTTTTTTCATTAATTTCATCACAGATATTTCTCCCAAATGCGACTGCCTGCCCTATGCTGAATCTCCCATAGTCGGAAATATAGGTATTCTTGCATCCACCGATCCTGTTGCCATTGATCAGGCAGGAGCTGATCTTGTCAATCAGCAGCCAGCACTTCCGGGAACTGAGCTGAAAACCAATTTAAGGCCGGGTGAAGACAAGTTCAAAGGCCTTTACCCTTCAGTGGACTGGGAACATCAGCTTGAATATGCACAGGAACTTGGCCTTGGCTCACGTGAATACAATTTGATAAAACTTGAAACCCTTGTTTATAAAAATCAGGGAGGCCATCATTAATTTTGTCCGGCCCTGATTAACCGGGAATTGCCAGAGCTTCAAGAACTAACTTGCCAAAATCACGCTGTTTATGTTAATTAACTAAGCCTGATCCGGAATATGAATTTTTTGGATCAGCAGAATTGATATCAACACTATGGAAAACAGGTGTGATTTTTTTATGAAAGCGTTATTAGCCCTTGAGGACGGCAGGTTTTTCAACTGCAGAAGTTTCACAGGCCCTGGCGAATCCAGCGGGGAAGTTGTGTTCAATACCAGCATGACAGGTTATCAGGAAATTCTGACCGATCCTTCATATTATGGTCAGATGGTTACCATGACCTATCCTCTGATTGGGAATTATGGAGTCTGCCCTGAAGACTCTGAATCGGACAAGGTTCAGGTAGCTGCATTTATTGTCAAGGAATATCAGCCCTTTCCAAGCAATTTCAGGTCAAAGGGGAACCTTGCCGACTATTTGATCAGAAACCATGTGCTTGGAATTGAAGATCTGGACACAAGGGCGCTTGTACGCCATATCAGGAAGTTCGGAGCAATGAGGGCGGTTATATCCACCTCTGACCTTGATCCTGAATCTTTAACCAAAAAGGCAAGGCAGATTCCGCCCATGCAGGGAAGTGACCTTGTTGAAAAGGTGACAACCAAAAAACCCTATTTCTGGAAATACAATCAACCGGACTATATTGATACTGCCGGGCTTGAAGACCCTTTCATCTGGAGGCACAAAGGCAGAAAACACTCTGTTGTTGCCCTTGATTTCGGTCTTAAATACAATATCATACGCAGTCTTGAAAAAGCAGGATGTGAAGTGCTTGCAGTGCCTGCACAAACCAGTGCCCATACAATCAGGAATTTAAAACCGGACGGTATTTTTCTGTCCAACGGCCCTGGCGACCCTGAGCCCTTAACCTATGCCGTGGATACCATAAAACAGCTTCTGGGTTTTGCGCCTATTTTTGGTATCTGCCTTGGCATGCAGCTTCTGGGCCTTGCCATGGGAGGCAGGACAATGAAAATAAAATTCGGGCACAGGGGAGGCAACCAGCCTGTAAAAAATCTTTCAACCGGAAGGGTTGAAATAACGGCCCAGAATCATGGGTTTGCCGTTGATTTAAATTCCATTGAAAAGGGCAGGGCTGTGATGACCCATATAAACCTGAATGAAGACTCTCTTGAAGGCCTTGAAGACAGTTCTGTAAAGGCCTTTGCAGTGCAGTACCATCCGGAAGCTGCACCAGGGCCCCATGATGCTGCCTATCTTTTTAACCAGTTTGCAAAAGTGATTCAAGATGCCAAAGCGTGAAGACCTTAAAAAAATTCTGATCATAGGCGCAGGGCCCATTATCATCAGCCAGGCCTGCGAGTTTGACTATTCCGGCACCCAGGCCTGCAAAGCCCTGAAGGAAGAAGGATATGAAGTTATTCTGATCAATTCAAATCCTGCCACCATAATGACAGACCCTGACACTGCTGACCGCATTTATATTGAGCCTGTTACTCCTGAAACAGTGGTGAAAGTCATTGAAAAGGAAAGGCCGGATGCGCTTCTGCCCACACTTGGCGGCCAGACCGGACTTAATACAGCCATTGAGGCGGCAAAAACCGGTATTCTTGAAAAATACAATGTTGAAATGATAGGCGCTTCTGAACAGGCCATTAAAAAAGCTGAAGACCGTGAGCTTTTCAGGGCTGCCATGAACAGAATCAATCTGCGTATTCCACAGAGCGGTTTTGCCCACAACATGGAAGAAGTGGAAGAAACAGCAAGGCGCATAGGCTTTCCCATAATTGTAAGGCCAAGTTTCACGCTTGGAGGCACAGGCGGAGGAGTGGCCTATAACATGGAGGAACTTCAGAAACTTTCCAAGGCAGGAATTGATGCAAGCCTGATTGATCAGGTCATGCTGGAGGAATCTGTACTCGGCTGGAAGGAATATGAACTGGAAGTCATGCGGGACAACGCCGATAACGTGGTGATAGTCTGCTCCATTGAAAATATTGATGCAATGGGGGTTCATACCGGTGATTCCATAACTGTTGCTCCTGCCCAGACCCTTTCGGACAGGGAATATCAGAGACTCAGGGATGCTTCCATTGCCATCATGCGGGAGATCGGTGTGGATACCGGAGGGTCAAATGTCCAGTTTGCAATCAATCCCGAAGACGGTGAAATGATTGTTGTGGAAATGAACCCAAGGGTGTCAAGAAGCTCAGCCCTTGCATCCAAGGCCACTGGATTTCCCATTGCAAAGATTGCTGCCAAGCTTGCAGTGGGCTATACCCTGGATGAGATTCCAAACGATATCACGGGCGAAACAATGGCATGTTTTGAGCCTTCCATTGACTATTGTGTGGTGAAGATTCCTAGATGGACATTTGAAAAGTTTCCTGAAACAGATGATATTCTCACCACAGCCATGAAATCAGTGGGCGAAACCATGTCCATTGGCAGAACCTTCAAGGAGGCATTTCAAAAAGGGCTCAGATCCCTTGAAATAGGGCGTGCAGGATTCGGCGCAGACGGAAAGGATCCCGTGCCGGGCAGTGTTGCCGGAAATGAGCTTGAATACAAACTGTCAACCCCCAATTCCCAGCGGCTTTTTTATCTTAAGTATGCCATTGAACACGGCATGCCCATCACCATGCTGTATGAAATGACGGGCATTGATCCCTGGTTTCTGAACCAGATGAAACAGATAGTTGAGCTTGAAAAACAGATAAAGCTTGCAGGCAGGGATCTTCCAAGGGATTTGTTTGAAAAGGCAAAAAAATACGGATTTTCAGACAGGCAGATTGCATATCTTACAAAACTTACACACAAACAGGTGGAAACCGCCAGAAAGGATCTTGGAATTGTACCTGTTTACAAGCTTGTGGATACCTGTGCCGCAGAATTCAGGGCAGCGACTCCATATTATTACTCAACATATGAAACAGAATGTGAAGCAAGGGTGTCTGACAGAAAAAAAGTTGTCATACTTGGAGGCGGGCCCAACCGCATCGGCCAGGGAATCGAATTTGACTACTGCTGTGTCCAGGCTTCCTTTGCTCTTAAGGAAGAAGGGGTTGAATCCATCATGGTCAATTCAAACCCGGAAACTGTGTCAACGGACTATGATACATCTGACAAGCTTTATTTTGAACCTGTAACAAGGGAAGATGTGCTTCACATAATTGAGAAGGAAAAACCATTTGGAGTTATTGTCCAGTTCGGAGGCCAGACCCCCCTGAACCTTGCTTCAGACCTTAAAAAGGCAGGAGTGCCCATCATAGGCACAAGCCCGGAAAGCATTGACCGGGCTGAAGACCGTGACCAGTTTCAGGAAATGCTCGATAAACTTGGGCTTCGTCAGCCTGAAAACGGAATCGCATTCAGTTATGAGGAAGCAAAAAAAGTTGCAGCAGACATAGGATACCCTGTAATGGTGCGCCCTTCTTTTGTTCTTGGAGGCCGTGCCATGAAAATTGTATTTGATGAAAAAGATCTTGAAGAATATTTCAATCTTGCTGTTCAGGCATCTCCTGATAAACCTGTCCTTATTGACAAATTTCTTGAAGAAGCCTTTGAACTGGATGTTGACGCAATCTCAGACGGGAAAACAACCATTATAGGCGGCATGATGGAGCATATTGAGGAAGCGGGCATTCATTCAGGCGATTCAGCCTGTGTTCTGCCTCCATATTCCATTTCACAGGACCATATTGATGAAATGGCTGATGCGGCAAGAGCCATTGCAAGGGAGCTGAATGTAAAGGGCCTTATGAATATCCAGTTCGGGATCATGAATGACAAGGTTTATATCATTGAGGTCAATCCCCGTGCATCAAGAACCATTCCGTTTGTTTCCAAGGCAACCGGGATTCCCCTTGCCAAGCTCGCCACCAAGGTTATGCTGGGAAAAACTCTTGAGGAACTCGGCCTTACAAAGGAAGTTATTCCATCCTACTATTGTGTCAAGGAAGCTGTCATGCCCTTTGACAGATTTGACAATGTAGACCCTGTGCTGGGCCCTGAAATGAAGTCAACCGGAGAAGTCATGGGAATAGATGCCGATCTGGGAGCTGCTGTTGCCAAATCCCAGCTTGCAGCTGGACAGAAACTGCCCACAGAAGGCACTGTGTTCATCAGTGTCCAGGACAAGGACAAGCAAGCTGCCCTGCCTGTTGCAGCAGATTTTCATAAAATGGGGTTCACCATAATGGCCACAAGAGGAACAGCCGCTTTTCTTGCAGAACATGACATTCCTGCAAAAACAGTTAAAAAGGTTTCTGCGGGCAGGCCCCATGTTGTTGATGCTGTTACAAACAATGAAATTCAGCTCATACTGAATACAGGAGCATCAAGCCAGACCAAGCGGGACGGATTTGAAATAAGGCGTGCTGCAATCAAATACAAGATTCCCTATGCCACGACCACAGATGGAACAAAGGCCATATGCAGTGCAATAAAAGCACTTAAAAAAGAGGAACTGAGTGTCAGTCCCATTCAAAATTATCATCAGGAAAACAGAAAATGAACCATTATCCATTATCTGACATGGACAGGCCAAGGGATGAATGCGGAGTATTCGGGCTTTACAAGCATCCTGAAGCTGCAAAAATCACCTATTTCGGGCTTTACGCCTTACAGCACAGAGGCCAGGAAAGTGCCGGCATATCCGTGAACCGTGGAATCAATGACAAAATTTTTTCCCACAAAGGCATGGGCCTTGTTCCTGAGGTTTTCAATATGCAGGATCTTGAAAGAATAGAAGGAGGCTCAGCCATAGGCCATGTCAGGTATTCCACCACAGGCGATTCAGTTCTTTCAAATGCCCAGCCCTTCATTGCCAATCACCGCCATCGTTCCTATGCAGTGGCACACAATGGCAACCTTGTAAATGCCCATATTCTTAAAGAGGAGCTGGAAGAGAAGGGCTCAATTTTTCAGACCACAATGGACTCAGAGGTTTTTCTGCATCTTTTCATCAAAAATCTTATTAAAGGTGATATTGAAAATGCCATTTTAAAAGCTGTTTCCAAGATAGAAGGGGCATATTCCATGATTCTTCTGACATGCAAGGGAGAAATCATAGGAATCAAGGACCCCAACGGATTCAGACCGCTGGCTCTTGGTATGCTGAACGGCCATTATGTTCTTGCATCTGAAACCTGCGCCTTTGACCTTATCCAGGCAGAATTCATACGGGAACTTGAACCGGGGGAAATTGTCATAATCAATGATGAAGGCATTAAAAGCATACGCCACCCAAAGGCTGCAAAGCATAAATCCCTGTGTATATTTGAATATATTTATTTTGCCAGGCCTGATTCCACCATTGACGGGAAAAATGTTTATGAAATGAGAAAAGCCCACGGCCAGAGGCTTGCACAGGAATCGCATGTGGATGCTGATCTTGTAATGCCGTTTCCTGACTCAGGCAATTATGCTGCCATAGGTTATGCCAGGCAGTCGGGCATTCCCTTTGAAATGGGAATGATAAGAAACCATTATGTGGGCCGAAGCTTTATCCAGCCCACTCAGTCCATGCGTGATTTTGCCGTAAGGGTAAAGCTCAATCCGGTAAGGGAACTGATAAAGGGCAAGGATATTATTATAATAGAAGATTCAATCATAAGGGGCACAACTGCCAAAACCCGTGTCAAGGCATTGCGTGAGCTGGGAGTAAGAAAGGTTCACATGCGTGTGTCATGCCCGCCCCACAAGTTTCCCTGTTATTATGGAATTGATTTTTCTTCAAAGGGTGAGCTGATTGCTGCAAGTAAATCAATTGAGGAATTAAGGGATCACCTCGGACTTGATTCCCTTCACTATCTTTCCATTGAAGGCATGCTTGAAGCTTCTGGAGTTGAAAATCCTGAACATAATTTCTGCAAGGCATGTTTTGACGGCAGATATCCTGTTGCCTTTGACCCGAATTTCACCAAACAATGTATGGGCTGAGGCTGATATGTGCGGCATGCAAAAAAGGACAGTTGCTTTTTCAAAGCATTCCTCGAATCTGTTTTTCCATATCCTGACAAAATGCAACCTGCGCTGTGCCCATTGTTATATAAACAAAGACCAGCACGGAACTGCCACCCTTGATATTGAAACAATCAGGAAGTGGCTGGGCATTTTTGCTGACAAGGCATATAAGACAAACCTCATACTTCTGGGCGGTGAACCCACACTGCATCCTGATCTTCATCTGGCTGTAAGGGCTGCCAATTTTCTGGGATTCAAATCAATTACAATCGACACAAACGGATATCTTTTTAATGATTTTCTGGATAAGGTTTCACCTTCTGATCTTGATTTCCTCTCATTTTCCCTTGATGGAGCCACTGCTTCAACCAATGATGCCATAAGGGGCAGGGGCTGTTATGAAATGGTTCTTGCCAATATTGAAAATGCAGTGGCAAAGAAATTTGCCTGTTCCATGATCTATACGGTATCTGCAATGAATATTCATGAGATTGATCTTATGCCCGATCTTGTCATGGGCCTTGGCATCACCAGGTTTTTTATTCAGGTCATAGGGTTGAGGGGCAGATCATCTGACAATTCAGGCAAAGCCCAGGTGTCCCGGAATCTTTGGCTTGAAAAAATACCTGAAGTGGCGGAAAAAATTGCAGGTCAGGGCATTGTTGTAACCTATCCCAAGGTTTTTCTGTCCAATGATGAAGAATTTCAATGTGCAGGCCTTGTGGCTGATAATTATTTTGTGTTTCCCAACGGCAGGGTGTATAAGTGTCCGATATGCGAGGATTTTCCCCTGCATTCATTTGAGATTGTGAACAACAGGCTGGTTCCAAGGCCTGGAATAAATGAAACCAGCCTGTTTGAACTTGTCATACCTGAAGGCTGTGTGATGAACAGAATGATACAGCCTTACAATATTGTTTATGATGAAACAGGAAAACCTGAATACCGTATTGCCTGTTGCATGCTTAAACAGGAAATTTCCCGTTCTGAAAAATAAAAAGGAATCTTTTTGCCATGCTTGATCCCGTAAAAACGGACAGACTGTGTTCCCTGATGCATAAATTTGATTGTGATGCCGTAATGATAGGCCCTTCCAATACCCTTGAATATCTTGCCGGATTTACTCCTGTCGGATGTGAACGCCTGCAGGCCCTGTTCATTACAAGGGCAAAGAAAATATTTTATTTTTGCAATCTGATTTATGCAGAAGATTTAGGGCCCTGGTTTCCCAAAGAAGTATCTTTTTATGTCTGGAATGATGGCTCTGGATTTATTGATACACTGAAACAGGCATTCGCGGACTTCAGGCTTGAGAATAAAAAGATAGCTGTGGGGGAAACCGTAAGAGCGGTTGATCTTCTTGAGATGAAAAAGAACATGGTCTGTGAATTTGTGAATGGTTCCGGGCTGCTTGAGGAACTGCGCATGATAAAATCTGAAGACGATATCAAAAACATGGAAATTGCAGCCCGCATGGCAGATGAGGTCATGGACGAGCTTGCAGGATTCATAAAGCCAGGCATGACAGAAAAGGAGATCAAGGAAAAAATTGAACAATCTTTCATGGAAAAAGGGGCGCAGGGCCTTGCCTTTGATCCCATTGTCGCATGCGCACCCAATAATTCCAGGCCCCATTACTGCATGGATTCCGGAATCATTGGTGAAAAGGACGTTGTTCTGCTTGATTTTGGGTGCCGTTACAGGGGATATTGCTCAGATACTTCCAGGACATTTTTCACAGGTGAGATTTCAAAGGAAGATGAAAAGATTTACAATATCATAAGGCATGCCCAGGAAACTGCCTGTGCCTGCGCAAAGGAAGGAGTGCCGTGCTGTGAAATTGACCTTGCAGCCAGAAGGATCATTGAAAACAGCGGATTTGGCTCCAATTTTCTGAACCGTACAGGGCATGGCATCGGATTTGATGTGCATGAAGGCCCCTACATTAACGCAGGCAACACCAGGAAACTTGAAAGGGGTATGGCCTTCAGCGTTGAGCCGGGTATCTGCATTCCTGGAAAGGTCGGAATGAGGATTGAGGATATCGTTGTCATAGACCATGATGGAAAAACAAAAATTCTCAATAATTTCACCAGGGATATCATTGTGATATGAACCCGTTTTTTTTCATCAGGAATTTTCCCATCCGGTATAAACTCCTGCTGATCTATTCCTTTACATTTTTCATAATAATGAGCCTTTCAAGCCTTACAATATATTCCATTGTAAGGCAGCATGTTGAAAATAATATTGAAAATGAACTTAAAAAATCCACCACTGCCATAGTAAATACGGTAAAGACCGCTGTATCTGTGTCCATAAAGAATCACCTGCGCGCAGCAGCTGAAAATAATCTTCAGATTGTGAGACACCTTTATGACAAGGCATTGTCAGGCAGGATTTCCATGGCCCGGGCAAAAAAACTTGCTGGTGATATCCTTCTTTCCCAGAAAATTGGCAAAACAGGCTATATCTGCATTCTGGACGGATCCGGCAAAGTGGTGAAACACCCCAAAAAATCCCTTGAAGGGCTTGATATTTCAGATCACAGGTTTGTCCGTGAAATGATTGCAAAAAAAAACGGATATATTGAATATGAATGGCAGAACCCTGATGACCCTGCTCCAAGGGCCAAGGCATTGTACCTGACCTGGTTCAGGCCCTGGAACTGGATGATCACGGTTTCATCCTACAGGAAAGAATTTTCAAGGCTTTTGAACATAAATGATTTTAAAAAAAATATTTTGAGCCTGAGATTCGGGAAAACAGGATTTTGTTTTGTCATGGACACCAGCGGGAATATCATTATCCACCCTGATCTTGCAGGTATCAATATTTCAGGTCTGCCTCCTGACGAAGCTGGATTTTTCAGGAAAATTATTACCATGGGAACAGGCAAAATAATTTATTCCCGGAAAAAATCCGGCAATGGCAGACACGAAAAAAAACTTGTTATATTCAATTATATTCCTGAATATGAATGGATCGTGGCTTCAACAAGTTTTCTTGATGAGGTGTTTGCTCCCCTGAAAACAATAAGGACTTTTATCATTGCTGTATGCTGTGCAAGTTTTGTCATTTTTATCCCCATTTCTTTTTTTTTAAGCTCCACAATAACAAAACCGCTCCAGGAACTGATGAACAGGTTTGACCAGGACATTGTGAACGGATTTTCCAACCGCATGGTCAAAATGGCATCCAGAGACGAAGTGGGCCAGCTTTCCCTTTACTATAACTCATTCATGGACAGGCTTGAATCCTATGACAAAAGTCTCAAAGCCGAGATTAAGGAACGAAGGCAGGCCCAGGAAGCCTTAAGGGAAAGCGAGGAAAAATATCGTTCCGTCATGGAGGCAACCCCTGACCCCATTGTTGTATATGATATGCAGGGCAGGGTCACCTATATGAATCCTGCATTCACAAGGGTATTCGGATATACGCTTGAAGAATGCCTGGGAAAAAAAATGGATCATTTTGTTCCGGAAGAACACTGGAAGGAAACCATGGAAGGAATCGGAACGATTCTCAGGGGCGAACTCCTTCCGAGAACTGAGACCAGAAGAACATCAAAGGACGGGAAAACCATTGATGTAACCACAAGGGGATCTGTTTACCGCAATAAAAAAGGAGAACCCATTGGGTCTGTGATTACGCACAGGGATATTTCAGAGGTCAAGCGCCTTGAAAAAGCCATAATGGAGACAGGGGAAAAAGAACGCCAGAAGATCGGCAATGACCTTCATGACGACCTCTGCCCGCATCTTATCGGGATTGAAGGCCTGACCAAGGTGCTGAACCAGAAAATAAATGAATTTGACCCTGAAGCCTCAAGGCTTGCCGATCAGATCACAGAGCTTATAAGAGAAGCCATACATAAGACCAGGAGCCTTGCCAGGGGGCTTTGCCCTGTGTATTTCAACCTCGGCCTTGAATCATCGCTCAGACAGCTTGTGGCCAATACAAAAAATATACACAGGATACAATGCAGGCTTGAATGCGGAAATTCTGTTCCCCAGGGGAATCACATGGTTAATGTTAATCTGTACCATATAGTGCAGGAGGCTGTGCAAAACGCCATCCGTCATGGAAATGCACGGGAAATCACCATATTGATGGAAGCATGCAAAGATCAGTTCAGGCTGATCATAAAAGATGACGGGTGCGGCATGACACATTCACAGGAGTCTGCCGGCATGGGCCTCAGAATAATGCACTACAGGGCAAAACTCATGGGAGCTTCCCTGCGCATATCGTCCGGCAGCGGCGGGCATCAGGGGGTGAAAATAACCATTGCCATGCCGCTTGAAACCCTTTGCTGAATGTTGTATAGCAATAAATATGCTATTTTAACTTAAATCTTTAAGATATCAGGGCGATCTGATTGATGTCAGACAAGAAAAAAATACTGCTGGTTGAAGATCACCCGATTTTCAGACTTGGTCTGACAGAGCTGATAAATCAGGAAAAGGATCTGGTTGCCTTTGGCAGTGCAAAGGATGTGAATCCTGCCATGGAGGAAATTCAGGCCCTGCATCCTGATCTTGTTATTGTCGATATCACGCTTAAAAATTCCGATGGCATTGATCTTGTGCGATACATGAAAAAGAATCATAAGAATATCCCTGCGCTTGTATTGTCCATGCATGATGAATTCCTTTATGCAAGACGCGCGCTGCATGCAGGTGCAAAAGGATATATAATGAAACAGGAGGCAATGGAATCGGTTGTTACAGCAATACGCCATGTTCTGAAGGGAAAAATATATCTGAATGAAAATGTGAAAGAGCATATTCTTTCAAGTATTTCAGATAGCCCTGACATTCATACTAAAACTCCGTTTGACCGCCTGACCAACCGGGAACTTCAGGTATTCAAACTGATAGGAAGGGGTTTTTCTTCAAGGGAAATTGCTGAAAGGCTTTTTTTAAGCATTAAAACAATCGGAACCTACCGGGAAAGAATCAAGGAGAAACTGCATCTTAAAAATGCAAATGAGCTTGTCAGATGTGCGGTGCATTTTGAAAAAACAGGCCAGATTGCCAGCAGGACGGAATAAATATTTTTAATGTAGGTTTGTGAGCCTACATATTGTCGGGTTGTCACCCCACATAAAACTGCCTGGTTTTCCTATGCTTAAAATCAGGCAGTTCCCTATTGTACAATATTGCCCTCTTTAATACACCACATCATGACGATATTTCGTTTTTTTAATTCTAAACTGAGGAGGATTTGTCAATGGATATTGCCGGTTTATACAAAGAAGCCATGGAACTGAACATGATGGCTGATGATTCAGATAAAGAACAGGCAGCAAAATCTTTTTTCGACCGCCTGAACAAAATGGATCTGCCAGAGTATTTCAACTGGGCAGATGAGGTTTTTGAAGGCCTGCATGTAAAGGAGACCCCGGACAGGAAAGCCCTGATCTGGACAGATCTGGATACTGATGAAACCTGTGAATTTACATATGCTGAACTTGCCGCCAGAAGCAATCAGGTACTTAATCTGATCAGGAAGAGCAATGTTCAGGCAGGGGATAATGTCTATATGATGATCCCGATTATTCCTGAAACATGGTTTGCAAGCCTTGCCGGTGTAAAAGGGGGCCTGATAGTGGTTCCCACAGCCATGACAATGACAGTCAAGGAACTGGAATACCGGTTTAAAGCCTATGCTCCGGATGTTGTCATAGCAGATGAAACCTCCGCTCCCATAATGGAAGAGGCAATCATGAATACAGGGGTCAGTCCCAAGGTAAAGCTTGTCATAGGCAAAAAAGACGGGTGGACACAATTTTCACAGGCCAGTGAACAGCCGGATCAGGCGGAACCTGCAAAAATCAGGTCAGACGATACTCTTTTCTGCTTTTTTACCTCAGGGACAACAGGGCTCCCCAAACGGGTCGGCCATACAGCCTCCTCTTATCCTCTTGGACATCTTTCCACCTCAGTAATGATCGGGATACGTCCTGATGATATCCACCATAACCTGAGTGCTCCGGGCTGGGCAAAATGGGCATGGAGCAGTTTTTTCGGCCCTCTCAATGTCGGGGCCACAGCCACTGGATTCAATTTTTCCGTTCTTGACGGCACAAAATATCTCAACGCACTCAGCAGATTCAGGGTCAGCACATTCTGCGCTCCTCCAACTGCATGGAGAATGTTCATCGGACTTGATCTGGATAAATTTGATTTTAGTGCATTAAGGCAGTCCATAAGTGCAGGCGAGCCATTGAACCCTGAAGTGATTCAGCAGTGGAAAAAACATACTGGTACCGAGATCCGTGATTTTTACGGGCAGACAGAATCAACAGCCATGATAGGCAATCCCCCCTGGATGACAGGCAAAATGAAGGCAGGGTCGTTCGGCCGCCCTTCCTTTATGTATGACATGGCCCTGCTGGATGATGAGGGCAGGGAAGTGACACAGCCGGATGAGCCCGGTCATATAGTGGTAAGGCTTGACAGATGGCGCGCACTTGGCCTGTTCAAGGAATACATAGGTAATCCTGAAAAAGTAAAGGATGTTTTTGTCGGCAATTATTATTATACAGGCGACCGCGCATATTTTGACAATGACGGGTACTGGTGGTTTGTGGGGCGTGCAGATGATGTCATCAAATCTTCAGATTACAGGGTTGGTCCTTTTGAAGTTGAAAGCGCACTTGTTGAGCATGAGGCAGTGGCAGAGGCAGCAGTTGTCGGCAGCCCAGATCCCAACCGCTATCAGCTTGTCAAGGCTTATGTGATTCTTGGGCCTGGCCATGAACCGTCCAGAGAACTCGCACTTGACCTTTTCAAACACACGATAAGCGTATTGGCAAAATTCAAGATTCCCAGAATCATTGAATTTGTCCAGGAAGTTCCCAAGACAATCAGTGGCAAAATCAGGCGCATTGAATTGAGGGAAATGGAAATCAAGAAAAAGGAAAACGGAGAAACCAGGCGTGAAAACGAATATTTTTACTGGGATTTTCCTGAGCTGAGCTCAAAAAAGAAATAATTTCGCTTAAAATACCGGCAAAGGCCCGGAAAAAAGGCCTGACAGGAAACAGAATCCTGCCAGGCCTTTTTATTATGCAGGTATATTTGGTGAAATTCAGGGGATTTAAATGAACTTTGGCAAAGATT